>DATDRW010000037.1:0-41030 GCA_035291545.1 Acidimicrobiia bacterium
TCCGACGCCCCGCGTCTCACGGTCCCGGTGAGCGCCACCTGATCGGCATTACAATGCGGCCGCTCCGGGGGCTGTAGCTCAGTTGGCAGAGCGCTTGCATGGCATGCAAGAGGTCAGGGGTTCGAATCCCCTCAGCTCCACAAGAAGTCTCCTCCTCGGGTCAAGGTTCATCGGGAGGTCGTCCGCGAACCCTCTCGTCCGGGGAGCCGCCGGACCTGGTGCCGCGTCACGCGATCGGGACGGATAGGCAGAAGTCGCGCACCGCCGCATCGAACTGCTCGGGTGCCTCGAGGTTGCTCACGTGCCCGGCCCCGGAGATGACCGCGAGCCTCGCGTCCGGTATCGCCTCGTGAAGCTGGTGCGCAACGGTTATCGGTGACCGCGTATCCGCGTCACCCCAGATCAGCAGAGTGGGGACCCGGATGCTGGGAAGCAGATCGCGTGTGTCCGCGTGCGCCAGAGCCGCCGCCATCAGGCGGAAACCACCCGGGTGAAAGTCGGACATGATGCTTGCCAGCTCTTTTGTGACTTGCAGCGTCGCGGACTCGCCGAACATCCCGGGCAGGTATCTCGGCACGAACTCGCCGGGCGGTAGCGAGGCATCTCGCAGACAGGCCGCCAATCGCTCCTCGGGGATCGGTTCCGGGAGTGAACCCTTCCAGCCGGCGTAGGTATCCGCGAGCACGAGCGACCGCACGCGCGTCGAGTAGCGCCGATAGAACTCCTGGGCGAGAAGCCCTCCCCACGAAAGACCGAGGATGTGTGCCCGCTGAACCCCGGCGGCACCGAGAAGTTCCGCGAGACAATCGGCCCAGTCGCCGATCTCGAATGTCTCCGGAGGGTCGGGCGACCGACCCGCACCCGGTGCGTCCCAGGCAATGACGGTGAACCGATCCGATAGGCTCGCGAGTTGGGGCCTCCACACCCGCGAGTCGTGGGTGAAGCCGTGTAACAGAACCAACGCGGGACCTTCACCAGTTCGCTCGTAGGAGACCGAAAGACCGTTCAATTCAGCGCGAAGCATCTCGACTCAGTTCTCGCAGGACGACGGGATGTGATCCGCCCGGTCGAAATCTCATGTCCCTCAGCTCCGTGGACCGTAGACGTGGTCGCCGTTCCGATGCCACCCGCGGGTGTCGCTCGGTCTGGCCGATGACGGTACGCCTCCTCACCCGGGGGCTGTCGGGTGAGGATTGGAACGGCTCACTACGCTGACCCCGCCGGAGCGGAGAAAGCCCAAGGCCCCTCGGCTCCACCGACATCACCGGGAGGTCGTTCGTGAAGTGGGTCACCCGCAGCCACGTCCACGTCGACCGGGTCGCCTGCCCCTGGCTGATCGCCCGTTTCATCGACTCCGAGGCTGAGTTCCTCTTCGTCGCTGCGAGCAGGGTGGCCGCCGTCGCCGAGGAGGAGGACGCCGTCCCGTTCGACACCCCGGGTGCGGCGCTGCACCATCGCGGCGACCTGTGCACGTTCGACGTGCTCATCGAGGAGTACGGGCTGAAGGACCCGGCGCTGCTCCGCATGGCGCGCATCGTCAACGCCGCCGACACCGATCGGCTTGAGGCCGATCCGCTCGCCGCCGGGCTCGAGGCGATCGCGGTGGGTTACTCGCTCCGCCATCCCGATGACCTGGAGAACCTGGCGCGGCAGTTCGAGGTGTACGACGCCCTCTACGCCTGGTGCCGCCTCGACGTCGCCTCCACGCGGTGACCGAACCCCCGGTCACCCGCAGGGCGCGGATCGGCACCTTCCTCGGTCTGCAGCGTGCCACGGTCGGTGTGCTCCTCGTGGTGGTGCTCGTCGGGTCGGGGGAGCACCTCGCCGAGCGGTTCCTCCCCATCTACCTCCTCGCCCTCGGCGGCGGGACGCTCCTCATCGGCTTGCTCCAGGCGATGGACAACCTGCTCTCCGCCCTCTACTCGTATCCGGGGGGATACCTCGCCGACCGCATCGGGCCGCGGCGCTCGTTGGTGGTGTTCAACCTGGTGGCGATGGCCGGCTACGCCATCGTGATCGCCATCCCCGCCTGGCCGGCTGTATTGGCGGGTGCGGTGCTCTTCATCTCGTGGTCGGCGATCTCGGCGCCCGCCACGCTCAGCGTGATCTATCGGATGCTCCCCGCCGGGAAACGCACCATGGGGGTGACCATGCACTCGCTGGTGCGCCGGGTCCCGATGGCGCTGGGCCCGGTACTGGGCGGAGTGTTCATCGCGGTGTGGGGCGAACGGGACGGGGTGCGGGCAGCCTTCGGCGCCGCACTGGTACTCGCCGCGGTCGCCCTCGTGTTCCAGCAGCGGATGATCCCCGCCGACCCGCCGAGGGAGAAGGCGGGGTCCGTCCGCTTCCACCCCGGGGCGCTCCTGCGCAGGATGAGCCCGGCGATGCGGAATCTCCTCGTGTCCGACATCCTGATCCGATTCTGCGAGCAGATCCCCTACGCCTTCGTGGTGGTGTGGGCCATGAAGACGATCGAGTCGCCGGTGACCGCCGTCCAGTTCGGGTTGCTCACCACCATCGAGATGGCGACCGCGGTCCTCATCTACGTGCCGGTGGCCGCCGCCGCCGACCGCCTCACCAAAAAGCCTTTCGTGCTGGCCACCTTCGGGTTCTTCACCGTGTTCCCTCTGGTGCTGTTGGTGAGCCGCTCGTTCGGGTGGCTCATCGTGGCCTTCGTGGTGCGTGGGTTGAAGGAGTTTGGCGAGCCGACCCGCAAGTCCCTGATCATGGACCTCAGCCCCCAGGACGCCCGGGCCGCGATGTTCGGCCTCTACTACCTGATCCGCGACCTCGTGGTCTCGCTGGCGGCGTTGGGTGGGGCCTTCCTCTGGATGATCAGCCCGGACGTGAACCTGCTCGCCGCCTTCGGCTTTGGTGTCGCCGGAACGATCTGGTTTGCCGTGTTCGGCAGGGATGTGTCCCCACCGGGGTCGCGGTGACGGACCCGTCGGGAGCGTGCGCGAGGCGGTGAGGGAGGTCGCGCTTGAGGCTCTATCCTCCGTGACCCACGGGAGAGGCGATGGCGGGCTACGACCATCAGGCGATCGAGGAGAAGTGGCAGCGGCGCTGGGCGGAGCGGCGCACCTTCCGGGTGCCCAACCCCGGTGAGCCCGGGTTCGACGCCTCCAAACCCAAGCTCTACGTCCTCGACATGTTCCCCTATCCGTCGGGGGAGGGGCTCCACGTTGGGCATCCGGTCGGCTATATCGGCACCGACATCTTCTCCCGCTACCAGCGTATGCGCGGGTACAACGTGCTGCACCCGATGGGGTTCGACGCCTTCGGCCTCCCCGCCGAGCAGTACGCGGTCGAGACCGGGATCCACCCCCGGATCACCACCGAGCGCAACGTCGCCACCTTCGAACGCCAGTTACGTTCCTTCGGGCTGTCCTACGACTGGGATCGAATGCTGGATACCACCGACCCCGGCTACTACCGGTGGACCCAATGGATCTTCCTCCGGCTGTTCGACTCGTGGTTCGACCCGGCCGCCGAAAAGGCGCGTCCCATTGCCGCCCTGATCACGGAACTCGAGACCGGCAAGCGGGAGGCGGACGGCAAGCCGTGGTCGTCACTCGGCGCCGCGGAGCGCCGTGCCTTCGTCGACGGGCACCGGCTCGCCTACCTGGCGGAGGTCATGGTCAACTGGTGCCCGGCCCTGGGCACGGTGCTGGCCAACGAGGAGGTCACCCGCGAGGGCCGATCGGATCGGGGCGACCATCCGGTGTACCGCCGGCCGCTGAGACAGTGGATGCTGCGGATCACCGCCTACGCCGATCGGTTGATCGACGACCTCGATCTCCTCGAGTGGCCCGATTCGGTGAAGGCGATGCAGACCAACTGGATCGGACGCAGCGATGGCGCCTCGATCCGGTTCCCGGTGGCGGGGTCCGACGAGGTGGTCGAGGTGTTCACCACCCGCCCCGACACCATCTTCGGAGCCACCTACATGGTCCTCGCCCCGGAGCACCCTGCGGTCGGCTGGCTCACCGCGAAGAAGTGGCCGACCGGCACCAGGAAAGCCTGGACGGGCGGAGCAAAGACCCCCACCGCAGCAGTGGATCGCTACCGCAGCGCCGCCGGCCACAAGTCGGAACTCGACCGGCAGACCGACCTCAAGGAGAAGACCGGGGTGTTCACCGGCTCGTTCTGCGTGAACCCGGCGAACCAGGAACCCATCCCGATCTTCATCGCCGACTACGTGCTGTTCGGATACGGGACCGGTGCGATCATGGCCGTTCCCGGCGAGGACGAGCGCGACTGGGAGTTCGCCGAACAGTTCGACCTGCCGATCGTCCGCACCGTGCAGCCGCCCGCCGAGTTTTCCGGGAGTGCCTACCTGGGCGACGGGCCTGCCGTCAACAGTGGCTTCCTCGACGGCCTCGGAGTGACCGCGGCCAAGGCAGCGATCATCGACTGGCTGGGGGCCAACGGGTTCGGGCAGGCCACGGTCTCCTACAAGCTGCGGGACTGGCTGTTCAGCCGACAGCGATACTGGGGCGAACCGATCCCGATCCTGCACGCCCCGGACGGGTCGCTGCATCCGGTCGCCGACGCCGACCTCCCACTGCTGCTTCCCGAAATCGACGACTACCGCCCCCTGGCGTCCGACGACCAGCACGCCGACCCGATTCCGGCGCTGGCCCGGGTGGGGGAGGACTGGCGCTTCGTCGAGATCGATGGGGTTCGCTATTCGCGAGAACTCAACACCATGCCGCAGTGGGCGGGCTCGTGCTGGTACTACCTCCGCTTCACCGATCCCCATAACGACCGGGCGATGGCAGATCCGGCAGCGGAGCGCTACTGGATGGGGGAATCCGGTGTCGACCTCTACGTGGGCGGGGTCGAGCACGCCGTGCTGCACCTGCTGTACGCCCGGTTCTGGCACAAGGTGCTCTTCGACCTCGGCCACGTCTCGACCGCCGAACCGTTCGGTCGCTTGTTCAATCAGGGCTACATCCTGGCGGATGCCTTCCAGGACGAACGCGGCGTCTACGTGCCCGCCGACAAGGTCGAGGAGCGCGACGGGGAGTTCTGGTACGACGGGCGGCGGGTGGCCCGATCCCACGGCAAGATGGGCAAGTCGCTGAAGAACTCGGTCAACCCCGACGACTTCTTCGGCGAGTTCGGCGTCGACGCGTTGCGCCTCTACGAGATGTTCATGGGGCCGCTCGACGCCTCCAAGCCGTGGACCACTCGGGACACGGTGGGCATCGTGCGGTTCCTCCACCGGTTGTGGCGCAACTTCGTCGATCCCGACACCGATGAGGCGCTCGTCACCGATGCCGCCCCGAGCGACGATCTGCGCCGCTTCCTCCACCGCACGATCAAGGCGGTCACCGAGGACATGGAGGGGCTGGGGTTCAACACCGCCATCGCCCGGTACTTCGAGTTGAACAACGAGCTGGTCGCCCTGGATCGGGTGCCCCGCGGAGTTGCGGATGCCTTCGTGCGGCTGCTGGCGCCGATGGCCCCGCACGTCGCCGAGGAGCTGTGGGAGCGGATGGGCCACACGGGGTCGGTGGCGTACGCCCCCTGGCCGGTTTACGACCCGGCTCTTGCCGCCACCGAGACCGTCACGATGGTGGTGCAGGTCGACGGCAAGGTGCGGGATCGCATCGAGGTCTCCGCCGACATCGGTGAGGCCGAGGCGCGGGCCCTGGCTCTGGCCTCGGACAGGGTGCGAGCCCAACTCGGGAGTGCCGAGCCGGCCCGGGTGATCGTGCGGGCTCCGGCGCTCGTAAACGTCGTACTGCGGTGACGCCGCGTGCTGCGGAGGCAAGCGGCGTCGCCGGCCCGGGCCCGCTGAGTGGAGGTGGCGGCACGTGACTCCAGCCGAGGAGACCCTGCCGGTCACCGAACCTGCGCCGTGGCGGGCCCGTGACGCCCTGCTGGCCACGCTCGCCGGGTTGGGGGCCTCGCTGGTGGGGGCGCTGTTGGTGTTCCGGGGCGGACTGAGCACCATCGACCTCTTCGCGGTGGTCCTCCCCCTGCAATCGGCGGGGACGCTCGCCTGCGCGTTCGCCATGGCGCGGCGCCGCGGTCCGATGCGCCGGGTGCTGGCACTCACCGCACGCTGGTCGGACCTCACCGGAGTGGCGGTGGGGGCCGGGATCCAGATCGTCGGTGCCGCGGTGGCACTCTCGATCATCGAAACCTTCTTCGAGGGGGAGGTCCCCGGTCAGGAGATGGTCACCGCCGCCGCGGAGTCGGTCGGTTGGGGGACCAGGCTTCTGGTGGTCGCCGGCTTGGTGATCGTCGGGCCGATCGCCGAAGAGGTCGTCTTCCGCGGCATGCTGCTCCCGGCGCTGCTCGGCAGGGGTCGGAGGTGGGCCGTCTCCGTCTCCAGCGCCTGGTTCGCCCTGCTCCACCTCGTCGACCCGGCGGCGGCGTTCTCGGTGCCGTTCCTCTTCGTGCTGGCGCTCGTGCTCGGCAACGAGAGGCTCCGCACCGGCCGGCTCGGCCGCCCGGTGGCGATCCACGCCGGCTTCAACCTGATCACCGTGATCGCGGTGTTCGCCGCGTAGCGTTTCCCGTTTCCCGTTTCCTGTCGCCCGTCGCCCGTCGCCCGTCGCCCGTCGCCAACTGTCGGTTGGCAGTTGGCGATTGACGGGTTCACGGTGGAAGGCGTGCTGCCAGCCGGCCGAGGTGCGTCGGCTTGGCGGGAAGCGGGTGGCGGGAAGCGGGGAAGCGGGTGGCGGGCAGCGGGTGGCCGTCTGGCTGGAGACGGGCGTCGGGCGTCGGGCCAACTGGCGTCGGGCGACTGACGACCGCATAGGGGTTCCCCGGGACCCGCCGACCTGATACATCGCGGGGCGTGGACCGCTCCTGGGTCGCCGCCATCGCCATCGGCATCGCCGGGATCGCCGGGGCCTTCCTGTTGTGGCCGGCGCCGGCCGCAGCGCCGCGGGTCGAGATCGCCCCGTCCCGCACCACCGCCGGCATCGTGACCGTGCACGTCTCGGGGAGCGTGGCATCGCCGGGCCTGGTCTCCCTACCCGCCGATGCCCGGGTGGCGGATGCGGTGGTCGCGGCCGGGGGCGCCCTGCCGGGAGCCGATCTGTCATCGTTGAACCTGGCGGCACCGATCACCGACGGCCAGCAGTTGGTGGTCCCCGATGCGTCGACGCCCGGCAACGCCTCCGCACCCACCGACGGGCGGGTCCGCATCAACACCGCCGACGTGGCCGCCCTCGAGGTGCTCCCCGGAGTCGGCCCGGTGCTGGCGGCTCGCATCGTCGAGTACCGCGACACCCACGGTCCGTTCGGCACGATCGAGGATCTCCTCGACGTCCCCGGCATCGGGGAGAGCAAGCTGGCGGCGATGCGGGAGAGCGTGATCGTGCCCTGATCGCGTTTCCCGGGCACGGCGAGTGGCTCGCCACCGCCGGCGCCATCGCCGCGTGGCTCGGAGCCTGGGTTGGGAGCGAGAGCGTGCCCGGCGCAGTCCTCCTCGCAGCCGCGGCCGCCTCGGGCGCCGTGATCCTCCGCAGCCGTCCCATGGTGGCGGTCGGGGTGGTGCTGCTGGCCGGGGCTCTCTCGGGACACGGCGCCGCAGTGCGGGACCGGCCTCCCGTGGTCGCCGTGCCCGCAGGCCACGTCGCTCTGGTCGGTGTCGCCGCGGGTGATCCCACCGGCGCCGCCGGGGAGCGGCGCCTGGTGGTCGACCCTGCCCACGTCCTCGTCGGGGACGACTGGGTGCCGTGGGAGGGGCCCCGGCTGCTGGTGACCGGCGCCGTCGACGATGTCGCCGCCGGCGAACCGGTGGCGGTCGATGGCGCGCTGCAGCCGGCCTCGTTCCGCACCCGCCGGGGGTGGATCGGAGGCGTGGTCGACGCCGATCGGTTCGACCGTCTCGGCGAGTCGGCCAATCCGCTCCTCAGGCTGGGCAACCGCCTGCGCCGCCGGGTGTTGGGCGGTCTCGGCGCCGTCTCCGCCACCCCGCAGGGGGCGCTCGTATCCGGGTTCCTGATCGGGGACGTGACCGCCCTTCCCGACTCGGATGCCGAAGCGTTGCGCGCCGCCGGTCTCAGCCACTTCGTGGCGGTCTCGGGGAGCAACGTTGCGCTGTTCCTGGCCGCCTGGTGGATCGTCTCCGGTCCGTTGGCGTGGAGCCCGCGGCGTCGCGCCGTCGCCGGGCTGGCCGGTCTCGCCGTCTTTGTGGTCGTCACCCGATGGGAGCCCTCGGTGTTGCGGGCTGCGGTCATGGCGGCGATGGTGCTCGGCGGCCGGCTGATCGGCCGAGTGGTGTCGCCGTGGGCGGCACTGTCGTGGGCGGTGACCGTGCTCGTCCTCGTCGACGGCGGTCTGGTAGCCGAGATCGGGTTCCAGCTCTCGGTGGCAGCGACCGCCGGGATCCTCACCGGCCTTCCGTTGTGGCGCGAGCGGCGACCCCGCTGGGTTTGGGCGACGCTCGGGGCGACGATGTCTGCTCAGGCGGCAGTCGCCCCACTCCTACTGGTTCATTTCGGTGTGGTTCCGCTGCTCGCTCCCGTCACCAATCTGGTGGCAGCCCCGCTGGTGACGCTGGCCACCATCTTCGGAGGGATCGGAGCCCTGCTCGGCGCCGGTCCGGTGGTCGGGCTCGCCGCCGGCATTGCCGGGATCGTGCTCCGCATCGCCCGCGGCGCCGCCGACCTGCCCCAGTTGGAGGCGGTGCAGGTTGCCCTGTGCCTCGGGTTGGGTCTTGTGGCCTTTGCGGTCCGCTCGCTGCGCCCGGTGGTCGCCGCCGCCGCGGTGATGGCGGTCGCGGTCGCGGTGGCGCCGGCCGGGCCGCCCGGAGGCCCCACCGTGTCCTTCCTCGACGTCGGACAGGGCGACGCCGCCCTGCTGCGGGGGCCATCCGGGGAGGTGATCCTGGTGGACGGAGGGCCCGACCCGGCCGTGCTGCGCGCCCACCTGCGCAAGGCGGGGGTGCGGCGCATCGACCTGCTGATCGTGTCGCATCGCCACGCCGATCACACCACCGCACTGGTCGGTCTCCACGTGCCGGTGACCCGGGTGTGGCATCCGCCGCAACTCGGGGAGGGATCGCCCCTGGACGACCTCGTGGCGGAGCAGGAGGCGCTCGGAGCCGATGTTGCGGTTCCGCCGGTGGGGACGGTGGCCGAGGTGGGCTCGTTCACCGTGGAGGTCCTGGCACCGCTGCGCAGGTACGCCTCACCCAACGATGGGTCGCTGGTGGTGCGGGTCACCGCGGCCGGCATCGCCGTCCTCTTCAGCGGCGACATCGAGGCGATCGCCCAGGCCGACCTCGGGCCGCTGCGCGCCGACGTGCTCAAGGTGCCGCACCAGGGGTCGGCGACCTCAGACCTCGCTTGGATCACCGCGAGCGCCCCCCACATCGCGGTGATCAGCGTGGGCGAGAACACGTTCGGCCACCCCTCGGCGGAGGTGGTGGCGGCACTGGAGGCGACCGGTGCAGTGGTGTTTCGTACCGATCGCGACGGCACGGTGACGCTCCGGCTCGACAGGCTCGCCGTCCCGGCGGCGCCGCTACCGTCGCCCGGGTGAAGGCCCTGCACGCGGTGGTGGGTCCCCGGGAGGCCGGTCCCGGCGAGCGTCTCGAGATGCTGGAGCGCGCCCGTGAACTGCTCGCTCAGGCGGGTGTCGACGGGGTCGACCGCATCGACATCCCGGGGCGCGGCGCCGGCGAGGAGGGCGAGGACGGAATGCTGCGTGCCGAGATCGAGCGCCTGGTTCCCGCCCTACAGAGCGGCTCGCTCTTCGGGGGTCGCCGCGGGGTGCTGGTGATCGATGCCCACCAGCTGCAAGCCGCCGAGACCGCGATCGTCGCCGACCTGGCGACCGGCCTCGATCCCGACAGCGTGGTGCTGGTCGTCGTCGCCGAGGGGTCGCTCCCCGCCGCGCTGGCCAAGATCGTGAAGGCCGAGGGTGAGTCGCACACCGTGCGCAAACTCTCCGAACGCGACGTGCCCGGCTGGGTCCGCGAGGAGGCACGGGAGCGCCGGATCCGGCTCGACGCCGCGGCGACGGCTGCGTTGGTGCAGCGGTTCGGCACCGACACCGCGGCGATCGGGCAGGCGCTCGACCAACTCGTCGGGTCCGGACCGGTCACCGCGGAGACGGTGGCGACGCGTTTTCGCAACCGACCCGACGAACCGATGTGGCACTACGCCGATGCGGTGGCCGACGGCAACGTCGGTCAGGCGCTGCGAAGGCTTGCGGACTTTCTGACCCACGGACATCCGCTCCAGTTGCTCGCCTTTGTCGAGTCGGATCTCAAGCGGCGGGCTCTGGCGCGGGTGGCGCCGTCGATCGAGGTTTTCGCCGAATGGCTCGATGCCTCTCCGAAGCACTTCCCGGTGGAGAAGGCATGGGACACCCGGACCAAGGGGAGCGATGACGACCTGCGCCGCGCTCTCGCCGCCGTCGCCCGCGCCGACGTCACCCTGAAGAGCGAACCCGAATCGACCCATCGGGTGACGATGGAGCGGCTCACCGTCGCCCTCGCCCGGTGGTACCGGGGAAGAGGATGAAGAAGGCTCCAGGCCCCAGGCTCCAGGCTGGGATTCCGAGTCTACGTAGGCATCCGGCATCCGGTGTCTGGTGCCTGGTGCCCGGTGCCTGGTGCCTGGTGCCTCTCCTCAGCCTTCGAACGGTCTTACCGACAGCACCGTCAGTCGGAACGTGCCTCCCGGCGCCTCGTAGCTCACCGTGGAGCCCACCTTCGTGCCGAGTAGAGCGGCGCCCATCGGGCTCGACGGCGACGCCAGCACGAAGCCCGGCATCTTGTTTTCCTGGGTGGCGACGAAGACCTCCATCTCGGCGCCGTCGGCGCGGCGCACCAGCGCCAGACACCCCACGGTGACCTCGTCGCCGACCGGCGCCTCCCGGACCTCGGCGGTGTCGAGGATGTGGCGGATCTTGCGGATCCGAGCCTCCATGAGGCCCTGCTCGTTCTTGGCGGCGTCGTAATCGCCGTTTTCCCGGATGTCGCCGTGGGAGCGGGCTTCGCCGATGCGCTCGGAGATCGCACGGCGGCCGTTGGTGGTGAGGTCTTCGAGTTCCTCGACCAGTTTGCGGTGAGCGGTAAGAGTCAGCCAGGTGGTCTGATCGTCGACCATGGGTTGTTTCCGGGGGTCAGGCCGACGCGTTGATGCGCCGGGCGAGGCGCGACTTGCGCCGGGCGGCAGTGCGCTTGTGGAGGACGCCCTTGGAGACCGCGGTGTCGATCCGCTTCTGCGCCGCCCGGAAGGCCTGGTCGGTGGCTGCGGCATCGCCGACAGCGGCCGCCTCGGCCGTCTTCTTGATGCGGGTCTTCAACTCGGAGCGAACGGCCTGATTGCGGGCATGCCGCTTCACCGTCTGCCGGTTGCGCTTGATCTGGGAGGCGATGTTGGCCATGGCTGGAGAACCAGTCGGTGCGGGGAACGAAGGGAGAATAGCAGGTGCCACGGGCAGAACAGCGTGAGGACCCTAACTAGGGGTTCTCACGTCGGTTTCTGCAAGCTGCCGTTACCCGTTTCCCGTTTCCCGGCAGGAACGGGTGGTGATTGATGGTGGGCGACGTTTGGCTGGCGACGGGCGACGGGGCGTCGGATGACTAGTGACGGGCGACGTGCGGCTCGTGCCTGGTGCAGGGGGGCACCGGTACAATGCCGAGCCCCGCCGGAGTTGGATGACCGACACCTCGCGCATTCGCAATTTCTCGATCATCGCGCACATCGATCACGGCAAGTCCACCCTTGCGGACCGGATCCTCGAGCGGACCGGGGCGATCGCGGCGCGCGACATGCGGGAACAGGTCCTCGATTCGATGGACCTCGAGCGGGAACGGGGGATCACGATCAAGGCGCAGGCGGTCCGGCTCCACTACACCTCTCCCCGGACCGGCGAGGAGTACATCCTCAACCTGATCGACACCCCGGGGCACGTCGACTTCTCTTACGAGGTGTCCCGGAGCCTCGCAGCCTGCGAGGGGGCGATCCTGCTCGTCGATGCCGCCCAGGGGGTGGAGGCGCAGACCCTGGCCAACGCCTACCTGGCGATCGAAGGCGGGCTCGAGGTCATCCCGGTGCTCAACAAGCTCGACCTCCCCGCCGCCGACCCCGAACGCGTTGCCCTCGAGGTGGCCGCCGTGCTCGGGGGGAATCCCGGGGAAGTGCTGCGGGTATCCGCCAAGACCGGTGAAGGGGTCGACGCTCTGCTCGAGGCGATCGTCGATCGGCTTCCCCCACCGGCGCCGGCGGGCGACGGCACCCTCCGTGCCCTGGTCTTCGACTCCTACTACGACATCTACCGCGGGGTCGTCTGCTACGTGCGGGTCACCGACGGTGTCGTCGCCACCGGGGATCCGCTGCGCTTCATGGCGACCGGTGAGGACCTGCCCGCCGAAGAGGTCGGGGTGCTCACCCCGAAGGCGGTGCCGGTGGCCTCCCTGAGCGCCGGGGAGGTGGGGTACCTGATCACCGGGGTCAAGGAGGTGGAACGGATCAAGGTGGGAGACACCGTCACCCGGCGCGACCGGCCGGCGAAGCAGATGCTGCCCGGGTACCGCGAGCCGAAACCCATGGTGTTCTCCGGTCTGTTCCCGACCGACGGTGACGAATTCGAGCGGTTGCGCGAGGCATTGGAGCGGCTGCGCCTGAACGATGCCGCGCTCGTCTACGAGCCGGAGACCTCCCGCGCCCTCGGCTTCGGCTTCCGGTGCGGGTTCCTCGGGCTGCTCCACATGGAGATCGTTCGGGAGCGACTGGAGCGCGAGTACGGGCTCGAGCTCGTCACCACCGCACCGTCCGTCGCCTTTCGGGTGAGACTCTCCGGCGGCGAGATCCGAGAGGTGCGCAGCCCGCAGGACCTCCCCGAATCGATCGAGCGCATCGAGATCAGCGAACCGATGATGCGGGTCATGATCCTCACGCCCACCGAGTACACCGGGACGGTGATGGAGCTGCTCCAGGAGCACCGCGGGGTGATGTCCTCGATGAACTACCTGTCCAAGGAGCGCATCGAGCTCGTGTACCGGGTGCCGCTGGCCGAGATCGTGTTCGGGTTCTTCGATCAGCTGAAATCGCGTACGCGCGGCTACGGCTCACTCGACTACGAGGTTGACGGATACGCCGTGTCCGACCTGGTGCGGGTGGACATCTTGCTCAATGAGCTGCCCGTCGACGCCTTCTCCGCCATCGTCCACAAGGACAAGGCGTACCTGTACGGGCGCAAGCTGGTGGATCGCCTGCGCGAACTGATCCCGCGCCAGTTGTTCGACGTGCCGATCCAGGCCGCCATCGGGTCGCGCATCATCGCCCGCGAGACCGTCAAGGCGAAGCGCAAGGACGTGCTCGCCAAGTGCTACGGGGGCGACGTCACGCGGAAGCGCAAACTGCTGGAGAAGCAGAAAGAGGGGAAGCGTCGGATGAAGATGCTGGGCTCGGTCGAGGTGCCGCAGGAGGCCTTCATCGCCGTCCTCCGGGTCGATGAGGACTGATCGGCCCGACAATCCCGCGGTGGTCGATGCGGCCGCCGAGCTCGTCGCCGCCTACGTCCACGTCCCGTTCTGTCGCCGGTTGTGCCCCTACTGCGATTTTGCAGTCCAGGTTGGAGGCGATACCGACCGCTACGTGACGGCCCTCCTCGCCGAGATCGCATCGGCGGAGCCCTTCTCCCGGCCGTTGGACGCCGTCTTCGTCGGGGGCGGCACTCCGACGTCGCTGCCCCCACGGCGCCTGGCCGAGGTCGTGGAGCAATTGGCCTCGCGGTTCGGCCTGGCCCCCGGGGCGGAGGTATCCATCGAGGCCAACCCCGAGGATGTCGACGCGGGAGTCGCCGCCGGGTTGCGCACCGCCGGCTTCAACCGGATCTCGCTGGGGGTGCAGTCCCTCGATTCCTCCGTGCTCCGCTCGCTGGGGAGGAGTCATGGTCCGGAGGAGGCGGTGGCCGCGCTCGGCGTGGCCCGACGAATCTTTCCATCGGTCAATGCCGACCTCATCTTTGGAACCCCCGGAGACGCCACCTGGATCGAGTCGGTTCGGGGCGTGCTCGCCTCCGATGTCGATCACCTCTCGGTGTACGCGCTGACCGTGGAGCGGGGCACCGCGCTGTCGCGGGCGGTCGCGGCGGGAGCGGCGGCGCCCGACCCCGACGAGCAGGCGGATTGCTATCAAGCAGCGACGGCCGCAGCCGAGGCTGCCGGCCTGGTGCGCTACGAGACCTCGAACTTCGCCCGACCGGGCAGGGCCTGTGTCTACAACCTCATCACTTGGGCGCAGGGGGAGTACGCCGCCTTCGGTAACGGCGCCCACCGCCACCGCGACGGGGAGCGGTCGTGGAACATCCGCCGCGTCGACCGGTACGAGGAACGGGTTTTCGCCGGGGAGAGTCCCGTCTCCGGGCGCGAGCACCTCACCGGGTGGAACCGCGAGGTGGAGCGGGTGCTTCTCGGATTGCGGCGTGCCGCCGGGGTACCCGCAGGGAGTGCCGGGTCCGCGCTGCTGGCCTCGCCCGCCGGTGAGCGTCTCGTCGCCGCCGGAGTGATCGCGGCCGACGGCGACCGGGTGCGCGTCACGAGGCCGCTCCTCGGCGACGAGGTCGCCCGCGAACTGTTAGCACTCGAACCGATCGAGTGCTAACGAACTGCGCTTCGCTGCTATCCTGGGGTCGGGATGCTTGACGAACGGAAGGCCGCCATCCTCGGCGCCCTCGTCGAGGGCCACATCGCCACCGGGGCCCCGGTGTCGTCGCGCGCCATCCTCGATCGCTCCGGCCTCGACTTGTCCAGTGCCACGATCCGCAACGAGATGGTGGTCCTGGAGCGGCTCGGCCTCGTCGCCCAGCCGCACACCTCGGCGGGGCGGGTTCCCACCGACCGCGGGTACCGGTACTTCGTCGACCACCTCTCCCCGGGCTCGCTGCGGGCATCGACGCGGGGCCGGATCGACGCCTTCTTCGGCACGGTGCAGGCCGAGTTTTCCCGCATCCTCCGCGAGACGTCGGACCTGTTGAGCGAGATCACCCACTACCCGGCGGTGGTGCTCGGCCCGGGTCTCCGCGGACACGTGGTGCGCGACGTCCATCTCCTCGCCGTCGAACCGGACGTCATCGTGCTCGTGTTGGTAACCGAGACCGGCCGTGTCCACCAGTCCCTGGTGCGGCCACAGGCACCGGTCAGCCCCGACGAGGTCGCCGAGGCCGCCGCCGCGCTCGATACCCTCGTCGGTCGTGAGCTGAGTGACGATCTCGTCTCGCCTCCGACGGCCACGCCGGCGCGGGTGGCAACGCTGGTCGGTCTCACGATGTCGGCGATCGCCGGGGCACTCGATCGGAACCGTGAGATATACGTCGGCGGAGCGAGCCGGATGGTCGAGCTCTGGGAAGACCTCGCCAAGCTCCATCGGGTGCTGGCCCTCCTCGAGCGGGAGGCCACCGTCCTCGAGTTGCTCGACGACCGCGCCGAGGGGACGTCGGTGCGCCTCGGCCCCGAGATCCACGCCGCAGAACAGGATCTTGCCGTCGTCTCTTCCGGGTTCTTGGCGGCGGGGGCGAAGGGACGGGTCGGTGTGCTCGGGCCGATGCGTATGGACTATCGCCGGGCGATCCGGGTCGTCGAAGAGGTATCCGACGCCCTCGGCGACAGCCTGAACCATTGACGTGACGGATTACTACGAGACGCTCGGCGTCTCCCGGGATGCCGGCACCGACGACATCAAGCGGGCGTTTCGCCGGCTCGCCCGCGAGTCGCATCCCGACTCCAATCCGGGCGATCCGACTGCGGAGGAGCGATTCCGCCGGATCGCCGAGGCCTACGAGGTGCTCTCCGATCCGCAGCGGCGCGCCGCCTACGACCGCGGCGACCGTATCGACATGACCGGCCTCTTCTCCTCGTTTGCCGGCGTCGAGGACCTCCTCTCGCGCTTCTTCGGTAGCGGTTTGGGTTCGTTCGGCGGCGGGACGGCGGGGCCGGCGCAGGGTCGCGACGTCGGTGTCCGGGTCACCATCACACTCGCCGAGGCCGCAGGTGGGGTCGACCGCGAGGTGGGCTTCCGGGCGCCGGTCGCCTGCCCGGTCTGCTTCGGATCGGGATCGGCCCCCGGTGCGGATCTGGCCACCTGCGATCGCTGCGCGGGTCAGGGGTCGATCCGGCTGACACGGCAGACCCTGCTCGGCGCCGCGATGTCGATCGTCCCCTGCAATCGCTGCCGGGGGCGGGGCAAGCTCGTCGTCGAGGCCTGCGAGCGCTGCGACGGACGTGGGGCGGTCGACGAGGACGTCATGGTGACCGTCCACGTTCCGGCCGGGATCGAGGACGGCGGGCGGTTGCGCATGCCCGGCCGGGGTGCCGCCGGTGAGGCGGGGAGCCGGGCCGGCGACCTGTATGTCGAGGTGCAGGTGGAGGCCGACCCGCGCTTCGTCCGTCACGGTTCCGACCTGGTGCATCGGGTCCGGCTCGGTATCGCCGCAGCGGCACTGGGTGTCGATGTCGCCGTTCCCACCGTCGACGGAGAGAACGTCGACATCACGATCCCTGCGGGCACGCAGCCGGGAACGGTGTTCAAGCTGTCCCGACATGGCATGCCCCGCTTGCGAAGTCGGGGGCGGGGTGATCTGCTGGTGGAGGTGATCGTCGAAATCCCTTCCAGCCTCACCCGGGAACAGGAAGAGGCGCTTCGTGCCTTTGCGGCGGCGGGGGAATCTCCCACGGCGCCGGGCAAGCGCCGCCGGCGGGGCGGCTGACCGGAGCGCTGGACGGTGCTCACTGTGCGTCGCTAACATGAGCGCGCAGCGCGGCCATTGCTCACGGAGCGGGCATGGGCAGCAGTCCGGTGCAGCACGTGGCGGAGGGAGTAGCCAGGTGACGGCCTCGTACAACGACATGGTCGGTGGTCGGCTGCGGTCGATCCGCAGGCAACGTGGTCTCTCGTTGCAGGAGGTGCAGCGGCTCTCCGGCGGAGAGTTCAAGGCGGCCGTCGTGGGGGCGTACGAGCGGGGCGAGCGCAGCCTGTCGCTGCCCAGGCTGCAGAGGCTCTCACAGTTCTTCCAGGTGCCGATCTCTCACTTCCTTCCGCAGGACGAGGCCGGAGAGCGCACCATGCAGCCCCTGCCCACCGGCGGGGTGACCATCGACCTCAACCGCCTCGAGCGGCTCTCGGGCACCGAGTCGGTGATCTTCACCCGGTTCCTGCGATCGATCCAGATGATGCGCCAGGACTTCAACGGGAAGGTCCTGACCATCAGGCGCGACGACCTGCGGCTGCTGGCCCTCCTCATCGATCAGTCCGAGGAGTCGTTCTCCGAACGGCTGAGCGACGTTGGTCTCATCGCCGAGTAGGGGGCAGGCACTGGGCACTGGGTTTCGTCCCTCATACATCGTGTTTTCTGCCTGGTGCCTGGTGCCTCGCTGTTCTACGCACGCCTCCCGATATACTTTCCCATCCTCATGATTCCCTCGTTACGAGGACTTCTTTGACCCACCCTTCCGTCGCCGAGGTCACGCTCCGCGTACCCGGTGACCACTACATGCTCGCCCTCCTGGGTGAACGCGACGGTTTCCTCCGCATCGTCGAGGAGGCCTATCCGGACGCGTCGATCGTCGCCCGAGGCGACGTGCTGCGCATCACCGGCGCCGATGCGGTGACCACCCTCGTCAAGACCACGCTCGAGGAGCTGCTGGTCCTGGTCCGCGAGGGCCAGACACTCGACGTCGACCGGGTGCGCCGGGTTGTCGACCTGGTAAAAGCCGACATCCCCAGTCCGTCGGACGTCTTCACCGACGGCGTCCCGGTGGGGCGGGGCAAGGTGGTGCGTGCGAAGACGCTCAACCAGAAGCGCTACGTCGACGCCATCCGCAAGAACACGGTCGTCTTCGGCATCGGGCCCGCCGGCACCGGGAAGACCTACCTCGCCATGGCGCTGGCGGTGAACGGCCTCCAGACCGGCGCCTTCACCAGGATCATCCTCACCCGCCCCGCGGTGGAGGCAGGAGAACGACTCGGATTCCTGCCGGGGGATCTGGCCGCCAAGGTCGACCCCTACCTCCGTCCGCTCTACGACGCCCTGTTCGACATGCTGGGACCCGAAGAAACTGCGCGGCTCCTGGAGCGGGGGAGTATCGAGATCGCCCCGCTCGCCTACATGCGGGGCCGCACTCTCAACGACGCCTTCGTGGTGCTCGACGAGGCGCAGAACACCTCGCCGGAGCAAATGAAGATGTTCCTCACCCGACTCGGCTTCAACTCGCAGATGGTCATCACCGGCGATATCACCCAGGTCGACCTCCCCAGTGGGCGCGCCTCGGGGCTCCGCCAGGTGAGGTCGGTTCTCGTCGACATCCCCGGAATGTGTTTTGTCACCCTCGGCGCCGAGGACGTGGTCCGGCATCGCATCGTGGCCTCGATCGTGGAGGCGTATCGCATCCACGAGGAGGGCAAGGAACGATGAGGCTGTTGGCCCGGGTGTCCGGCGTTCTCCGGCTCGGCGTCGTCGCCCTGGCAGGCGTGTTGGTGGTCGCGATCCTGGCCATCGGCCAGGACCTGGGGCCGGCCCCGGTCGTGCTGCGCGAGGGGGAGGCGGCGCCCCAGACCATCATCGCCCCGGCGGAGGTATCCGTCGTCGACCGGGCGGCCACCGAGGCGGCGCGCAACCAGGCCGCAGCACTCGTCGACGACGTCTACGAGACGGACACCCAGGTCACCGAGACGGTGCTCGATGCCGTGGCCGACGTTTTTGCCATCGTCGGGCTTGCCGCCGAGCCGGTACTGCCGCCCGATACCACTACGACGACCGGTCCCACCACCACCACGGCGGAGACCACCACCACGGCGGAGACCACGACCACGGCTCAGGACGGTACCGACGGCTCGACCACGACCGAACAGACGACCACGACAACCCTTCCCCCGGAACCGCCGGCCCGCACCGAGCAAATCCTCTTCGTCAAGGATGAGTACCCGCTGCTCCGCGACCAGACCATCGCCACCCTGGTGGATCTGGTGAACGGCGACGTGGATCGCATCGCCGCCGGCGAGAACGCGCTGTTTCCCCTGGTGCGTCAGGAGGCGATCGACATCGCCGAGGAGTACCTGCTCGATGGCATCAAGACCACGGAACTCGGGGCGGTGCGCGACGCGTTGGCCACCCGGCCCCGCTCCCTGGTGCTGCTTCCCGACGAGATCAGGCCGCAGGCAGAGGCGGCCCTCGCCGACGTCGTCCAGTTGTACCTGCAGGCCAATCGGTTCCGCGACGATGCCGCCACCCAGCTCGCCCGGCAAGAGGCCCGCGACGAGGTCACCGACTTCACCGTTGTCTTCGTCCCCGGCGAGAACATCGTCAGCCAGGGCGGTCGAATCACCGCAGTCCAGCTCGCAGCCATGGAGGAGCTCGGCCTGCTCGAGACGGGCGATGAGGGGTCACCGGTGCGGGCGTTGGCTCTGGTCGCGCTGATCGTGGTGGCCCTCGCCGCCGTGTTCGTGGCCCGCATCGCAACCGACCTGTGGCGCCGCCCGAAGATGGTCGCCGTCTTCGGGCTCCTTCTCGTGCTCGCCGCGCTGGCGGCCCGGGTGCCGGAACTGGTGTCGCGCGATCGCGTCGAGCTCGGATTCCTGCTTCCCGCGGCCCTGTTCGGCTACCTCGCCGCCAACCTGTTCGATTCGCGGGTGGCCGTGCTGATGGCGCTCCCGGTCTCCGCGTTCGTGGCCCTGGCGACCGGCGACCTCGGGCTCGTGGTGTTCTCGGCGGCGGCGACCCTGACCCCGATCCCATTGGTGTCGTCCGTGGCTTCACGCGCCCAACTGAACCTGGCGGTGGTGTTCTCGGCGCTGGTCCACGTCCCGCTGGCCGGAGCAATCGCCTGGTTCTTCTACGGGTCGGAGACGGTCGTGCTCTCCGCGGTGTGGGGTTCCGTCGGCGGTATCGCCAGCGGCGTCGTGGCCCTCGGGGTGCTCCCGGTGCTCGCCTCGCTGTTCGGCATCACCACGACGCAGACTCTCCTCGACCTCACCGACCGGAACCATCCCGCGCTGCGACGGATCGAAGAGACCGCTCCGGGGACCTTCAACCACTCGGTCCTCGTGGGAAACCTCGCCGACCGGGCCTCGCGCGCCGTGGGAGCCAATCCGCTCCTGGCACGAGCCATGGCGTACTACCACGACCTGGGGAAGACGGTGCAGCCGAAGTACTTCGTCGAGAACCAGTTCGGCGTGACCAATCCGCACGATCGTCTGCCCCCGGAGGAGTCGGCGGCGATCATCCGGAGCCACGTGGCCGAGGGGCTTCGTCTCGCCCGCAGCTACCGCATCCCTCCCGACGTCGCCCAGGGAATCCTCACCCACCACGGCACCAGCCTGATGCGGTACTTCTCGCACAAGGCCGAGGAGGCGCACGGCGAACGTTTCGACCCCGCCGACTACCGCCACCGAGGGCGCAAACCCAAGACCAAGGAGATGGTGATCATCATGCTCGCCGACGCCACCGAGGCCGGGACCCGGGCCCTGGTGCAGAGCGAGGACCCGACGAGTGAGAGCATCCGCGAACTGGTGGAGAGCATCATCGCCGAGAAGGTCGAGGATGGGCAGCTCGAGGAGTCCGACGTCACCTTTGGTGAGCTCACACGGATCAAGGAGGCCTTCGTCGACTCGATGATCGGGTACTACCACACCCGGATCCCGTATCCGGGTTTCCCGGCCACACGGAGCACACAGCCGGCGTGAACGTCTTTTACAGTGATGAGCAAGGGCACCCCGCCGATGGGGAGTCGCTGCGTTCCTTTGCCGAGCGAGTGCTGGTTGCCGAGGGATTCCCCTCCGAGACCGAGGTCGCGGTGTACCTCGTCGACGCCCTGGAGATGGCCACTTACAACGAGCGCTTCATGGATCGCAAGGGTCCCACCGACGTCCTGGCGTTCCCCACCGAGACCTTGGTACCCGGCGATCCACCCCGCCCCGTTCCCGGCGAGCCCCCGCTGAACCTCGGTGACGTCTTTTTGTGCCCGGTCGAGGTCGCCCGTCGTGCCCGGGAGGAGAACATCCCGTACGAGGACTTCCTCCATTTCCTGCTGGCGCACGGGATGCTCCATCTGCTCGGCTACGAGCACGACGACGATGCGGCCGGCGAGGCCATGGAGCGCCGGGAGGACGAACTCCTCGGTTTGATCGGGAGGTCGTGGTCGTGATCGCCCTCGCCCTCGGCCTCAGCGCGTTGCTCACGGCCTTCGGCGCCGCTCTGCGGTTCGGGGGCGCATCGCTTCTGCGCACGCACCGTGCCGACGCCCTACGCGATGCTGCCGAAGGGATTGCCGGTGCGGCGCGGGTGGCCGATCTCCTCGAGGAACCGCTGTCGGTGCAGCCATCGATCGGCATGGTCCACTCCGCGATCCTCGTCACCGCCGCCATTCCGGCTACCTGGGCGATGACGGCGCTCGCCTCCGGTTGGGTGCTCTTGGGGTCGCTGCTCGCCCTCGGGGTGATCCTGGTGCTCGGCGGCGACGCCATTCCCCGGGCATTCGGCCGGGCGATGCCGCGGCGGCCGGCCTACCGGCTCTCGGCGGTGCTCGCGTGGTCCATCCGGTTCGGTGGGCGGGCTGCCGATGTGATCTCGGACGAGGAGGGTGAGGACGAAGACGCCGAGGAGGACGAGCAGGAGCACGAGGAGCAGCGAGAGCTGATCTCGTCGGTGCTCGAGTTCACCGACGCCATCGTTCGCGAGGTGATGGTGCCCCGTACCGACATGGTGACCGTGGCGGCCCCCGCGGACAGCGATCGTGCGCTCGACATCCTCCTCGAATCCGGGAGATCGCGGATCCCGGTCACCGGTGACAACCTCGACGACATCGTCGGCGTGCTGTACGGCCGAGATCTCCTCAGGTTCCACGACATCGGGGGGAGCCCGGTGCCCGTGCGGTCGCTGATGCGCCCCGCCCACTTCGTCCCGGAGACGAAGCGAGTGTCGGAGCTGCTCCGGGAGCTGCAGCGGAAGAAGGTGCACTTGGCGATCGTCGTCGACGAGTTCGGAGGCACCGCCGGGCTGGTCACCATCGAAGACCTCCTCGAGGAGATCGTGGGGGAGATCGCCGACGAGTACGACACCGAGGAGGGGATGATCCAGCCGCTCGACCGCGGATACATCGTCGACGCCCGCCTGTCGGTCGAGGACCTGTCACGACTCGTCGGGCATTCGCTTCCCGACGAGGACTGGGACACGGTGGGAGGGTTGATCCTCGGTCTCGCCGGACGGGTGCCCCAAGAAGGGGAGAGCTTCGACATCGACGGGCTCAGGCTCACCGCGGAGCGGGTTCAGGGGCGCCGTGTCTCTCGGGTTCGGGTGACCGAAGGGTGAAATCGGGGTTCGTGCCCGTCATCGGAAGGCCGAACGTCGGCAAGTCGACCCTCGTCAACTCCCTGGTCGGCACCAAGGTGGCGATCACCTCGATGCGCCCGCAGACGACGCGTAACACGATCCGCGGGATCGTGGATCGCCCGGACCTCCAGATCGTCCTCGTCGACACCCCGGGTATCCACCGCCCCCGGACCGCCCTGGGAGATCGACTCAACGCCGTGGCGGCTGCGTCGATGGCCGAGGCCGATGCCTGCCTCTTCGTGATCGAGGCCACCGGCAAGATCGGTCCCGGGGACCGGTTGATCGCCGGTCGCCTTCAGGAGGCCGGTCTGGCGACGGTGTGCATCGTGAACAAGGTCGATGCCGCCGGTCCCAACGACGTCGCGGAGCGGCTCGCGGTGGCCTCCGGGTGGGGGTTCGCCGCCTACGTCCCGGTCAGCGCAACTCTCGGCGCCAACCTCGAACCGGTCGTGTCCGAAGTCGCCGCGTTGTTGCCCGAGGGCCCGCGGTACTTCCCGGCGGGCATGACCTCCGACCAGGCGAACGACTTCCTCATCGGTGAGATCGTCCGCGAGAAGTTCCTCGATCGTTTGCGCGACGAACTGCCGCATTCGCTCGCCGTTCTCATCGAGGAGGTACGGGAACAGGACAACGGTGTCACCCGGGTCGAGGCCCGTGTGCTCGTCGAGCGGGAGAGCCAGAAGGGCATCGTGATCGGCCGGGGTGGATCACTCCTGCGTCTCGCCGGCACCGAGGCGCGAGCCGAGTTGGAGCGGCGGCTCGGCACCCGGGTGCACCTCGACCTCCACGTCGCGGTCCACAAGGACTGGCAGCGGCACCCCGGGATCGTGCAGCGCCTCGGGATGTGACGAGAAGGCAGCAGATGCGAGGCACCAGGCACCAGCCAGAGGTCTGAGAACTGTCTGGCTTCTGGTGCCTGGTGCCTACTCTGCCTCGTAGTCGTCGAAGGGGGCCTCGCCGGCGGCGGTCATCTCCTCGATCCTGCGGCTCTCCTCCTCCACGTCCACGTCCTCGAGGTGCGTTGCGATCCACCACACGTTTCCCGCAGGGTCGGTGACCGCGCCGTAGCGCTCGCCGGCGTGCCGCATGGTCGTGGGCTCCATGGCGATCGTCGCCCCCGCCTCGAGTGCAGCGGCGAAGACGTCGTCGCAGTCCTCGACATAGAGGTACAGCGACGCCGGGTATGGGCCGTACTCCTCGGTGGCCTCGCCCACCATGACCATGCTGTCGCCGATCCGCAGCTCGGCGTGCATGAGGGTTCCGTCGGGCCGATCCAGCCGGGTGAGGATCTCGGCGTCGAAGGCGTCTTCGAGGAACTCCACGAGCTCGGCGGCGCCCTCGACGAGTAGGTAGGGGGTCACGGATCCGAAACCCTGGCGCTGCCATCCGGTCACGGCGCCGTCCATCCGTCGATGGTCTCCACCAGGCTCCGATCTCGGTCGGAGAGGGCGTCGACCGAATGCGTGGTGAGGGTCAGGGTCACGCGATTCCACCGGATGTCGATGTCGGGGTGATGGCCCGCCTTCTCGGCGACGAGTGCCACGCGGGCGACGAATCCGACGGAGGCGGCGAAGTCGGCAAAGGTGAACGTGCGGCGTATCGTCTCGCCGTCGAGTGCCCAGGCGGGATGCGAGGCGGCCAGCGCCTTCCGATCCGCCTGCGTCAGGGGTGTTGCCATGCCGCAAGTGTCGCGCACCGGAACCGGTTTCGTGCGGACCGATCCGCCGTCCGTGCCCGCCGCACTAGCCGCGCTTTTTCGCCGCCAGGGTCAGCAGGAACGCCGCCGCCATGGCGGTCCCGACCGCGATCAGGCCGACCGGCAGGCGGCCTCCGGAGTCCCGGCCGGTGGGAGGCAGGGCGACGGCCGGGGCGGAGGTCGTTCCCGCCTCCATCGTCGTGGTGGAAAGGTCGGCAGGCAGGGGATCGGCGTCGGCATCGGTGGCGACGATCTCGTAGGCGGTCCCGCCGTGGACGACCGTCAGGTCTGCCGCGATCGCCAGAGCGGCCGCCAGGGTCGGGTCTGATGCCGCCAGGGTGAAGTAGTCGGCCGAGCCGAACGCCACCCGGACGGTGTCCAACGCCGGATCGAATGCGGTGTCCATCCAGCGTCCATTGCTGAGACGGAAGGTGCGCCCACCACCGATACGGACGAGGTCGCCGTACTCGGCCCCGGGAGCGACGCCGGTCTCGGCGGTCGCCAGGTCGCCGGCGGCGTCCGCCGCCCCCACCGCCGCCTCACCGGAGGCGGGGAGGGTGGTGGATGCGGCGTTCTCGGCCGCCGATCGGGAGATCTCCTCGATGGCATCCTCGCCGAACGGGGCGTCCTCGGTGACCAGGTAGGAGGTGTACGGGGTCACGATCCCCCAGCGAATCGACAACCGCACGATCTGGTCGATGGTCTCGTCGTCCGGCCCATCGATGCGGACCGTCCTGAGGAGCTCACCGATCTTGCGGGTCGCCCACAGCCGGGGGATGGTCGGATCGCCCCCGGACTCCGCAAAGCGGATGTCATCGAAAACGAGGTCGATGGGTTCACCGCGTACCCTCCCGGAGAGGGTGACGGTGACGGTGCCGGAGCCCTCGTAGCGACCGGCGACCACGAGCTGACCTCCGCGGAAGACGTCGGGAAGCGGTGCCGGATGGAGGTCGGACACCGTTACGCCCTCGACGTCGAGGGTGACCCCGGTGAGCACCGGAGAGGCCACTTTCGAGTACAGCGCCTCGACGGCGGCGTCGATCGCCTCGTCCGGGTTGACGTAGGTCGTGGTCCCGTGGTGGTCGCGGGCGATGGCGTCGAGGAGGAAGGTGTCGACGTCGAATCCAACGCCGAACGCAAAGATCGACACCGTCTCGCTCGCCCGCTCCTCGAGGTTGGCGAGGATCTCCGGGGTGTCGATCACGCCCTCCGTGGGGAGACCGTCGGTGAGGAAGACGACGTAGGCGGGTCGCCCGGCCCCGGCGCGGTCGAACGCCTCGGCGAGCGCCAGGTCGATGTTGGTCGATCCACCCGCAGCCAGCCCGGACACCCAGCCGCCGGCTGTCCCGGCCTCCTCGGCAGAACGGAGCCCGTCGCCGTAGGAGTCGGTGCCGGTGGAAAAGGCGATGACATCGAAGCGGTCCCCATCGTTGAGGTGGGCGAGGATGTACCCGACGGCGTCCTGCGCCTGTTCGAGCTTTTCACCCTCCATGCTGCCGGAGACGTCGAGCACGATCACGACGTCTTTGGGGACCACCGCCTCTTCGGCGGAGAGGCCCGGCGAGGCGAGCAGTAGGAAGTACCCGTCACCGTCTCCGGCAAAGGTGAGGACGTCGAGGGACACGGCGGCGGCGTCCGTCGAGTAGTAGAGGGTGAAGTCGCTCTCCGGCGCCCCGATCCCTTCGTATCCGACCTCGACGAGGCGGTCGTTGACCCGGTTCACACCGATCTCGTGGCTGGGGGAGTAGACGGTCTTGACGCCGTCTTCTGATCGGATCTCGACGTGGGCCTCGATCGCCTCGATCTCGGCGTTGTGCTCGCGTCCGAAGGGATGGCGGTACCGGGTCAGCCCGGAGTCCGTGGGGAGCACCTGGCGGTACTCGATCTCGACGGTCCGGGTGTCACGGGGGCCGATGGGGAACACCGACAGGCGCAGCAGGCCGTCGCCGGCGTATTCGAGGAGAGCCGGATCGAGTGTGCGCCGCACGATGTCCTCGTAGGTACGGCGGGCGGCCTCGCCGTCGAGGATCTCGCCGGCCACCGGTGCACCGTCGATCCACAGGGTGAGTCCGGTGACCGCAGCGTCGGCGGGGATGGGATGGAGGAACTCGCCCTCGGCGACGAAGTCGGAGTCGTTGCGCAAGACCTGGTGCACCCGGGTGACGGCGATGCCGTCTTCGATCGTGACGTCGATGCGGTATTCCTCGATCACCACGTTTGCCGGGCTCCCGCAGTCCCACCATCGGCACGGCGGGAGCGGGGGGTCGATGACGACCTGAGCCAGCGCCGGCGAGGGAAGCCCGAGGACGAGTGCCAGCAGGGCG
The DNA here is from genome assembly GCA_035291545.1 of Acidimicrobiia bacterium. Taxonomy (GTDB): domain Bacteria; phylum Actinomycetota; class Acidimicrobiia; order Spongiisociales; family UBA11373; genus UBA11373. The sequence continues at coordinate 26,329 of DATDRW010000037.1, forward strand.
GGGAGGAGGCGGATCGCCATGTCGGGCCTTCCTTCGATGGACTGTGCACCGGTGGGACGAACCAGCCGGGGTTTCCGGTTCCCGTGGCGGGTCCGGCGCACCGGTACCCTGGAGGATCGTGGCGCTGCGCAACGATCAGGGCATCGTGCTCCGCGGGTTTCCCTTCGGCGAGGCCGACCGGGTGGTGGTGTTGCTGAGCCCGAACCACGGGAAGGTCCGGGCGGTCGCCAAGGGGGTGCGCAAGACGAAGAGCCGGTTCGGGGGCCGTCTCGAGCCTTTCACCCACATCGATCTGGTGCTTTACGAGGGGCGCAACCTCGGCACCATCACCCAGGTCTCCGTGATCGAGGCATTCCCGGCGCTGCGTGGCGATCTCGACCGGGTGCTCGCCGCGGGGACGATGGTCGAGGTGGCCGACGCCGTCACCCAGGAGGGGGAGGGGGCACTGCGGGCATTCCTCCTCCTCCAGCGCGGGTTGCGGGCGCTGGAGGCCGGCCCACGCCATCCCGACCTGGTGGCGTCGTTTCTCCTCAAGGCGGCTGAGGTGGTGGGCATCGCCCCCGCCCTCGACCACTGCGCCGGGTGCGGCCGGCGAGAAGACCTGTCCCGCTTCTCCTTTGCCGGTGGCGGGGTGCTGTGCGACCGCGACCGCATCCCCGGCGCCATTGCGCTGCGGCCCGGGCTCACCGGGTACCTGGCCCGGATCGCTTCCTCCGACCTGGGAGACCTCCCCGCCCCCGATCCCGGGTTCTCCGGTGAGGCGATGGGGGTCACCCGGCGGTTCATGGAGTACCACCTCGAGCGGCGCCTCGCTTCCCTGACCGTCGATGGCTGACCCCCGCCACGTGGCGATCGTCATGGACGGCAACGGCCGCTGGGCCCAGGCCCGCGGGCTGCCCCGCACCGCCGGTCACGCCGCCGGTGAGGAGGCGCTCTTCGACGTGGTGCACGGCGCCCTCGGTCTCGGCATCGAATGGCTCACCGTCTTCACGTTCTCCACGGAGAACTGGAACCGTTCGGCGGAGGAGGTCGAGTTCCTCATGGGGTTCAAGGAGGACCTGCTGGTGCGGCGCCGCGACGAGTTGCACCAACTCGGCGTCCGGGTGCGGTTTCTCGGGAACCGGGCCGATCCCCGGGTGTCCGACCGGCTGCGTGACCAGATCCGGGCCGCCGAGGAACTCACCGCAGGCGACACGCGTATGACCATGGTGTTCGCCTTCAACTACGGCTCCCGCGCCGAGATCACCGCGGCGGCGCAGAGACTCGCCGGCGACGCGGCCGCAGGACGGATCGCGGTGGACGAGATCGACACCGCAGCCTTCGCCGCCCGGTTCGAGATGCCGGACATGCCCGATCCCGACCTGGTGATCCGGACCAGCGGCGAGCTGCGGACGAGCAACTTCCTCCTCTGGCAGTCCGCCTATGCCGAGTATCTGTTCCCGGAGACCCTGTGGCCCGATTTCAGCACCGCCGACCTGGAGCGCTGCGTCGCGGAGTACCGGGGGCGGGAGCGGAGGTTCGGGAAGGTGTAGGTCGGCCGCCTGCGGCGGCCTCCCGCAATTGGTCAGTCCCGCGTCTCTTGGCTTGCGCGTCTCGGTGAGGTTCTCGGATCGAGGTGGGCGCGTCTCTCGGCGCAATTGGCAATTGGCAAGACGCGTTATCTGGTTCCGCACGCGATCTCCCGCGAATTGCGAATTGCCAATTGCGGAGGCCGCCGTCGGCGGCCGACCCCCCTCTAACATCCCTCCCCATGCCTGTTCCCTCCCTCGACACCATCGTCAACCTGTCGAAACGGCGCGGGTTCGTGTTTCCCGCCTCGGAGATCTACGGCGGGCTCCGCTCCTCGTGGGACTACGGACCCCTCGGCGCCGAGCTGTTGCGCAACCTGCGCGAGGCGTGGTGGACGGCGATGGTCCGCGAGCGTGACGACATCGTCGGTATCGACTCGGCGATCGTCCAGGCCCGCCAGGTATGGATCACCTCGGGTCACGAGGCGAGCTTTAGCGATCCGCTCGTGGAGTGCACCTCCTGTCACCACCGTTTCCGGCTCGACAAGCTGGACGACCCCGGGCAGTGCCCCGACTGCGGTGGGCGCAACACCTTTACCGAGCCGCGGCCGTTCAACCTGATGCTCAAGACCTTCCTGGGACCGGTGGACGATGACGCCGCCCTCGCCTATCTGCGGCCGGAAACCGCCCAGGGCATCTTCATCAATTACGAGAACGTGCGCCGGTCCGCCCGGATGCGGCTGCCGTTCGGGATCGCCCAGATCGGAAAGTCGTTCCGCAACGAGATCACCCCCGGCCAGTTCGTGTTCCGCACCCGTGAGTTCGAGCAGATGGAGATGGAGTTCTTCTGCCGGCCGGAGGAGGCGGAGCGGTGGCACGGTTACTGGCTCGATGCCCGCCTGCAGTGGTACCTCGGCCTGGGGATGAACCCCGATCACGTCCGGTTGCGCGCCCACGAGCCGAGCGAGCTCGCCCACTACGCAGCCGCCACCAGCGACGTCGAGTATCTCTTCCCGTGGGGGTGGGACGAGCTGGAGGGCATCGCCAACCGCACCGACTTCGACCTGCGCGCCCACTCTGCGGCGAGCGGGGAGGACCTGCGTTACTACGACCAGGACGCCGACGAACGCTTCTTCCCGTACGTGATCGAACCGGCGGCAGGCGTGACCCGGTCGGCGTTCGCGTTTCTCCTCGATGCCTACGACGAGGACGAGATCGGCGGCGAGAAGCGGGTGGTGCTGCGGCTCCATCCCCGCCTCGCCCCGATCAAAGTGGCCGTGCTCCCGCTCTCCAAGAAGGACGATTTGGTAGCGATCACCGAGGAGGTGGCGGCGACCTTGCGCAAACACTGGATGATCGAGGTCGACGTCACCCAGTCGATCGGCCGCCGCTACCGACGCCAGGATGAGGTCGGCACGCCGCTGTGCGTGACGGTTGACTTCGACACGCTCCAGGACCGGGCGGTGACGATCCGCGACCGCGACACCACCCAGCAGGTGCGGGTTCCGATCGCCGATCTCGTCGGCCGCCTCTCCGCCTCCCTCGGAGACGAGGCCTAATGCCCCGTCCCGCAACGTTTGGCGCGCTCACGACGGCCCCCGACGCCCCCGGCTGCGTCCTCCTCCTCGACGCACGGTCAAGTGCGCCTTCGTCGTGCGTCCTTGCCGGATGACGCCGCCGGCTCGCCATGAGCATCACCAACGTCACGTGACGGGGCGCTAGGCGTACGACCCCCTGTCGATGACCGGGATGCCCCCGGTACACTCGCCGGGGATGGCGTATCGGCGGGAAGACATCGAACGGGTGCGGGACGTCACCGATCTCGTCGAGCTGGTCTCCGAGGTCACCAAGGTGCGCCGCTCCGGTCGCTCGGTGATGGCGGTGTGCCCCTTCCACCAGGAGAAGACGCCGTCGATGAGCGTCGACGCCGCTCGCGGCCTCTACCACTGCTTCGGGTGCGGCAGGAGCGGCGACCTATTCCGGTTCGTACAGGACACCCAGGCGGTCGATTTCTCCGACGCCGTGGAGGTGCTGGCGCGGCGCGCCGGCATCACCCTGCAGGAGGATGCCGAGGCGTCGAAGCGCCGCGATCGCCGGCAGACGCTGGTCGACGCCACGACTGTGGCCGTCGACTTCTACCACGACAGCCTGAAGACCGGGCGCGACGCCGGGGTGGCGCGCGGTTACCTGCGAGGTCGGGGTTATGAGTCCGAGGTGGTGGAGCGCTTTGTCATCGGGTACTCGCCGCCGCACGGGGAAGCGCTCGTGGGCCACTTGCGCCGTAAGAAGGTCCCCGAAGATGTGCTGGTCACCGCCGGTCTGGCGGTGCGGGCCCGCACCGGCAAGGTGTTCGACCGGTTCCGGGGCAGGGTGATGTTCCCGATCTACGACGTGCGCGGCGATGCCGTCGGGTTCGGGGCCCGCCTGCTCGAGGGTGGCGAGGGCCCCAAGTACCTCAATTCGCCGGAGACTCCGATCTACCACAAGTCCCAGCTGCTCTACGGCCTCAACTGGGCCAAGTCCGAGATCGTTCGCGGCGGCCAGTCTGTGGTGGTCGAGGGGTACACGGACGTCATCGCCCTGCACCTGGCGGGGATGCCGGTGGCGGTGGCCACCTGCGGCACCGCCCTCGGCGAGGAGCACCTCGACCTCTTACGGCGGTTCAGCGAACGGGTCGTGCTCATGTTCGACGCCGACGAGGCCGGGACCAACGCCAGCCTGCGTGGTTTCGACCGCAGCGTTCCCGGTGATCTCGACCTTCGGGTCGCGGTGCTCCCCATCGGGCGGGATCCCGCCGACGTGGTCGGCGCCGGGGAGATCGACCTCCTGCGCGCGGCACTGACCGACTCATCTCCGTTGCTCCAGTTCCGCCTCGAGCGTCTTCTGGAAGGGTTCGACCTGTCCGAACCGGAGGCGCGGGGCAGGGCGGTGCGGGCCGCCGCCGAGGTCGTCGCCCGCCATCCCGACGCGGTGACCCGGCACGAGTACGGGGTGTTCGTGTCGCGTCGCACCGGGGTAGACCTCGACGTCGTGGTGCGCGCCATCGAGGCGGCAGTCTCCGGGGCGCAGAAGACGCGGCCGGCCCCGAAGCCCCCCGTCCGCCCCCTCCAGGGGGTGGAGAAGGCCGAGCGGGAACTGCTTCGGTTGTTGCTGGCGAACGATCCCGGTGTGCGCCGACACGACCTCACCGGGGTGTTCTCCCGGGACGAGCATCGAGCCGCGTTCGAGGTGCTGGCCCCGGTGGTGGCGGCGCTCGACCCCGGGATGCCGCCCGATCTGGGCTCGCTGCTCGGCGACGACGACAGTGAGGTTGCGGTGATGCTCCGCGGCCTCGCTTTTCTCGAGACCCCGCTGGCGGTGGCGGAGGAGGTGGTGAGAAAGGTTCAGGTCGGCGCCCTCGAACGCCGAATCGATGAGGTACGGTTGCGCGTCGAAACGCTGGCTCCCGACTCGGCGGCGTATACGTCTGGTTTCCAGGAGTTGATAGCGTTGGACCACCGCCGCCGCGAACTCTCGAGTCAGGAATGAGCTTGGACAAGATCGTCGCCGAACTGGCCGCCCGCGCTCGTCAACGCGGCTTCCTCATGACCGCCGAGATCGAGCAGGAGCTGGAGGAGGCCGAGGCTCCCGCCGATTCGTTCGATCGGGTCGTCGACGCCTTGCGCAAGCAGGGTGTTGAGTTCCGTGAGGACTCGCAGGATGCCATCTTCGACATTCTTCCCGCCGACGACGAGATCGAGGTCACGGATCCGGTTCGCATGTACCTCCAGGAGATCGGCCGCGTCCCTCTCCTCGACGCCCAGCAGGAGGTCGAGCTGGCGATGCAGCGCGAAGCCGGGATCCGGGCCGAAGAAAAGCTGCCCGGCCTTGCGGACACTGCCCCGGTCGCCGAGCGGGTGTTCCTCGAGCGGGGGGTTCGAGTCGGCAACCGGGCCGAGCAGCGGCTGGTCGAGGCCAACCTGCGTCTCGTGGTTTCGATCGCCAAGAAGTACGTGGGCCGGGGAATGCCCCTCCTCGATCTGATCCAGGAGGGCAACCTCGGGCTGATCCGGGCCGTCGAGAAGTTCGACTACCGCAAGGGGTTCAAGTTCTCCACCTACGCCTCGTGGTGGATTCGGCAGTCGGTGACCCGGGCGCTGGCCGACCAGGGCCGCACCATCCGGGTGCCGGTGCACATGGTGGAGACGATCAACAAGCTCGCCGCGGTGCAGCGGGCGCTCAGCCAGGAGCTGGGGCGTGAGCCGACCATTGAGGAGATCGCCGTCGATCTCGAACTGGAACCGGCGAAGGTGTTCGAGTTGCGCCGCATCGCCCAGGACCCGCTCTCGCTCGAGTCGCCCCTCGGCGAGGAGGACGATTCCACGCTCGGGGACTTCGTCGAGGACCATGATGCCGAGGCCCCGGTGGCGTCGGCGTCGTTCCGGCTGCTGCAGGACTACCTGCGGATCGTGCTCGAGGAACTGTCCGAGCGGGAGCGCCAGGTGCTCATCATGCGGTTCGGGCTCGCCGACGGCAAGATCCACACGCTGGAGCAGGTTGGGAAGCACTTCAAGGTCACCCGGGAGCGGGTGCGCCAACTGGAAACCAAGGCGCTGGCCAAGATGCGTCAGCCTTCGCGTGCCGGGAAGCTCAAGGACTATCTGGAGGGCAGCTGACAGGCCGGTGGTAGCCTTCCCGGCCGTTCCGGGGTAGCTCAATTGGCAGAGCAGCGGACTGTTAATCCGTTTGTTGGGAGTTCGAGTCTCCCCCCCGGAGCCAAGCGTCACAAGGGTATTACCGCACTCATTGGTTTTCCCAGCGACGCTAGCGCACCTCGGTTGCAGGAGTGGTTGCAGAAGATGGCCTCCCCGGTTCCTCTCCACCGTCTGCCATGCGGCGTCGCCCACCCCCCTCCCCCTCCGCTACGTTGCGGGTATTCCCCCTCGGTGGGGAGAGACCTGCTCAGAGGATCTGGGAGATGAACAGTTTCGTCCGCTCCTCTCGCGGGTTCTCGAAGAAGTGCTCGGGGGTGCCGACCTCGACGATCTCGCCGTCTGCCATGAAGACGACCCGGTCGGACACCTCCCGGGCAAATCCCATCTCGTGGCTGACGATGATCATTGTCATCCCCGAGCGGGCGAGGTCCTGTATGACATCGAGGACCTCCTTGATCATCTCCGGGTCGAGCGCCGAGGTCGGCTCGTCGAACAGCATCACCTTCGGGCTCATGGCGAGCGAGCGTGCGATGGCGACCCGCTGCTGCTGACCGCCGGAGAGCTGACCCGGGAACTTGCGGGCCTGCTCGGGGATCTTCACCCGGGTGAGCAGGCTCATCGCCAGATCCTCCGCCTCCCTGCGGGGCATGTGCCGGGCCTGGCGAGGCCCGAGGGTGATGTTGTCGAGGACGGTCAGGTGTGGAAACAGGTTGAACTGCTGGAACACCATGCCCGTCTCGAGGCGCACCTCCTGGATGTTCCGGATGTCGTCTGACAGCTCGATGCCGTCGACGACGATGCGGCCCCTGTCGTGCTTCTCGAGGCGGTTGATGCATCGGATCAGCGTCGACTTGCCCGCGCCGGAGGGGCCGCACACGACGACCACCTCCTGCCGGCCGACCTTCATTTCGACGCCCTTGAGCGCCTGGAAGTCGCCGAAGAACTTGTCGATTCCCTCGATATCGATGATCACGTCCCCGGTGCCGCAAACCTGGGTGGCGTCGGCGAAGACCTCGTCGCGGTGGCGGGCCATGTCGCGTGTCGTGTCGGTCATCTCTCTCCCACTCCGAGCTTACGCTCCAGTCGCTGGCTCTCCCGTGACATGCTGAAGGTGATTGCCCAGAAGATGAGAGCGACGAAAACGAGCGTCTCGGCGATACCGAAGGCGCGGTACTCCGCCTGGGCGTGGACGATGCCGCGCACGTAGAGGAGGTCGGCCACGGCGATGATCGACAGCAGCGTCGTGTCCTTGGTGAGGGCGATGAACTGGCCGACCATCGCCGGGATGACGTTGCGCAGCGCCTGGGGGAGCACGATGAGACGGATGATGGTGAAAGGCCTGAGCCCGACCGACTGTCCGGCTTCGACCTGGACCCTCGGTATCGATTGCAGCCCGCCGCGGACGATCTCGGCGATATACGCCGAGGTGAACATGGTGAGGGCGGTGATGGCCCGTGTGATCGACGATAGGGGCGTGGTCGTGTTCAGGAAGAACCCGATGAAGAACTGCCCCATGAGGAGCAGGGAGATGAGGGGGACTCCCCGGATCAGCTCGATGTAGCCGGTGGAGATGATCCGCAGCGCCGGGAAGCTCGACCGGCGGGCGATGGCCAGGGCGACGCCCAGGGGGAAGGCGAGGACGATGGCGATCGGTGCGGCGAGCAGGTTGAGCCGGAGCCCCTCCCACTGCTCCCAGCCCACACCGCGGTGGTCGATCACCATGTAGGCGACGTAGGCGACCACGAGCACGACCGCGACGCCGCCGAGTCGGGCGAGGCGGGCTGCCAGCGGGCTCGACCACTCGATCCGGCCGACGAGCTTCGAGGCGGCGACGGCGATGGGGACGCCCATCCAGAGCCAACCGTTGCCGTAGAAGCCGCTCACCACCTGGAACCCGGCGACGCCGAGGACGGCGACCCCGGCCCACAGGAACGCAACGTGCTCGGCCGCGGTCCGTGAACCGAGGAACTGGAGGACTGCGGCGGAGGCGACTGAGCCCGCGAAGATGATCAGAGGGCCCCAGGTCTGGGTCATGGCGAGGAAGAGCCCGACGATGACCAGGAGTGCCCCGTAGCGTCTCACCTTGGCGAGGAGCGGGTCCTCGCGGTAGGGGAGGCCCGCCCGCAGCGCCCGGGCCTTGGCACCGGCGACTGCGGCGCCCCACGCCAGGCCGATCGCCGACGACCAGATGACGACCTGGGCCACGACACGCCATAGCTCGGCGCGCGGGAACCGGCCCACCATGAACAGGGTCAGGTTGTTGCGGACCGGGTCCCAACGGGCGTTGAAGACCAGGAACGAGAAGAACCGCCAGCCCAGATAGGCGATCACCGGGATCAGGACCAGCGTGACCGCCGAGTTGTACCAACTGTTGAAGAGCCGCTTGCGGAGCCACTGCGGCGGATTCAACTTCTCCCTCGGAGGGCGGGGCTCGTTGGCGACGATGAGGGGCTCATCCAGACCCGTTTCGAAAAAGCTTCGTTCGTCGGCCACGTCAGTGCTCCACCAGTTGGATGCGGCGGTTGTAGATGTTGAGGAGGAACGAGATCGTCAGGGAGAACATGAGGTACACGCCCATGAGGACCAGGATCGACTGCGGCGCCGGGCGCCCGTTGCCGATGGAAGTGAGGGTCAGGTTGGTGATCTCGGCGTAGGCGACGGCGACGCCGAGTGACGTGTTCTTCACCAGGTTGAGGTATTGGCTGATGATCGGTGGCACGGCAATGCGCATCGCCTGCGGCAGGAGCACGTACCGGTAGCGCTGGAATCCCGTGAGGGCGATGGCGTTCGCCGCCTCGGACTGGCCCTTCGGCACCGCCAGGATGCTCCCCCGGATGATCTCGGCGATGTGGCTCGCGGTGTACAGGCCGAGGGCCACGGTCACCGAGATGAAGCCGTTGTTGAGTCGGAACCCGCCGACGACCCGGCGGCGTGTCTCGGACAGTTCGGGCCACGAGATCGAGAAGGCGTCGCCGCCGAGCACGAGCCCGGCGAGGGCGACGACCATGAACACGCCGAACGACCAGCGGGCCCGCCGCTCCGGGGCTCCGGTGCGCTCGTGGAGGCGGGTCCTCCATCCGAAGGCGACGGCGGCGGCGACCACGGCGACCGCCATGGACGCCCAGAAGACCCCGATGTTCGGGCCCGCCAGGAAGGAGGGGATCCCCCATACGGTGTTGGACAGGATCAAACCCGTGCGGTCCGCGCCGGGGAACCGTATCTCGGCGGCGTTGGACAGCACCGGGAATGGTCCGTAGGTGAACACGGCGAACCCGAAGAAGATGATGATGATGAGCGGTGGGATGTTGCGGAACGTCTCCACATAGATGGCGGCCAGCTTCGCCACCAACCAGTTCGTCGAGAGCCGGGAGACTCCGATGATGACGCCGAGCACGGTGGCGAGCAGGATCCCGAAGAATCCGGCGAGCAGCGTGTTCTTGACGCCGACGAGGACCATGTCGCGCACCGGGCTGCGCGGGTCGAACCCTTCGTCGTAGGGGATCTGGAAGCCGGTGGACCGCCCGAGGAATCCGAAGTCGGTCCCGATCCGCAGGCGGTCGAGGTTGTTGATGAGGTTGTTGAACAGCCAGAACAGCAGCGTGAACACGGCGGCGACGAAGACGCTCTGGACGACGACACGCAGGATGCGCACGTTGCGGTACCACGCGATGCGCGGGTCAGCTGCTCGCTTGTCGGTACTCGTCGTCACCTCGTCCTCGTCGTCGGGTACGGCAGACGGGCGGCCGGCCGAGGCCGACCGCCCGTCTGCGTCCGTTCTCTCTTCGTCGGTCCTAGCGGTACGGCGGGACGTACATCAGGCCGCCGTTCGTCCACAGATCGTTGGGGCTGCCGGACAGCGGCAGACCGATCGGGACGAGGTGCCTGTTGTAGATCTCCTCATAGTTGCCGACCTGGCTGATGACCTGGACGGCGAAGTCGGACGGCAGGCCGAGGCCGGCCTCGAAGTCCAACTGTCCGAGGAATCGGCGGACGTTGTCGTCGTCCGTCGGGAAGCCCGTGACGTTGCCGCTCGTGATGCCGAACTCCCACGCCTGGACCGTCGCCATGATGGCCCACTCGACGGCCTGGGCCCAGCCCGAGTCGCCGTCGAGAACGACGGGGCCGAGGGGCTCCTTCGAGATGACGTCGGAGAGGATCCGCTGGGCGGCTCCGCCCTCATCCTCAATGGCCGCCTTGTAGGCGGTGAGCTGGGACACGTCCGACGTCCACGCGTCACATTGGCCTTCCTCGTAGGCGGGCCGCAGTCCCGTGTTGTCGGCGTACACGACCGGGTTGAACGGGATGCCGCGTGAGTTGAACACGGACGTCAGGTTCAGTTCGGTCGTGGTGCCGGACAGCACGCAGATGTTGGCGTCGGCGAGGTCCTCGATGCTGGTCACATCGGACGCCTCGGGCACCATTACGCCCTGGCCGTCGTAGAACGTGGTGAGCAGGAAGGTCGAGCCCTCCTGCCCGTCGCGGGTCGCCGTCCACGTCGTGTTGCGGATGAGGACGTCGATTTCGCCGGACTGGAGCGCCGTGAAGCGCTCACCAGCGGTGAGCGGCACGAACTCCACTGCGTTCGCGTTGCCGAGCACGGCGGCAGCCACGACCCGGCAGAGGTCGACGTCGAAGCCGCCGAAGTTGCCGGCATCGTCGACGATGCCGAATCCCGGAAGCACGTCGTTCACGCCGCATAGCACCGTGCCGCGCGCCTGGACCGTATCGAGCAGGCTGCTCGCGTTGTCGCCCCCGTCGGCGCAGGCGCCCACTACGAGCGTGAGACCTACGAGCAGGACGATCAGTCGTTTCATGTGGGATCTCCTTCCCTCCATCACAGGGGGGACGGCGCGGGTGCGCGGCCCCGGCGGTCACTCTATCCGGCGGCGATGAGCCGGGACAGGCGGATGCTGGTTTTTCACCACTTGTTCGTAGTCCCTTCCTGTTGACCAGGCGAGATGACCACACGCCACCTCGTCGGCGATGTCGTTGGCCAGCCAGTTCCGCAGGTAGGTAGCAACGGTTAACGGGCGCGTGGGGAGCTCTGCGGTAGGCGGGGCGCCACCACCCTTGTGAACCCAGGTGCGCCGCGCCTCCTCGGCCTTCTCCTCGGAATCGAAAGTGCCGAGCGCGATTCGCCGGTTCCGGCCCACCTTCGGGTCGTACATCTCGGGTGTCAGTACCGACCAACTTCCGTTGGGTCGCTGCCACACCGTGCCCTTCAAGCGGATGGTCCTGCCTCTCATGGTGTCTCCTTATCGGTTATCCATGAGGGGGGCCGCCCTCGTCACCCGTTGGGGTGACCGATTCGGCTGCAACTTGTTGCAGATTTCCACCCCTGACCACATGCGTCTAGAGACAACAGGCGTCGCTAGGTGACGCTGACCAGGGGTCTTGCCTTATCGGGCGCGGGGACGAATCGGACTGTTAATCCGTTTGTTGGGAGTTCGAGTCTCCCCCCCGGAGCCAGGGTGCATCTTGTCGGCGAGATTGCGTCGGGTGCCCGCTTGCGAGGCCGCTCTCCCGGCCGCGGCCGCGCAAATACATGCCGATTCCCGTCTGCGCATGACCGCGGTACGATTGCCCGGTACGTCACTTCTTTGGAGGAAATCCATGGCAATGTCCGCCGAGCACAAGGCGGCGCTCGCCGCCGGAAGGCGTGAATCACGGGCCATCAAGCTCTATCTGGATGCGCTCGCATCCCGACGCCCCGGTCGCCCCATCACCCCGGAAACACTCACCAAGCGCATCAAGGACTTGGAGAAGCGCATCGCCGCCGAGGTCAATCCCCTCAAGGCCGTCGATCTCCGCCAGGCACGACTCGACGCTGAGAACACTCTCGAGACGGCGAAAGGAAGCGCCGACAGCGCATCCCTGGAAACCGATTTCACCCGTTTCGCCAAGGCGTACAGCAAGCGCAAAGGCATCTCCTACACGGCGTGGCGGGAGGCAGGCGTCCCGGCTGCGCTTCTCAAGAAGGCCGGGATCAACCGGGCCGGCTGAGTTGGTGCTCCGCCATCCTGTGCAGGCCGTTTTCCCGTGATCGATGACGGCTCCACCGTCGCCATCGAGGTGCCGCTCATCGGTGACGGGCGCCTCAAGAATTGGGCCAAGGTGGTGAACAACGTCGATGCGGGACAGAACGGCGGTTGGGCATACGACGGGGATTTCGTGGCCACCGGCGGCATCCAGGACCTCCCGGCTCCGAGCGTTCTCCTCGTGTACGGCGAGAAGGGCTCGCGGGGGAACCCGCAGTCGGAGGCCCGGGTGTACGTGGTCAACACCGACGCCACCATGACCCTGCACGCCACCGCCACCGGACGGGCGTGGGCGCGGACCCTGCGCGACCCCGTTGCCGACCTCTTGGCGCGGGATCAGCCGATGACTCCGGCCTCAAGACCTTGGGAGGCGGTCCTGATGGGCTACTCCGACGACGCCCTCGAGGAGGAGTTGCGGAGGCGTCGCAGGCACCGGGACGAGCATTGAGGCCGGTGCGTGACCGTGGCTCGGTAGCCTGCGCACCGTGAAGTCGATCGAACTCCTCACCTCCGCCTTTGAGGCCCTCGACGACTGCGAGGCGGCTCTGCGCAAGCTCGATGCCACCTGCTGCGAGCCGGGCCGTAGCCCCCGGATGAAGATCCTCGGCCAGACCCTGATCGCGGCGCGCGGTGCACTCAGCCGTGTGACCGATGATCCGGGAGCGGCGGGTGAGGCATCGGGCTTCCTCGAGGAGGCGGGTGCCCAGGTCGGGCGGCTCCAGGTGGGATGCTGTGCGCCGAAACGGCTGCCGCTCTACACGCGGATCTTGCACGGCTTGACCACCGCCCACCAGACGCTCGACCGGGCGCTCGGCAGCGGTCACTGAACCCGCGTCCCACATGGCCCGGCAGGAGTCGAGCCTTCTACGAGTCGTCGCGGCACCCGGGTTGGGCACCGCCCGGGTCGGGGAAAAGGCGACGACACCGTCCGACCGGTGTGTCGATCCTGCCGTATCCTCGTGACTCATGTGGGGGACGCTGCGCCGGTTGTTCAGGCGGATCGGGTCCGATCCCGCAAACGACGCCGACCTGCGTCTGAAGAAGCGCGTGTTGGTGGCCTTCGCCGCCATGATCGGTCCGGCCGCGGTCGTGTGGGGGGCCGTGTACCTGGCTTTCGACGAGCCGCTGGCTGCGTCGATCCCGCTGGCCTATGCCGCTGCCTCGGGCGCCAGCCTCGCCGTGTTTGCGATCACCCGTCGGTACCGGGTGTTTCGGCTCATGCAGCTGAGCCTCATCCTCCTCCTTCCGTTCTTCCTCCAGCTGGAGCTCGGCGGCTTCGTCAACGCCAGCGCGGTGATCCTGTGGTCGTTGCTCGCCCCCTTGGGGGCGATGCTCATGTCGGGGAGGCGTCGGGCCGTGTGGTGGTTCGCCGGCTTCGTGGGGCTCGTCGTGGCATCGCAACTGGTGCAGCCCTCGGTGCGACTGGACAACAACCTGACACGGGCGACGGTGCCGGTGTTCTTCGGGATGAACGTGGTCGGTGTGTCCGCCATCGCCTTTATCACGCTGCACTATTTTGTCGGGCAGCGCGATTTCGCGTTCGGCATGCTCGAGGCCGAACAGGCCAAGTCCGAGGGCCTGCTGCTCAACATCCTCCCCAGGCAGGTGGCGGCCGTACTCAAGGACGACCGGCGGATCATCGCCGAGCACTACTCCGGGATCAGCGTGCTCTTTGCCGACGTCGTCGGGTTCACCCCGATGTCGCAGAAGCTCGAGCCCGAGGCGATGGTGGCGCTGCTCAGCGACGTCTTCTCTCGCTTCGACCGTCTCGCCGCCGAGCACGGCTGCGAGAAGATCCGCACCATCGGCGCCAACTACATGGTGGCGTGCGGGATTCCGGTCTCGAGGGCCCAACCATGCGCAGGCGCTGGCGCGCATGGCGCTCGGCATGCGGGACGACGTGACCGACGCCGGATTCGGCCTCGGCAGGCTCCAGTTCCGCCTCGGGATGAACCGCGGTCCGGCGGTGGCGGGCATCATCGGCACCACCAAGTTCCAGTACGACGTCTGACACGGTCAACACCGCCAGCCGGATGGAATCCCAGGGGGTGCCGGGGCGCATCCAGATCACCCGAGCGACCTATGAGATTCTCCGGGACGGGTTTCTGTGCGAGCCGCGTGGCTCCATCGAGGTCAAGGGCAAGGGCCCGATGGAGACGTGGTTCTTGGAGGGGGGCGGTAGGGGTACCCCGGCGGTATCGCCGGTTGGTTGCAGCGTTTACCAGACGTGGGTGCGGGGTCCGACCGCATTGGCCCGAATCTGCTCGAGCAACGTCGTCTCGCCGAAAGCGGTCAACCGGGAGGTCCTCGACAACGAGTTGCCACGTTTCTCGATCCCTCCGAGCACCTCCAGCATGCGACGGGTCGCCCACCACGCAGCAATCACCGCCCTCGCGCCGGGTGGCCTCCCGTCCAGCCGCCATCCCGAGTCGTCCAGCATGGTGACGGCCCGCCTCACGAGT
>DATDRW010000038.1:0-10926 GCA_035291545.1 Acidimicrobiia bacterium
TGCCCCGGGTCACCGAGATCAGCATGGAGGTCGATGACGATCCGCGGGCGGCCTACTTCCGTCAGATGGAATACGGGATGTACGTGCGGATGGCGCTCCTGGCGATGGTGCTGGGCAAGGCGTGATTGGGTTCTTCGAGGCGCTCGAGACGCGCTCGCGCGATGTCGACTCGTTGTTGTGCGTCGGCATCGACCCGCGGGCGATCGACGCCGTCGAGGCGCGGCGGGTGTCCCTCGACCTCATTGCGGCGACCGCGCCGGTGGTTGCGGCGTTCAAGGCCAACGCGGCCCACTTCGAGGCGTTCGGTCCCGCCGGGATCGAGGCGCTGATCGAGGTCGTCGCCGCGGTGCCCGATGAGATCCCGGTGATCCTCGACGCCAAGCGGGGTGACATCGCCTCGAGCGCCGCCGCCTATGCCGAGGCATGTTTCGGCGTGATCGGCGCCGGCGCGGTCACCGTCAACCCCTACCTGGGGCGCGACGCCATCGACCCCTTCCTCGCTTACCCGGGGCGGGGAGTCTGGGTGCTGTGCCGCACCTCCAACCCGAGCGGCGTCGAGCTGCAGGACGAAACTCTCGACACCGGCGACCGCGTGTACGAACGGGTGGCGCGGCTGGCATCCGGGTGGGCCGGACCCGATCGCCTCGGCCTCGTCGTCGGCGCCACACAGCCGGAGGCGCTCGCCGCGGTACGCGCCATCGCCCCCGACCATTGGATCCTCGCTCCCGGGGTCGGCCCGCAAGGGGGCGAGCCCGGTGGCATCGCCGGGGGTTTGCGTGAGGATCGGCGCGGAGTGCTCGTCCCGTCGTCCCGTCTGGTGGGAGGCGCCGCCGACCCCGCTGCCGCGGCGGCCGACCTGCGCGACGCGCTGCGCAAGATTCATCCGATGCCGACGCCACCCCGCACCCGCAGCCTGTCGGTCGACCTGCATGATGCCGGATGCGTCCGCTTCGGCGAGTTCACCCTCCGTTCGGGCGTGGTGTCCCCGGTGTACGTCGACCTCCGCCGGCTCTCGGGCCGGGCCGGCCTGCTGCGCCGCGTGGCCGCCTCGTACGGGTCGGTGCTGGGGGGTCTGACCTTTGATCACGTCGGTGCGGTGCCCTACGGCGCGCTCCCCATCGCCACCGCGGTGGCGCTCGACCGATCCTCCTCGCTCGTCTGGCCGCGCCGTGAGACGAAGGAGCACGGCACCGGTGCCCGGGTGGAGGGGGTGTGGCGGGCCGGGGACCGGGTCGTACTCGTCGACGATGTGGTCACCAGTGGTTCGAGCGCTCTCGAAGCCGCCGCATCGCTGCGCGCGGCGGGCCTTGTGATCGAGGATCTGGTCGTGCTCATCGAGCGTGACCGTGCCGCGCGCCCGAATCTTGCCGCAGCAGGGATCACGCTCCACGCCATCACCACACTCAGCCAACTCGTCGACGATCTCGGCGCGGCGGGCGTCATCGACGAGGGTCAACAGAAGCTGGTGGCCCGCTTCCTCGCAGGGCAGTGATGTACCGGGTGCTACGGGCGCTCGGCTTTCGGCTCGACGCCGAGCAGGCGCACCGACTGGCGCTGCGCGCGGTGCGAATGGCGCGGCCGTTCTCGTTCCGGCAGCGACAGTTCGAGGTGGCCGCCGTCGACGCCTTTGGCCTGCACTTTCGCAACCCTTTGGGGCTGGCGGCGGGCTACGACAAGGACGGCACCGCATGGCGGGCGCTGGCGGCCCTGGGCTTCGGGCACGTGGAAGTGGGCACGGTCACCCCGCGTCCGCAGCCGGGGAACCCGCGGCCGAGGGTGCATCGCCTCCCCGCACAGCGGGCGCTCGTCAACAGGATGGGCTTCCCGAGCGCCGGCGCCGACGCCGTGGCACGGAGTCTCGATGGAGGAGCGCGGCGCGGCGTGGTGCTCGGTGTGTCGATCGGTCCCAACGCCGACACGCTGCCGGAGCGTCGCGTCGACGACTATCTCACCCTCGTTGATCGGTTCGCCGCACTCGCCGACTACCTGGCGGTCAACGTATCGTCGCCCAACACACCGGGGCTGCGCGACCTCGAAGCGGTCGCGACGATCGGGGGCCTGTTGCGTCCCGTCGTCGTGCGGCGGGACGAGTGGGTCGATCGGCTCCGGCGCCGGGTGCCGATTCTGGTGAAGCTCTCGCCCGACGCGACCGACTTCGAGTCGGTCGTCGCTGCGGTCGAGTCGGCAGGCGTCGACGGGATCATCATCGGCAACACCACCACCGCGCGGCCCGGCATCGAAGACTCACCCCCGGGAGGGCTGAGCGGTGGCCCGTTGGGCTTGATCGCCCTCGACCGGTTGCGACGCGCCGTGGCGGTGTCGGGGCTGCCGGTGATCGCCTCGGGCGGGGTCCTCACTCCGCAAGACGTCGCGGCCCGGCTCGTCGCCGGTGCCACGCTCGTCCAGCTCTACACCGGACTCGTCTATTCGGGTCCCGGACTGGTGAGGCAGAGCCTGCGGCGGCTTGCCGGCGAGTAGTGGCCACTCGTCACGGGTTTGTTGAAGCGGGTGGCCCGGCAGCGGGTGACGCGGACGTCGACCCTGACCTCTACCTGATGGCGATCCAGGTCTGCCGGGCGTAGGCCAGCACCCGGCCCGCCGCGTCGGCGACCGCGGTGCCGGAGTACGACTTGCGGCCCTCCTCACCCAGGCTCCACGCGTAGGAGAGGAACGACCCCTCCGTCGGCAGCGGCGAGACGATGCGGGCCGCCATGCGGCCGAGCACGATCGGGTCGGTGGTCATGTCGCGCGCCGACACCCAGGCGCCGGGACAGTCGAGGGCCGCCCACACGATTTCCGGGGCGAGGTTCCCGTCGATCACCCCGACCCCATCGGGCGCCGCCCAGGGTGACGCCACCATGTCCGATCCGGCGACCCGGCCCGGCCAGATCTCGAGACCATCTTCGCGGTCCGTGCCGCAGGTGAAGCAGGTGGGGAACTCGTGACGGTCGAACCCGACGTAGCGGGTGGACGCCTCTGCCGCCTCGTCCATCGTCGGTGGGGTCGGCACGTCGAGGTCCCACGCCACCACCCTGCCCTCGGCAACGAGGATCTCGCCGTGGTGGACGAGGGTGACCCCGTCGATGACGGACACCGCCAGCGGCGTCGCCAGCGGGGGTGGGTGGCGCAGGGTCACCTCGGCGTGGTCGCCGACGAGCAGAGCGATCACACCGCAGGTATACCCGCCGTTGCCGGACCCATCGGGCCCGTTGAAGCGCGAGGGGATGAGGAGAGTCACCAGTCTCCAGCCTCCAGTCTCCAGCCAGAGCGGTGCCGGTCCCTGCTTGCGGGCGGCGGGCGACGGGCGACGGGCGACGACCTCACAACACTTGGCTCAAGAACGTCTTCGTCCTCTGATGCTGCGGGTCGGCGAACACCGCCCTCGGTTCCCCGTCCTCCACGATCGCCCCGTGGTCCATGAAGATGAGCCGGGTGCCCACCTCCCGGGCGAACCCCATTTCGTGGGTGACCACCACCATCGTCATTCCCTCTGCGGCGAGCCGCCGCATCACGGTGAGCACCTCACCCACCAGTTCCGGGTCGAGCGCCGAGGTCACCTCGTCGAACAGCATCGCCTGGGGTTTCATAGCGAGGGCGCGGGCGATCGCGACCCGCTGCTGCTGTCCGCCCGACAACTGCGACGGGTACGCGGACTCCCTCTCGGCGAGCCCAACGTGGTGTAACTGCTCTCGGGCCCACTCCTCGGCCTCGCCCTTGGGGAGCTTCAGCACCTTGAGCAGCGCCAGGGTGATGTTGTCGATGGCGGTGAGGTGGGGGAACAGGTTGAACTGCTGGAACACCATTCCCATGTGGGTGCGCACCTCGTTGAGGTCGATGCGTATGTCGGTTAGTTCGACGCCGTCGAAGAACACCTTGCCCTCGGTGGGTTCCTCGAGCATGTTGATGGTGCGCAACAGCGTCGACTTTCCCGACCCGGAAGGCCCGATGACCACCACCATCCCGCCGGGGGTGACGCCGAGGTCGATGCCGCGCAACACATGGTTGTCGCCGAACCACTTGTGGATGCCGTCGAGGCGGATCAGGGTTCCGTCGTCGTTCAATGCAGCCTCCTATCCGATCACGCTGGTGAGGCCGCTGCGGAGACGGCGCTCGACGATGGTGACGATGCGGATCATCGGGATGGTGATGATCAGGTAGCCGGCGGCGACACCCAGCCAGGCGGTGGCGTCGAATGTCGACGAGTAGATGTCGCGCCCGATGCCGAGCAACTCTTTCTGGGCGACGGTGAGGCCGAGCACCGACACCAGCGACGTGTCCTTGATGAGGATGACGAACTCGTTGAGCAGCGGCGGGATCACCCGCCGGATCGCCTGCGGGACGACGACGTATCGCATCGACTGGAAGTAGGTGAGGCCGACGGTGCGCGCCGCCTCGATCTGCCCCCGCTCCAGCGATTGGATTCCCGCTCGATACACCTCCGCCGAGTAGGCGGCCAGGTTGAGGCCGAGAACGAGGATGGCGATGGTGTACATGTCGAGGTCGAGGCGTAGCGTCGGGACGAAGCCGATCCCGGCGAACCCGATCTGCCAGATGAGGGGCGTTCCCCGGAAGAAGTTGATGTAGATCCGGGCGGGAGCCCGCACCGCCGCCCGCTTCGACATCGAGAACAGCGCCAGGATCAGCCCGAGGCCAAACCCGAGCGCGGCGCCGCCGGCGGAAAGCACCAGGGTGTTTTGCGCCCCCTTGATGAACGACGGCACCCGGGCCAGCCCTACCGCGCCCCAGATGAATCCGGCGATCCCTCCGGCGATTGCGGCGACGATTGCCGGTCTGCGGCCCAGTTTGCGGAGGTAGACGTAGACCGCGGTGAGCCCTCCCGCCACCGCCGCCCATGCCGCGGCGAGGCCGAGGATCGAGCCGAGGTTGGCGGTGAAGTCTTTCCAGGCGATCCCGGCCTTCTGACCGATCAGGGAGATGTTGAGGAAGTTACGGGCGAAGCGGTCGACGTCGGTTCCCCGGAACCAGAGCAACAGGGCGGAGAGCAGGATCGGCTGTGTGGCGAGCACCGCTGCATTGATCACCGCTTCCCGGGCCGACTTGGTGGGCATGCGGCGATAGGTGAGGACGCCGGCGACGACGACGACGATCCCGGCGATGAGGGAGACGGTGAGGACGATGCGGAGCCCGTCGGACTGCAGCCCAACGGCCAGGGGGTCCGAAGGGGAGCACTCGATACGGGTGGCGCCCTCGGGGCACACCCTGGACCAGCCGTGGGCGGTGAGCACCGCGATCGTGCCGAGGAAGAAGAAGAGGTTGACGAGCACGCCGGCGACGAGAACGAATCGGGACCATCCGGTCTGATGACGCAGGTGGTAGCGCCACCCCCGATCGGGGGGCCTGGTCGCCTCGGCGGTGGGGATCGCCGTCACTCCTCGGTCTCCTGTTCGCAGGGGAGACTACGGGATCGGACCGGGGGCGTCGCCGGAGGCGTAGCGTTCCCGCGATGGACCGCGACGCCTACCTCCTCAAACTGCGCGATCGCCGAGCCCGCTTCGCCCTCGTGCTCGCAGAACTGGGACTGTCGCTCGACCGCGACGCCGATCTGAAACGGCAGGTGGGAGGCGGATGGACCCTGGGCGAGCACCTGGTGCACCTCGCCGCCTGGGAGCGGCGCTACGGACGGGTGGTGTCGGCGGCACCGAAACTGCCCTATCCGTCCAACTGGCAGAAGTTCAACGATGCGGTGCACGCCGAGTGGCGCGGCGTGGCACCGTCGCGGGCCCGCACCGAATACGAGGCCGCCCATCGTGAACTCGTCGCGGCGGTGGCGGCGTTTCCTCCGGAGGGCGACCCGGCCCGACCGGGTCTGCTCGACGGGTGGGATCTGAGTGCGGTCCTCAGTCACTACCGGGAGCACGCCACGATCTTGCTGGAGCACGCCGGGAAGCCGAAACCTCCAGTGTGGCGGGGCAGAGTGGTGGAGTAGCAGAGGGCCCACCATCCATGGTCGATCCTTCGCCCTGCGGGGGAGGAACCGGGGGTCCGTTTCTCCCCCCGGAGGGGGGAGTACCCCGAAGGGGGGAGGGGGGCGATGCCTATGACTCGGGATCTCGACCGGCGCGGAGTGCCTCGACCCATGAGCGCACGGTATTGACGACGCCATCGATGTCGCGAGCGATCTCGATGTTGTCGAACCGCAGGATGGTGAATCCGCGTGACTCGATGAATGCGGTTCGCTCCGACTCGTCCCGCCAGTCGTGCGACTCGTCGTCGATCTCGATGACCAGTTCCGGATGCAACGATGCGAAATCCACGATCCAGGGACCGATCGGAACCTGTCGTCGGAATCGGGCGGCGGCCCTCTTGCGTGAGATGCCATCCCAGAGGCGGGCTTCTGAGATGGTGAGCTCACGGCGTAGGTCGTGAGCGCGGGTCGCGGCTAATCGGGTATGGAACGGTCGGGCCATGGGCCTCAGGTTCAGGCATGTCATGGGACGCGACAAGACTCTTGTGGAGCGGGTGCAACGTGGCGCCCCCTCCGGCCCTTCGGGCCACCGCCCCCTTCGGGGGAGGAAACGGGCGGGTCGTCTCTCCCCTCGGAGGGGAAGCACCCCGAAGCGGGGAGGGAGGCGACGCGGATCGCGCATCAGCACCCCATCCGGCGCGGCTTCTGCTCCGCAGCCGGCGTCGGGCGTCGACTCCTATCCCTCCAACATCCCCGGGTCGTCGGGAACATCCACCGCGTGCTCCTGGAGCACGCTCAGCGAGATGACCTCCAGGGCGCGGTCGTGGGTGGAGGCGAGCACCACCGGAGCCGCCATCCCGTCGTGGTGCGCCCGGAGCCAGTTGATCGCGG
This sequence comes from Acidimicrobiia bacterium, assembly GCA_035291545.1. Classification (GTDB taxonomy): domain Bacteria; phylum Actinomycetota; class Acidimicrobiia; order Spongiisociales; family UBA11373; genus UBA11373. Next base: position 6,818 of record DATDRW010000038.1, read on the forward strand.
TGACGCACCACCGATCGCCGGGGACCAGTCCGGGGAAGTTGTACTGCGGCATCGGCGTGGTGAGGTCGTTGCCGATAGTGCGCTGATGCGCCAGGAACTCGTCGGTCACCACTGCGCACACGGTGTGGCTGCCCCGATCTTCGGGTCCGGTGTTGCAGCATCCGTCGCGGTACCACCCGGTCAGGGGGTCGGTTCCGCAGGATTCCAGTTCGGCGCCGAGGACGTTGCGAGCGGTCATTGGGGGGGAGTATCGCGGGGACGCAATCCCGACGGAACCCCTACCGCGAGTACCGGCCCAGCAGCGTCGCCTTGCCGAGGACGTGCCCCTCGATCCGCTCCAGCAGGGTGGCCGTGTTGGCGCCGGGGGCCAGGCCCAGTCTCGCGTCGAGCGCATACACCGTGAAGAAGTAGCGGTGCGATCCGCTCGGTGGGCACGGGCCCTCGTACCCCGACCCGCCTCCCGAGGTCACCCCCGGGATCCCCAGCGTTCCCACCCCTTCGGGGATCGCCTCGACCACCGGGATGTCGTAGGCCACCCAGTGGTCCCAGGTGCCGCCGGGGGCATCCGGATCGTTGACGACCAGGGCCAGGGTTACGGTGCCCGCCGGGACACCGGTGATCCGCAGCGGAGGAGAGACGTCGTCGCCGTCGCAGGTGTACTTCGTGGGGATCCTGGCCTCGTTCCGGAACGCTTCCGATGTGAGTTCCATCCCGTTTCCTTCCGTGAGGTCCTGGGTCGTGGGCACCGTGTCCTCCGTACTCGTGCCACCACATGCGACCAGGAGAGCGATGGCGACGACTGCGACCAAGGTTCGACCGGAGTCCACGTCGCCTTCAGGTTACGCGTCCGGAGGGATGTCGGTTCAGCTCCCCAGCAGTTCTTCCTGCAGCTCCTCGGGGAGCGGGAACCAGCGGAGCTTCTCGAAGTCGGGGCTCATCGGAATCGGGGTGATCACGTCGGCGGGCCCGGCGGTGCTCAGGATCCGGCGGGCCTCTTCGAGGTATCCGGTGAGCGCCGACTCGGGTGCCGACCGCCTGCGGTCGGGGTGGACCACGCCGTCGGGGGTGAATGCCACCTCGTCGAGGCCCATCGCCGCCTTCGGATCGCGGTCGACGTGGTTCCACAGGGCGGTGGCGGGGTCGAAGGTGTAACGGGGGAGGAGCCGCCATCCCTGGTCGGCGATCAAGCGCACCGCATCGAGGAGGAACGAGAAGGTCTCCTCGCTGATGAAGTAGTTGAAGTTGACCCGCACCCATCCCGGCTTGATCACCTCACAGCCGCGGGCGATCTCCCGCTCGTACTCGTGGCTGGTCTCGATGTCGATGCCGAGCAGTCGGTGCCCGTAGGGTCCGGCGCAGGAGCACCCGCCCCGGCTCTGGATGCCGAACAGGTCGTTGAGCAGGGCGACCACGAAGTTGTGGTGGAGGCGCCTGTCCCCGTGGCGGACCACGAACGACACGATCGAGAGGCGATCCGCCTCCGGGTTGCCCAGGATCGTGATGTTGGGGTTGGCGGACCACGAGGCGATCGCCCGGCGGATGAACGATTCTTCCTTCTCCCGAATCGTCTCGGTGCCCACGGCCTCCTTGAGGGCGAAGACCATCCCGCACCGGATCGCCCCGACGATGTTGGGGGTGCCTCCCTCCTCGCGGTGCTCGATGTCGGTGATGTAGCGGTGCTCGGCGGGATTGACGTAGGCGACGGTCCCGCCGCCCGGCACCGAGGGCACCCGGTTGGTGAACAATTCCCTGCGGGCCACCAGTACTCCCGGAGTTCCCGGACCCCCGATCAGCTTGTGGGGACTGACGAAGATGGCGTCCTTGGAGGAGAGCGGATCGTCGGGGTCGACGCATTCCATGGTGATCCCGACATACGGGGCGGCAGCGGCCACGTCCCAGAACGACAGCGCCCCGTAGCGGTGCAACAGCGACGACACCGCTGCGGTATCGGTGGTGATCCCGGTGACGTTCGAGGCCGCCGAGAACGATCCGATCCGCAGCGGCCGGTCGGTGTGGGCGACGAGCGCCTCCTCGAGTGCCTTCAGGTCGACGTGCCCGTCGGCGTCCTCGGGGATGACCACCACGTCGGCGATAGATTCGCGCCACGGCAGCTCGTTGGAGTGGTGCTCGAACGGGCCGATGAACACCACCGGCCGTTCTTCGGGGGGGATGGCGTCGCTCAGGTGGTACCGATCCTCGAGGCTCGCCGGGATGTGAATGCCGAGCACCCGCACCATGAGGTCGATCGCACCGGTCGATCCGTTGCCGGTGAAGATCACCGCGTGCTCCTCGCCGGCCCCGACGCAGCGGCGGATGATGCGGCGGGCATCCTCGCGGAACCGGGTGGTCTGCAGTCCCGTTCCCGAAGACTCGGTGTGGGTGTTGGCGTAGAGGGGGAGCACCTGGTCTCGGATGAAGTCCTCGATGAACTCCAGCGAGCGTCCCGAGGCGGTGTAATCGACATAGGTGACCCGGCGTGGGCCGAAGGGGCCGTCGACGACGTCGTCGCGACCGATCACGGAGTGCCGGATCAGATCGAGCAGATCCCCGGGCATGCGGGGAGGTTACGCGGTACGGAGGAGGTGAGAGAGGCTCTGGGCTTTCATCTGCTCCGTCAGCCCGCAGTGCCAATGCTTCTCGGGCGGTACCGCAAGACACCCCGAACCGGAAACTGCGGGTGAGCGGGTCGTCGAACCGGGGTCAGCGACCGGAGCGTCGCCGGAGATGGGCTTGCAGGGCCGGGATGACCCGAATGTCCTTGGGGCGCCCGCTGGCTTCCTTGGAGCGGAGCACGTCCTCCAGCGCCGCGGTCGGCACGAGGTGGTCGCCATGGGCGATGCGGACCATCCCTGCTGCGAGGTCGCGATACCCGTCGGTGCCGTCGGGCCGGAGGCTGACGTCGATCGGACCGGCGTCGGTGACCAGGGCGACCGACACCATGTTTGCGAGCCACTCGGCCGAGAGACCGCCCGGGATCTTCATACCTTCGGATGGTCCGTCGTGCACTCGGAAGCGGGCGCCGAGCTCGCGCAGCGCCCCGGCCAGCCGCTCGAGGTTTGCCGGTCCCGTCGCCGGGGTGATGTCGACGTCGCGGGTAGGCGGCACCGCGACGTCGTGGAGTTCGATGGCAAACCCTCCGATCACGACGAATTCGACCCGATGACTGTCGAGGGCTGAGAGAATTCGCCCCACGTCGACGTCCGGCGTGGGCATCAGCGGCCTCGGACGCGCCGCAAGCGAGCGGCCCCGGCCCGCTCCATCCGCTCCCGTGCCAGGGCGGCCCGCTTCGCCGGCGGCAACGACTCGAGGAAGGCCTCGAGCGACTCGTCGTGGCCCTCGACGGGGGACAGGTGCATCCGCAGCTCGAGTCCGGCGGCGGCGAGGATGTGCATGAGTGTGGGCAACGTGGGCTCGGTCCGACCGGTCTCGTAGGCCGAGATCGCCTGCTGCGTGATCCCGGCCTGTTCGGCGAGCTCACTCTGGGTTAGTCCGGCTCGATCTCTGCCGGTTCGAATGAGGCCGGCGGCCACGGTGGGGGCGGCGTCGTACTTGCCCATCGCCGCATCATATCACAACCGATTGACTGTATACATATGATCGGTTGTAAACAACCTAATAGATGTGTGAGTGGCTTCCCCTCAGGCGATGAGCACCACCGCCATCGCCACGACGGCGATCGCGATCGCCACCGACACCCGTCGTGCCACGGCTCCCGGTCCCGCGATCGGCAGACGGTCCCAGGCCCCGGCGATGGCGAACCCGGCGGCGAGGCCACCCAGGTGCGCCTCCCAGGCGATGTTGGGCACGATCAGAGGCAGTGCCAGGTTGATCCCGAGCAGGAGCAGCAACTGGGAGAACACCGCCCGTCCGGCGGGGGTGAACCGCTGCCGGTAGGCGGAGGCGAGGAGGGCGCCCATCAGACCGAAGATGGCCCCCGAGGCGCCGACGGCGAACACGTCGCGACCCACCGCCTGGTACAGGGCGCTCCCACCAAGCCCGCTCGCCAGATAGAGCGAGGCGAAGGACACCGATCCGAAGCGGTGCTCGATCGCCGGGCCGAAGATGAAGAGCGCCCACATGTTGAACAGGACGTGGGTGAAGCCCCCGTG
>DATDRW010000039.1:0-17796 GCA_035291545.1 Acidimicrobiia bacterium
GGCCCACATGGCCCCGGCGTCGGGGCCGATCGCCCACTCCTTCCACTCCTTCCACGGCACCACCTCCGAGCCCGTTGAGAAGGCGATGGCGGGCACGCCGGCGATGCCGGCCTCGAGCGCAGCGCCTGCGGTGCCGCTCGACTGCAGATAGGCGGTCCCGTGGTTGTATCCGACGTTGACCCCCGAGACGACGATGTCGGGCCGGTCGGCGAACAGAGAGTTCAGCCCCAACTGGACGCAGTCGGCGGGGTACCCGCTGCAGGCATGGACCTCGAACCCGGCGACCGTGCGTCGTTCCACGGTGACCGGGTCGAACCGGGTGATCGCCTTTGCCACCCACGACCGTTCCCGGTCCGGCACCACGACGACGACGTCGCCCACCGACTGCAATGCGCGGGCGAACGGGATCAGACCGGGCGCCTCGATGCCGTCGTCGTTGGTGAGGAGAATCCGCATCGGGATGACGGTACCCGGGAACCGGAGGGTGTCCGGATATCGTCCCAGCGGCGACACCCAAGGGAGGAATCACCCCCATGCGCAGGATGCTCGCTCTCGTCGCCGTGCTGGCCATCGCCGCCGCGGCATGCAATGGGAGCACGACCGGTACGACCTCGGGAGGCCTGTCGGGCCTCACCTCGGGTTTCAATCCCCGGGACCTCACCTTTTCGGCGCGTCTCGTCCCCTTCAGCGCCTGCGACGCCGTGCTCGCCCATTTCAAGGCCGAGGCCCTGGAGCGGGTCGGCCCGTACGGGCTCGACGGCGGGCCGATCTGGTTCGGGCCCGCCTTCGCTGAGGGCGACGCCGCCCGGGCCGGTGGTCGCGACCTGATGGTTTCCACGACCGTGGCGGCGATGCTTCCCGGCACCACCGACACCGCATCGGGCGGGAACGGCTTCTCCGGTACCAACAACCAGGTCGCCGGAGTGGACGAGCCGGACATCGTCAAGACCGACGGCACCCGCATCGTGTCGATCATCGACGGCGTGATGCGGTACGTCGACGTGACCGGAGACGAGCCGGCGCTGCGCGACCAACTGCGGCTGGAGTCGGGGTGGGGTCACCGCTTCTTCATCAGCGGCGACCGCGCCTTCGTCTTTTCCCAGGGTGACATCTGGGCGATCCCGATGTTCGCTGCCGACGCCGCCCGCATCGCCCCGGGCGGATGGGGGGCGGCGGTGTCGATCGTCCAGGAAGTCGACCTGAGCGATCCCGACTCGCTGCGGGTAGTGCGCACGGTTCGCCTCGACGGCAGCTATCTCAGCGCCCGCGCCATCAACGACACGGTGCGGATGGTGGTGTCCTCGTACCCCGCCAACCTCCCCTTCGTGTATCCCTCGAACCCGGGTGCCGAGGACTTCGCCCTCGAGGCCAACCGCCGCATCATCGGGGAGTCCACGATCGAGACCTGGCTCCCCGGGTACACCACCTACGACGCCGAGGGCCGCGAGACGGCCGACGGTCTGCTGGTGGACTGCTCCGGGATGCACCGCCCCGAGGAATTCGCCGGGTTCGACACTCTGTCGGTGACCACCCTCGACTTGGGCGCCTCGCTCCAGGTCGGCGGGGGCACCGGGGTGATCGCCCAGGGGCAGACGGTGTATGCCTCGCAGGAGAGCCTGTACGTGTCCACCAACGTGTACATCCCCAACGATGCCTGGGAGCGGTTCCCCGACGACATGACCGCACTCGAGGAGACCTACGAGACGGCGATCCACAAGTTCGACATCTCGGGTGAGGGTCCCGCCGACTACCTAGCGAGCGGTTCGGTGGAGGGCCACCTGCTCAACCAGTTCGCCATGGACGAATACCAGGGCTTCCTCCGGGTCGCCACCACCACGGGATCGCCGTGGGGTGGGGACGGTTCCGAGTCCCAGGTCGTGGTCCTCGGCGAGCGCGACGGTGTGCTCACCCAGGTGGGTGCCGTCGGCGACATGGGCGCGGGCGAGCGGATCTATTCGGTTCGGTTCATCGGCGATGCCGGCTACGTCGTGACCTTCCGGCAGGTGGATCCGTTGTACGTGCTCGACCTGCGCGATCCGGAGAACCCGACGGTGTCCGGGGAGTTGAAGATCCCCGGCTACTCGGCGTACCTCCATCCGTTGGGCGATGGGCTGCTGCTCGGTGTCGGCCAGGACGCCGACTCCGACGGCCGCACCCTCGGTTCCAAGGCGACGTTGTTCGACGTCTCCGACCCGGCAAATCCGCGCGAGCTCGGCTCGTGGACCAAGCGGGACGGCTACAGCGACGTCGAGTGGGACCACCTCGCCTTCCTGTACTGGGCACCCGAGGACATTGCGGTGCTCCCGCTGTCCTCGTGGCAGGAGCAGTTCTTCGGAGCGGTGGTCCTCAAGACCGACGACGGCCTGCGCGAGTTCGGCCGCATCAGCCACCACCGCGAGGAAGGGACACAGCCGACCTCCGACTGCCGCACGGTGGAGACCTCAGGCGACTGGAAGGCCTCCGGCGTGATCATCCAGGTTTGTGGCGCAGAGGACGTCGGCGGTTACGCCGGCACCTACTGCGAGCAGATCCCGGCAGAGGAGGGGCAGGCCTATGTCGGCGAGTCGTACGGGGTGGACCTGGGCGAACTCGCCGACACCGAGCGCGTCGAGATCTGCTGGCCGGATTACGCCAACCAGGATCCGCAGATCCTCCGATCGCTGGTGATCGGGGACACGCTGTGGACCCTCTCCTGGCAGGCGCTGCAGGCGAACAACATCGCGGATCTGGAAGTCGAAACGACGCTCTGGTTCAGTTGAGCAGGTCCCGTTTCCCGTTGCCCGACGGGAACCGGTAACGGGAAACGGGTAACGGGAAACCGCGCTAGCGCCTCACCCAGGCCCCGAACCGCTTCGCACCGCGGCGGGTGCCGTCGACGGCACTGGCGGCCATCCCTTTCCCTCGGTCGGCCGCGCCGCGGGCCCTCGGAAACTCCCTGCCCAGTATCGACAGTCCGGCGAGGATCACCAGGGTGCCCGGACCGGGCAGAAAGAGGAGCACGATGCCGACGGCGACCGTGGCTCCACCGGCGACGACCACCGAGGCGCGTCGAGCATGGCGGCGCGCCCCGGTTCCGGGTGCCGTAGGCGGAGTTGGGGGTTCAGGGACCGCGATTGCCATGCCCTATTTCGACTCCGCACCGAGCGTCGTAGTTCCGGTATTCCCGCAAACAGGTCGTCACACCGGTTTGCGCGCCACCAGCACGAGGCTGTCGATCCGCCACCGGTTGCCGGCGACGAACGGATTGCGCACCATCCGCACCTCCGCCAGGCCGACGTCGGTGAGCAGGCGACGCAGGTCGGCACGGGTGAAGTGCCAGATGTGCTTGTGGGGCTTGAGCGTCCACCACCGGGTACGGAGGAGGCGTGCGGACAGTGAGTCGAACCGTGGGCAGGAGAGAGCGACGATCCCCCCAGGGCGGATCAGGCGCACCGCCGCCTCGAGGAACGCCTTGGGATCGGGAACGTGCTCGATCACATCCCAGAAGGCGACGACGTCGTGGTTGCTCACCGCCAGGTCGACGACTTCGCCGACGTGGATCGTGCAGCCGAGGCGCTGCGAAGCCACCCCGGCGGCGACGGGAGAGAACTCGAGGCCGGCAACCCGGTAGCCCCGCGCCTGGGCCGCTTCGAGAAACATGCCGTAGGCGCAGCCCACCTCGAAGAGACTCTCCCGCGGCGAGCCGTCGACGGCGTGGTCGATGAGGTCGAGGCGGCCTTCGGCCCAGGTGCGCTGCAGTCCCTTCGCTCCATCGTTGCGGTACACGCCGGCGTCGAAGTACTCGGCGGCGCCGTACAGGGCGAGCCGGCCGTCGTGGTTGAGGCGGGGGCTCATGAACGCCTGCCCGCACTGTGGGCAGTCGACGAGGGCGAATTGGCCGAGGTGCCAGCGGAGATCGCCGCGTACCCGGCACCGGAAGCAGACGGCGTTCTGCAATTGCTCGGCGGGGTACTCACCCCAGCGTCCCGGTCGCATACCCTTCGCCTTTGAGCGATTCCGCGCGACCCCCACCACCGCCCCTGCGACCGTGGGGACGGCGTAGGTGAGGAAACGGAAGAGGAGGACGCCGGCGGCCACCAGTTCGGCCTTGGTCTCGGTGAGACCCGAGGCGAGGAGGCCGGTGAGGCCCACCTCGATCACGCCCAGCGCGCCGGGGGTGATCGGGATCGCCGAGATCAGCCGGACCAGGGAGAAGGCGGCCAGGACCTCGGCCCAGTGGACCTCCCCGGGGTCGACCCCGACGGCACGCAATGCGGCGAGCAGGGCGGCGTACAGCGAGAGGTGGTAGGCGAGCGTGGTCAGCATGAGCCGCTGCCACCGGGTGCCGACCGCGTCGCCGATGATCCCGAGGAAGCGCTGCGACGGGGAGTCCCCGGGGTCGGCCGGCTTGTTGAGCAGGCGGCGGACCCAGGCGACGAAGCGATCGATCGGGCGCAGCACCCGGTCCTTCAGCGCCGAACGGAGCACGATCACCATGGCGATCGACGCCACGCCGAGCGACATCACCCCGATCAGGGCGCCGTCCACCAGGCTCGGCATCTCGATGCCCGACAGCGCGGCGGCGAGGAGCGCCCCGGTGGGGAGCAGCATCCGGACGAGGTTGTTCCAGATCCCGGTGAGGGCGACGGAGGCGCCGATCTCGGCTCCGGTGTGACCCCAGCGGCCGAGCATGACGTAGGTGAGCCCGACGCCCACCGCCCCACCCCCGGGGATGGTGTTGGCGGCGGTGGTGGAGGCGAGACGGGCGGAGAGGGCGTGCCCGAAGCGCAGCTGCGGGATCACCGCCATCGTTGGCAACGGCCCGAGCAACTGGTTGAGGACGGCGGCGGCGGCGGCGACGAGCAGCGAGAACACCGACACACCCTGGATCGCCCGCCACACGTCGGGGTAGTCGGCGAGGGCGGGCATCAGCCCGAAGAAGGCGAGGGCGATCAACCCGGCGGTGATCACCCCGACGATCACCCGGCGCCCCGGGAGGGTGCGGCGGGTGGTGGTGGCGGGGGGAGCCTCGGGCATGCGGTGGAGTGTACGGGGTGGTGTTCTTGATCCTTCTCCCCGTGCGGGGGGAGTGCCTCGGGGAGCGGAGCGAGCCGAGGCGATGGGGGGTTACTTCGCGGTGTGAATACCCCCCATCGACGGACCTCGTCCGTCTGACTCCCCCGCAAGGGTGGAGTGATGGGTCACCACTCGGTGAGCAGCCACACCTCGGGGGCCCACGGCTCGCTCTCACCGGTGGTGATCTCGGTGAACAGCGACACCGCCTCGGTTAGGGATGCAATCGATGCCTCGTCCTGCCCCGCTCGATGCAGCGCATCGGCGAGGGTGTTGTGGAGGACGGCCAACAGATGGCGGTCCCCCAACTCGAGGGCGAGTTCGAGCGCCTCGCGGGCGAGCACGACGGATTCCGCCGGATCGGCGACGGCGGGGGCGAGGTTGTTGAGGACCGCCATCCGTTCTGCGGGCTCCCCGGCGTGGACGAGGGCGGTGCGCAGGTGACGCACCCGCTCCTCCCCGGAAGCGAGCAGTCCGGCGACGTTGTGGGCACGAGCCAGCGCGCGGTCGCTCCCTGCACCGGCGGCGAGGCGGAGAGCGTGCTGCACAAGGGGGGCGGCTGCCTCCGGCCCGCTCCGGCGGCTCTCCACAAACGCTCGATCGGCGGCCACGATCGCCAGCAACTCGGGGTCCGCGGCCTGCGCCTCGGCGCGGTCGTAGTGGGCGGCGGATAGGTCCCAGCGCTGCAGACGGCGGTGGATCTCACCGAGGCGGTGTTCGGTGACCGGATCCGGGCCCCCTTCGGCCAGCGCCGCCTCGTACCCCGCGATCGCGCGGTCGTAGCGCCCGCCGAGGAGCGCGCTGTGGGCGGACGACCGGTGCAGCCCCGCCCGGTCGGGATGGCCGGCCGCGAGTGCCGCCTCGAAGTGGGCGATGGCCTCGCCGTGGGCGAAGAGCGCGGCGGCGTCGTCACCCGCCACCCGGAACCACTTGGCCGCCTGGGTGTCCTCTCCGGCGGCGAGGCGGTGCCGGGCGATGCGGACCGCCTCGGCACCCGGACCGGAGCGAGCCGCGAGGGCGACGGCGGCGCGGCGGTTGAGCAGTCTGCGCCGGGCCGCGGTATGCCTGCCGGTGATGACCGCGGTGTAATGCTCGTGGGCGACGGCGACCGTCCCGTCCTCGGCCTCTCTGATCATTCCGCGCGACGCCATTTCGTCGAGGGCGGCATCGGTCTCGTCGTCCGATCGTCCGGATACCGCGGCGATCAGCGACGGGTCGGCGCCGCGACCGAGCACGGCCACCGCGTCGAGCACCTGGGCGGCGGCTCCGCCGAGCGCGGCAATGCGGTCGGTGAGCACCCTCCTGATCTGGTCGGGGAGGACCTCGGTCCCACCGGCCGCCACGGCGCGGATCGACTCGATTACGAAGAGAGGCTGGCCGCCGCTGCGCCGGGCGAGATCCGCCGGGTCAAGGGCGATACCGGCCGCGGCGACCAGCGCGGCGACGTCTGAGGTGGTGAGCGGCTCCAGGGACACGACGGTTCCCCGCCTGCGCAGGTCGTCGAGCATCGAAGTGACCGGGCCTTCCGACGGGGTTTCCCCCGGCGAGCATGCCACCACGAGCGAGACGCCGAAGCGGCGGGCGCGAGCGGCGAGGAAAGACAGCATCTCGGCAGAGGACTCATCGCTGTGGTGGCCGTCGTCGACGAGCAAGACGGGGCGGGGGAGGGCGGCGATCAGGCGCGACATGGCGTCGAGGAAACGGGTCCTGGTTCCGCCCTCCGCCGCCGGAGGGGGCCCGGCGGCGAGTTCCGGGAAGACGCGGGAGGCCTCGGCGAGCACCGGTGCCGGGAGTCGGGCGATCGCGGCCGCACCGTCCGGATCGGCCAGGGTTTCGAGGAGCGCGTCGTGGATCACACCGAAGGGGACACTGGAACCGGCGGCGGCGCCACTCCCGATGAGCACGGTGGCACCGGCGCCGCGGAGCCGTTCTCCGAGTTCCTCGAGGAAACGGGTGATGCCGATGCCGAGCGTTCCCTCGATCACCACCACGCCTCCCGGCGATCCGGCGGCGGTGAGTGCGGCGGCCAGGGCGTTGTCCCGTCCCACCATGGGCAGCAGCGTCGTCGCCGATGCTGGTGTCGCCGGGAGCGGGCGGCGGGACGGCGCCGGGGCCCGGGGGAGGTCCTCCTCGAGGATCGCCTCGTACAACTCCGTCGTCTCGTCGAGCGGGGAGACCCCGAGTTCGGTGTCGAGGGTCGCCACCAGCCGTCGGTAGGCGTCGACCGCGGCGGAGCGGTCACCGGACCAGGCGTGGAGCAGCATCAGGGTCCGGTAGGCGTCCTCGTGGAGGGGATCGATGGCGAGCCTCCGGCCGGTCGTCTCGATCGCCGCGCCGTAGTCGCCGGACAGAGCCTGGGCGACGGCGAGCCGGGTGAACACTCGGTCGGCGCGGTGCCCGAAGTGCTCGGCGCGGATCCGCACCCACGACTCGAACTCCGGCGCATCGCGAACCTTGAAACCGGCGAGGAACTCCCCGCGGTACAGATCGGCGGCGCGCCGCAACTCGGGACCGCAGCGCGGGCACACCGCGGTGCGGTCGTGACCGTGGAAGTCCTCGCCGGCGGCGGTGAAGTCGTCGAGGTCCACGGAGACTTCGGTGCGGTCCAAGAAGACGAAAGACCGGTCGGCCTGCACCCATCGTCCCCCCAGGGCGGTGCGCAGCGTGGACAGGGTGCGGCGGAGGCTGGATCGGGATCGCTCAGGGTCGGTGTCGGGCCAGAGCAACTCGACGAGGTGATCGCGGGGGTGTTCCCCGCCTTCGGCCACCAGGTAGACCAGAATCGCCACGGCTTTGCGGGTGTCGACCTCGAGCGGCCTTCCGTCGACGCGCACCTCGGGTGGGCCGAGGAGGGACAGGGTCAGGGGCACCGGGGGAGAGTACCGGAGCATTACGGATCGGTGGCGGCACCCCTCCCGTAACGATCCCGGGGTCGCCGTACCGGTATGGTCTCTCGATCCGGGTTCGTAACGGTTTCGGAACGGCTCTCACAGAGGATCTGGTGGACATGGCACTGCTGAGACGGAGGAGCAGGATCCCGAAGTCGGTCCCGGGGGGCGAGGCTCCCGTCCGTGCGGCCACCGCGGATGTTGCCGGCGATCCGCACGAAGTCGCCACGGTGCACACGGAGTTCTCCCTCCCCTCCGCGGAGGGAAACGAGCGAGAGGTGATGGAGCGGGTAGCGGCCGCCGTCGCCTCCCTGGGATTGTCACCTGCCCGGCTCGAGCGTCTCAAGACGGCCGTGGCCGAGGCCGCCATGAACGCCATCGAGCACGGCAACGGGGGGAATGCCGCCCTGCCGGTTGGGGTACGCGTCGAGTCGACGTCGCGGATGGTGACGGTGCGGATCACCGACCAGGGCGGCGGCACGCCGATCCCCCGGGTGGAGATTCCCGACATCGAGGCGAAACTGGCGGGGGAGCAGAAGCCGCGAGGTTGGGGTCTGTTCCTGATCGCGAAGATGGTCGACGAGATGCGTACCCACACCGACGGGTCGCATCACGTCATCGAGCTGGTGATGAACCGAGGGGAGTCGTGGTGAACGCATTCGACGCATCGGCGCGCATCGAAGGGCCGACAACGGTGATCGACCTGATCGGGTTGCTCGATCGGACAGCGGAGACGCGACTGAACGAGGTGTTCGGCGCCGCCCTCGACGGGAGAGGCGGTCCGATCGTCTTCAACTTCGGCGGCGTCGAGTACATCAACTCGACGGGCATCGCCCTGGTGGTGGGGGTGCTCGCCAGGGCGCGTACCACCGGCCGGCCGGTGCGGGCGTACGGACTGACCGACCACTACCGGGAGATCTTCACGATCACCCGGCTGTCCGAATTCATGAGGATCTTCGACAACGAGTCCGCCGCAGTGGCGGGCTGAGGAAGGGAAACGATGCCGGAGGCAAAGGTGGAGATGTCGGTGCGCGATGGCGGACCGACGGTCCGGATCATCGATATCAGGGGCGAGGTGACCGCGTTTGCCGAGCCGGTGCTCGCCGAGGCGTTTACGCGGGCCAGTGCCGGCGACACCCGAGTGGTCGTGCTCAACTTCGCCGGGATGGAGTACATGAACAGCGGCGGCATCGGCGTGCTGGTCACGACGCTCATCCGGGCCAACCGCAACAACCAGCAGATGCGGGCCTGCGGGTTGTCCGAGCATTACCGACAGATACTCACGCTCACCCGCCTCGACGAGGCGATCCACGTTTTCGACGACGAGGCCGGGGCGGTCGCCGGGTGATCCCGTGACGGCGGTGTGATGTCCTGATCTCGAGGAGGAACGACATGTCCGAACCCAAGGACAGGGAGAACTGGGCGAAGCCCGTGGATCGCCTCGAGGTGAAGTCGGTGCCTGAGGGCGCCAAGGGGCAGACCGTGCACGGACGGCGGCTCACCGGTCCGCTCCAGGGCTTCGGTCAGATGTGGCAGAAGACCTACCGGGTCCGCATCGACGGCAAGAACCCAGAAGAGGTCATCGCGGTGTGGAAGACCTCATACGGACGCTTCTGGCCGAAGACCAACCGCTTCTACGCCCCCATCGCCGGGATCAAGCCGGGCGAGATCGGTCTCATCACCGGCAAGAGCGGTCCCACCAAGCTGTCGACCGGAGTGATGGTGCTCTACGCCGACGACCGGTCCTTCACCTACATCACGCCCGAGGGGCACCCCTTTGCGGGATGGATCACGTTCAGTGCTCACGACGAGGACGACCACACCGTCGCCCAGGTGTCGGCGCTGATCCGGGCCAACGACCCGATCTACGAGGCGGGGTTCATGCTCTACGGCAACCGGGCCGAGGACCGGATGTGGTTCCACACGTTGCGTGAACTCGCCCGCCACCTCGGCTCGAAGCAGGAGCCCACCTTCGAGAGGGTCAAGGTGGACCGTAAACGCGAGTGGAAGAACTTCAAGAACATCCGGCGCAACGCCATGCTCACCGGCATGTTCCGCCGCAAGTCGAAGGGCGGCGGCGCAGGCTGACCCCCGGCCGTCGGAGAACGGCCCAGCCCGATCCGGCCCATCGGCCCTGGAAGCTGGGGTGCCGCCGTTGATACGGTCGCGCCGTTTCCCACACCCGATGGGGGAGCGATGCCCGCAGCGACGAGGCGCTGGACCGTGGTGGTCGGCGCCGTCCTCATCCAGTTGTGTCTCGGCGCCATCTACGCCTGGTCGGTGTTCACCCCGACTTTGCGCGACGCCGGATGGAGCAAGGTCGAGACCCAGATCGTGTTCTCCGCCGGCCTCGCCAGCTTCGCCCTGGTGATGGTGTTGGCCGGCCGCCGTCTCGCCACCTGGGGGCCGCAGCGGCTGGCGGTGGCGGGCGGCATCACCCTCGGGCTCGGCTACGCCTTCGGCGGTCTCGACGGCGGCACCAACTTCTGGATCGTGCTGGTCGGCGTGGGACTCATCGGCGGCGCCGGCATCGGGTTGGCCTACGTGGTCCCGATCGCGGTGGGGATGCGGTGGTTCCCCGACCACAAAGGGATGATCACCGGCGCCGCGGTGGCAGGGTTTGGCTTCGGGGCCCTCGGATGGGTCAAGATCGCCGGGGAGTGGGGCAACCTCATCGATCGGCTCGGCATCGACGCCACCTTCTTGATCTACGGCGCGGCCTTTGCGGCGCTGGTGCTGGTGGGCAGCCGGGCGATGCGCATGCCCCCGCCGGGGTGGCTCCCGGCCGGGTTCACGCCTCCGGATGCGAAGGGGAAGGGCGGGGAGAACTTCTCGCCGCGCGAGATGCTGCGCACCCCGCAGTTTCATCTGATCTCGCTCACGTTTGCGGTATCGGCGGGCGCCGGGCTGATGGCGATCGGCCTGATGAAGCTCTATCCGGTGGAGGCGCTGGTGGACGCCGGCGTCGGCGAAACCGAGGCCAGCGCCATCGCCGGGACCGCCATGGCGGTCTTCTTCTCGCTGGCCAACGGCATCGGGCGGCTCGCCTGGGGGGCGATGAGCGACCGGCTGGGACGCAAGAACTCGGTCGTGGTGATGGCGGCGTCGCAGGGCATCCTGCTGTTCGCGTTCATCCCCATGGCCGAGAGCGAGTGGCTGCTCTACCTGGGTGCCACGCTCATCGGGTTCAACTTCGGCGGGAACTTCGCCTTGTTCCCGGCGCTCACCGCGGACGAGTTCGGCAACGACGCGGTCGGGCGCAACTACCCGTGGGTGTTCCTCTCCTACGGGGCGGGCGGGATCGTGTTCCCGATCCTCGGCGGATGGCTCGGCGACCTGGGCAACTTCCCGCTCGCCTTCACGATCTGTGGGGTCGGGTGCCTGGTGGGGGCGGTGGCGACCTGGGTGGTCTTCCCGCCGACGCGGGCCGAGTCGAGCAAGCCGTTGTCGGTGCACGGCTTCGTGCACAACGCGCACTTCTTCGACCACGCCGAACGGGCCTGATGAGCTCCGGGCGATGCCGGGTTGCCCGTTACCGGTTGCCGGTTACCAGACGGGCAACCGGGAACGGGAAACGGGAAACGGGAAACGATTCGACACGGAGCACCCTGCACTTCTCCGATACCCTCTCCGGCGTGAACGCCTCCGGCCTCCAACTCTTCGCCCGATACGCGTATCCGCCCAACCAGCGCGGCTACTGCGGTCCCGATGAGGCCCGCACGCTGATCGAGTACGCCGCGGCGGGGATCACCGACCCCGGTCTGGCGATGCTGGCTCGGGCGTTCCACGGACCGCTCCCGTACCTCACCGTGATGGCGCAAGCCACCGGGATCCACGATCCCTTTGACCGCCGGCTGGTCGAGGCGTACTGGGTGGGGAATCCGCTCCTGGAGCGGGTCGACGTCGCCGCATTCGCCCGGGTGCTCGACGATGCGTTCCGCCGGCGCATGGGTGGAGGCTGGGGGTTCTTCGAGGAAGCGATCCCTGCGGGCGGCGTTCCCCACCACTCCTTCCACGTGTTCGCCGTGTACCCGTGGGTGGGGATGCTGCGCGGGGAGCGCACCGAGCCGCTGGAAATCCTCGACCGTTGCCGGATCCGGTGGGGCACGGTGATGACGGTGACCGGGGAGACCGCGGTCGTGTCCTCGCAGCCGCTGCAGTGGGATGGGCGCAGCCTCTCCTTGGGGCCGGAGCGCCCGGAGACGGTCAACCTCGGCGCCGACGGCCTCCGTCTCGCCGGGGAGATCGCTCTCGGCGACGTGGTCTCGATGCATTGGGACTGGGTGTGCGACCGTCTCGACCGGACCGGTCTGCGCCATCTCGGCACCTACACGAGGCGCCACCTCGAAATGGTCAACACCCGACTCGCCCACTCCGGCCCCGCGGTCGTGCTGGACTAGGCGGCCATGCTCCGACGATGCCTCCTCTCCCTGCTCCTGCTGACCCCGGCCTGCACCGGTGGTGACGGCTCCGCCACGCTGGTCCTCTACACCTCGGTGACCCAGGACACGGTCGACGCGGTGGTGGCCGGGTTCGAGGATGCGCACCCGGGGACCACGGTCGAAGTGTTCCGCGCCCCCACCGGAGAATTGAACGCCCGCATCGCCGCCGACCGCCGCGAGGGGGAGATCGGTGCCGACGTGCTCTGGCTCACCGACCCGCTCTCCATGCAGCAGTACGACGCGCAGGGCGTGCTCCGGGAGGCGCAGCCCGATGCCGATGCGGTCCCGGCCGAGTACCGCGAGGAACGGTTCTGGGGGACCCGGATCCTGAACCTGGTGGTGGTGCGCCATCGCGACGCCCCGGCGCTGGCGTCCTGGGACGACCTCATCCCCGCCGCCACCGCCGGTGGTGTCGCCATCCCCGATCCCTCGTTCGCCGGGTCCGCATTTGCCGCCCTGGCGTTCTTTGCCCTCGACGACGCCTACGGCCTCGACTTCCTCCAGCGACTCCACGATGCCGGCGCCACCCAGGTCGCCGCACCCGGCGACGTGGTCACCGGGGTCGCCGAGGGGCAGTACGCCGCCGGGATCACCCTGGACTTCACCGCGCGGGATGCGATCGAGGACGGCTCGCCGATCGAGATGGTGTGGCCGGCGCCGGGTGCCATCGCCCTCTACAGCCCGATCGCGGTCACCGGTGACTCCGCGGCGGCGGAGGACTTCGTCTCGTTCGTGCTCGGGGTGGAGGGGCAGACCGCCATCGCCGCCACCGGATGGGAGCCGGTGCGTGCCGACATCCCATGGGAGTCGGGCGGACCGCAGGTGACGATCGAGTGGGACCGGGCCTTCGACCGTCAGCAGGAGCTCCTCGATGCGTTCCGCGACATCTTCGGAGGCTGATCGCCTGCTCCCGGCGCCGCTGACGGCGGTGCCGTTGGTGGTCGCCGTCGCCGCCCTCGTGCTCTTCCCGCTCTTCGACCTGCTCCGCACGATGCTCGATGCCGCCGGCGGTGGGTCGCTCGTCGCCGCGCTCGACACCGAGGCCATAGGGAACTCGCTGTGGACCTCGGCGCTCGCCGCCGTCCTTGCCGTGGTGATCGGTGTCACCGCCGCCCTGGTCACCGAGCGGTCCGCGGTGGCTCCGACCCGCGGCCTCCGGGTGGCGGTGCTGCTCCCGCTGCTCGTGCCCCCGTTCGTCTCCGCGCTGGCCTGGACCCGGGGGTTCGGCCCCGGAGGGCTGACCGATGACCTGTTCGGATTGACCCTGCCCGGCCTGATCGGGCCCGCCGGGATCGTGATCGTGCTGGCGGTGCACGCCGCACCCCTCGCGTACCTGGTGGCCGCGGCGGCACTGGCCACCCGGGCACGTCCCGAACTCGAGTGGGCGGGTCGCGCGTCCGGAGCCGGGCGCCGATTGGCGTTTCGGCGGATCACCTTTCCCCTCCTGGCGTCGGCCGTGGCCGGCGGCGGCGCACTCGCCTTCGTGGTGTCGCTCAACTCGTTTGGGATCCCGGCGGTGCTCGGGGTTCCCGCCGGTTTCCCCACGATCACCACCCGGATCTTCGGCGACCTCGCCCGCTCGGCCGATCCGGCGGCGTTCCGGCGGGTGTTGATGCTGTCCACCGTGCTCATGGCGCTCGTCGTCGCCGTGGTGGTGGTCGTCGGGCGTGTGGTGCGCCGGGCCGTGACGGATGCTCCGGGTGCGGCCCGTGAACCGATCCCCGGCCCCGGATCGGGTCGGGGCGTGGGTCTTCTGTGGGGATACCTCGCGGCCACCAGCCTCGTTCCGCTCGTGGCGCTCGCCCTCACCGGTCTCACCCGGGCGGCCGGGCTCGACCCTTGGCCGGGAAACTGGACCCTGTCCAACTTCGTCGAAGCGTGGAGTGGGGACGCGTGGGGTGCCGCCGGCCGCAGTCTGGTGCTTGCCGCCGCCGCGGCGACCGTAGCGACCGTGCTCGGTGTCCTCCTCGCCCTGTCCCGGCGGCGCCGCAGTGGCGGGATGGGGATCGCGGCGGCTGCCACCTTTGCCGTTCCCGGGTCGGTGCTGGCGGTCGCCTTCCTCCTCGCCTACGGGCCCTGGCTGCGCGACACCCTGTTGATCATCCTGCTCGCCTACCTCGCCAAGTTCTGGACCCTGGCCCATCGCTCGATCGCCGGATCGACCGCGGCCCTCGACGGCGATGCGGTGCGGGCCGCCCGGGTGTCGGGTGCCACCGGGACGGCGACGCTGCGGCGGGTGGTGCTCCCGATGCTGCGCCCGGCGATCACCGCGGCGTGGCTGCTCGTGTTTCTCTTCGGTCTCCACGAACTGACGATGTCGAGCCTGCTCTACGGGCCCGGCACCGCCACCCTCGCCGTGGTCACCCTCGAGGTGCAGCAACTCGGGGACGTCACCGTCACCGCGGCGCTCGCCGTGTTGCTCACGGTGCCGGGGGTGCTCGCCGCGATCGTGATGGGGTCGCGCCGGAGGGGAACGTGACCCGCCCCGCCGCGCTCGAGGTGAGTGGTCTCGTCGTCCGCATCGGGGCGCACGAGATCCTTTCCGGAATCGACCTCAGCGTCGCCGCCGGTGAGGTGGTGGCGCTGCTTGGTCCCAGCGGCAGCGGCAAGACCACCTTGCTCTCCGCGGTCGCCGGGTTTCTCTCGTCCGCCGCCGGGGAGATCCGGATCGCGGGGGAGTTGGTCTCGTCACCGGACCGGCAGGCGCCGCCGGAGCGGCGCTCGATCGGGTTTGTCTTTCAGAGCTATGCGCTGTGGCCCCACCTCACCGCCCGGGAGACGGTGGCGTTTCCCCTTCGGGCCGCCGGGATCGGCGAGGACGACGCCGGGCGCCGCGCCGATGACATCCTCACGGCGCTCGGGATCGCAGAACTGGCCGGACGCCGCCCCGCCGACATGTCGGGAGGCCAGCAGCAGCGGGTGGGGGTGGCCCGGGCGCTGGCGCGCGACGCCGGCCTCTACCTGCTCGACGAGCCGACGGCGCATCTCGACGCCGCCACCCGTCGCGCCGCCGAGGCCGAGATCGCAGCGCAGCGCGAGGCGCGCGGCGCCGCCTCTCTCTACGCCACCCACGACCCCACCGAAGCGCTCGGCCTCGCCGATCGGGTGGCCCTCATGCGTTCGGGAAGGATCGTGCAGACCGGGACACCGGTGGAGGTGTACGAGCGGCCGGTCGACGAATGGGCGGCACGGCTGACCGGACCGGTGTCGGTGGTCGAGGGATCATGGCCCGCCGGGGACGCTGGCGGGACGCGGCACGGCCGGGTGGCGATCCGCCCGGAGTGGGTGCGCCTGGAAGGGTCGACACCGGCGACGGTGGCCGCCGTGCGCTTTCGCGGCTCCTTCACGGATCTGACCCTCGACACCGCGGTCGGCACGATCGAAGCCCGGATGCCCGGCGCGCCGCAGCAGCGCCGCGGCGACGCCGTCACCTGGGAGGCGTCCCGGGTCTGGTGGCTCCCGGACTAGGTGCCCCGTCACGTAAGGGGGCATTAGGCACACCGGTGCTCGTCCACATGGGGTTCGTCATTGAGGTCCTCGACGGACAGCGATTGGCCGATTCCGAGGCGCTGCGCACCGGGGCTCGGTTGCAAAGCGGCCCACCGCGCACACCTCTGTGACGGGAGTGGTCGGCTGCTTCGCTCGCGAGTAGAGAGCGCTACGCGCCCTCCGGGAGAATCCCCTGCTCCCGGAGCCACGGCACCGAGGCCGTCACCCCGGACTCCACGTCGAAGCGGGGCGACCAGCCGAGCAGCGTCCGGGCCTTGTCCATGCGGTAGCGGACGGTGCGGTCGATCTGGCGGACGTTGCGCGGCAACTGCCGGGCGTAGGTCCCCTTGCGCGAGATCGGCACCATCACCGATCCCACCGCCGCCACCAATGCGGTGGGGATGCCGAGCCACGACTCGTTGCCGACCAACCGGCCGTAGGCGTGCATGTACTCCTTGAGGGTCGGGGCGGGGTCGATGGCGCTGTGGAACACCTCGCCCACCGCCGCCGGATGGGTGGCCACTGTGGTCATCAGCCCGACGAGGTCGTCGACGAACGTCACGGGGAGCGACCCCCGTCCGTTGCCGACCATGCGAATCGGCTTGCGCATGGCCCGCTTCATGTAGGTGCCGGTGAAGTAGCGGGCGCCGGGGCCGAACACGCCGGCGGGACGGATCACCGCGATCGGCAACCCCAACTCC
This sequence comes from Acidimicrobiia bacterium, assembly GCA_035291545.1. Taxonomy (GTDB): domain Bacteria; phylum Actinomycetota; class Acidimicrobiia; order Spongiisociales; family UBA11373; genus UBA11373. Next base: position 16,573 of record DATDRW010000039.1, read on the forward strand.
TTGCCGAGTCTCCGCACCGCCAACTCACCCGCCGCCTTCGACTGCGAATAGGCCTGTGCAGTCGGCGTGGGCTCGCGGCTCTCCACCACGTCACCCTCGGCGAACCCGTACACCGTGACCGAGGAGAGGTGGACGAAGCGGCGCACCCCTGCGGCGAGGGCCGCCCGGGCGAGGATTTCGGTGCCGGTGTGGTTCACCCGGTGATATGCCGCGACATCGTTGCCCTCCAGCACCGCGGCGGTGTGGAACACCACGTCGGCGCTGTCGAATGCCTCCCCGACCACACCGGGGTTGGTGATGTCGCCGACCACGGGCTCGATCCCGTTGCCCAGGGCGCTCAGGCGTTCGGCCGACGAGTCGAGCACCCGGATCTCCTTGACGTCCCCGGCCGCCAGGGTGGATATGAGGCGGCTGCCGACGCATCCCGCCCCGGTCACCAGTACCCGTGCTCCCACCAGCGACTCTGCCGCCATCTCTGCTCCTCCCGGCTTCGGGGTCACCACGCTAGGCGACGGGGCGAGCCGGGTGCCAGGGGAGGATGGCAGGGGGCCCCGGGGATTCGGTCACGGCCTCACCAGCGGGCGCGTCCTCGTGACCCCGAGCGCGGTGCGCCGCCTGGTTCAACGCGCGCCGTCGGATACGCCAGTCGGGCATGAACCCGTCCATGAAACGCTCGAAGCGTCGGTCGTGGCTGGGTTCGAGGAAATGCACCATCTCGTGGACGACCACGTATTCGAGGTGCTCGGGTCGCTCTTGTGCGAGTCCCAGATTCACACAGATCCAGCGGGCCGCCGGGTCGCAGCTGCCCCATCTCGTGCTCATCTTGCGGATGCGCCACGCGTGGACCAGGACTCCGATGGTCGGCGACCAGCAGTCGATCAAGCCGGGAATGGCGCCCTCGAGCTGCATGCGGTACCAAACGTCGAGGGCTCGTTCGCGGTCGCCGGGATCCGCGTCAAAACGGGTATGTAGGATCAAAGAGGTGTCTTCGGCCAGCGACACGCGGTTGCTCGCCGCCCCTTCGACGACCACAAGCCGGTAGGGCCGACCCCAGACGTAATGGCTCTCCCCGTCGATCATCTCAGCCGGTGCCTGCCGAGCGTTTCGCCGCAGAGTCTCCTGCTGACGGCGGATCCAGCCGATCCTCGACTCCACGGCGCGCCGCACGGCATCGTCGCCGAGCCTGGCGGGAGCCGACACCCGTACCCTCCCGTGAGGCGGATA
>DATDRW010000040.1:0-16691 GCA_035291545.1 Acidimicrobiia bacterium
GGTGGCGTCGACCGCCGCCTCCGAGGCGAACAGCTTCGCCTGGGCGGCGGCGTGCTTGTAGGGGCGACCGGTGTCCCTGAGCCAGGCGGCGCGGTAGGTGAGCAGGCGGGACGCCTCCACCGCCACCTGGAGGTCGGCGAGCCGGAAGGCGACACCCTGGTTGGCCGCGATCGGTCGTCCGAACGCGGAGCGCTCCGTGGCGTAGGCGACGGCGAGTTCGAGACAGGCGCCGGCGATCCCGACCGACATCGCCCCGATGGCGATCCGGCCGTCGTCGAGGATGGAGAGGAACTGGTGGAGGCCTCTCCCGGGCTCCCCGAGCAGGTTGCCGACGGGGACGCGGCATCCCTCGAACCGGACCCCATGGGTGTCCGATGCCCGCCACCCCATCTTGCGGTACGCCGGCTCGACGACGAGGCCGGCGGTGCCGGCAGGCACCAGGATGGTGCTGATCCCGCCCTCGGGGGTGCGGGCGGTGACCGTGACGAGCGACGTGATCGGCGTGCCGGAGTTGGTGATGAACGCCTTGGCGCCGTCGATCACCCATTCGTCGCCGTCGCGCACCGCCCGGGTCCGGGTCGCCCCGGCATCCGAGCCGGAATCGGGCTCGGTGAGGGCGAACGCCGCCAGCGCCCTCCCGGCGAGGAGGTCGGGAAGCCAGCGCTCCTTCTGCTCTTCGGTTCCGAAATGGTGGATCGGATTCGCCCCGAGCCCCACCGCGGCCTCCAGCGTGATGGCCAGTGACGCATCGACCCGGGCGATCTCCTCGACGGCGACGCAGAACATGAGGAAGTCGGACCCGGCTCCGCCGTACCGCTCCGGGAACGGGAGACCGAAGAGGCCGAGGTCGCCCATCGCCCGCACCACCTCGAGCGGAAAACGGTGCTCCTGATCCCACGCCTCGGCGTGCGGGGCGATCTCGGACTCGGCGAAGGCGCGCACCACCCGTCGGAACGCCTCGTGCTCCTCGGGGAGAGCGAAATCCACCGGAACCTCCGTCGTCGATCGAGGGGAGAGGGTATCCGACCGGCGGCAGGTCAGCCTGGAGCCGGGGTGACGATGGGGCCCGCGAGGCGGGCGAGGATCCCGTCGATGCCTGCGGGTTTGCGCACCGGGCGCCCGGTGTGCACGTCGACGAGCACGAAGTTCCTCACCACCCGGTCCCCGGCGGGAATCCGTCGGATCAGGTCGAGCGAGAATCCGGGCCAGGGGGTGCCGTCGACCTGCACGTCGTCGGGCAACGACTGCGGCACCCGCAACGGCGACCCCGACATGCAGCGCACCTTCGGCATCCCCAGCGGGTCGACGAGTACCGCGGTGCCGCGCTGCAGGATCGCCTGGCGCGCCGCCACCCGGTCACCGCGCAAGGCGTGGTCGGTGACCGCGGTATCGGCGAGGAGGACGACCGGGGTCAGGGTGTCGAGGAAGCCGGCCACCTCGCCGACCGTGAGATCGAGGGGAGCACCCCACGCCTCCACGAGCACGGGATCGACGCCCAGAGCCGCCGCCAGCGCCGAGACATCGCACACGTCACCCCCCAGCGTGCCGCCATACGTGCCGGGTGTGGTGCCGACGCGCACATCCGATCCGATTCCGGCCTGGGTGGCGCCGGTGCACGGCCCGTACGGCGACCAGGACACCCCCGAGACTGGGACACCATCGACGTCGACGGCCGCGCCGAGGGTCCGGGCAAGCTGCCGCGGGGCACCCAGGGTCACACAGACCGCCGAACCGTCGAGAGCCGTGATCGTGAATCGGGAATCGTCATCACGCCGATCACCGTCGCGATCGTCGAGCCCGGAGACGATCACCCGGAGTGCGCCGACCCTGTCGACGACGCGTTCGATCCTCGCAGTCGACAACCGTCCCGGATCGGACCCGGTGGCGGCGAGAGCGTGAGCGAGGTCATCGGACAGGATCCGATCTGCCGTGGAGTGGCGGTGATGTGGTGATTCCAACACAGCCGCGGAACGCGGCGTCGATGCCAGCAATGCCGGATCGAGATCGAGGTCGACGGCAAACGGCGGGGTGAACGGCGACTCGCCGACTTCGTCGGGGGAGAGGAGCACCACCACCCCAGGACCCCGTCCGGCGATGACGCTGACCGGTTCGGGCCCTGCGGCCTCGAGGATGAGGATCACTGCTCCGCCCGCGCCCACGGCCAGCCCGAGCGCGGTGACACCGCGCAGAAACCGCCCCAGTGCGGCGAGTGACCCGCCGTCCACGCCCATACCCTCCGTATCCAACTCCACCACCAATGGTAGTGGAGAGGTTGGCGGTTTCCCGGGGACGGACGGGGCTACCGTGGCGGCTCCGTGACCCGACTCATCGGACTCGCCGGCATCCTCGCCATCTCGTTCTCGGCGATCTTCGTGCGCCTCGCCGACGTCTCCCCGACCACGGCCGCGTTCTACCGCGTCGCCTACGCCCTTCCGGTCCTGTACGTGGCCTCGCGTTTCATGCGGGACGATCGCACCCACCGCGAACGCTTGCTCGCGTTGGGTGCAGGGGTGCTGTTCGCCGCGGACCTCACCGTGTGGTTCACATCGATCGACTACATCGGCGCCGGACTGGCGACGGTGGTCGCCAACTCCCAGGTGCTGTGGGTGGGCCTGCTCGCCTGGATGCTGCTCGGAGAACGGCCGCGCCGCACCGCATTCGTCGTCGTCCCGGTGGCTCTGGTGGGGATCACCCTCATCGGAGGTCTCGGGCAGGACGACGCCTACGGCACCGACCCGGTGCGGGGAGTGATCCTCGCGCTGCTCGCCGGGCTCACCTACTCGGCGTTCTTGCTGGTCTACCGGGCATCGAACCGGCGCATGGGGCCTCCCGCCGGACCCTTGCTCGACACCACCGCCGGGGCCGCCGTCGCGATGCTCGTCATCTCCCGTTTCGACGGCGACTTCTCGTTCGCCTTCACCTGGCCGTCCCACGGCTGGCTCATCGCGCTCGGGGTGGTCTCCCAGTCGTTGGGATGGCTGCTGATCTCGGTCGTACTCCCCCGCCTCCCCGCGCTCGACACCTCGATGATGCTGCTGCTGCAGCCGGCATCGACCGTGCTCTGGGCCCAGCTCATCTTCACCGAAACGCTCTCGGAGGTGCAGTGGATCGGAGCCGGGATCGTGTTCACCACGATCCTCGGCGCCGGTTTGGCCGGGGCCGCCGGGATGCGGAGGGCCGCGCTCGTGGCCCCGGAGCCCTGATCAGGCGTAGTGCGGCAAGAACGACCCGGGATCCCGGAAGAAACGCGACCGCGGCACCGCCTCGGCGGCGCCGAGCGACCGGGCGCGCAGCAAGGCGAGGTCGTCCACGTGCGGGCCGAAGGCCACCACCCGCACCCCGCGTTCCGCAGCCGACCGGATGACCCCGTCCGCTGCGGGGTGCTCGAGGTCCACGAACACCACGGCCTGATCCCGCACACCCTCCGCCGAGGCGATTCGCTCCACCCGGTACCCGCGTCTTCCCACCGCCTGCTCGATCCGGTCGACGTCGAGGAGGTTCGCCGAGAACACCCCGACCACCGGCCGGGTGACCTCGGCCGCCTTGGCGGCGCCCCAGGCGAGGTGCGCCCGCCAGGCCTCCTCGCCGAGCACCGCAGACGATGCCGGGGCGAGGTCGTATGCGTCGCCGGGTAGAGCGGCCACCGCGATCGGGTCGCGCCGGGGAGGCTCGATACCGGCCTCGGCCAGTGCCGCGTTCGGCGGCGCCATCGCCTCCTGGAACAGCTCGAGCGGGCCGCGGCGCTGTTCCCGGTGCGACTGCGCCAGCAATCCATCGAGGGACTCGCACAGTTGCTGCTCCCCCGCCGCGATCGCGTCGGCCACTCCAGGCCAGCCCCTGGCGGCGAGGATCCGGACCAGGTGCGGGCGGTAGGCGGCGACGAGGGCGTCGCGCAGCATCCGGGAGACGTCGTCCACACCCCGAGGCTAGAGAAGTCGGCCCCGGAGGTCGGCCCCGGAGGTCGGCCCCTGCGGGGCCTCCGCAATTCGCAATTCGCAATTGGCAGGAATCGACGACGCGGCTCTTGCGAGCAGCATGCGCCCGTCAGCGGTCGTGCCGCGCCCTCTGACGAATTGCGAATTGCCAATTGCGGGAGGCGCCATGAGGCGCCGACCCTTTGGGGAGCCGATTCGGAGTCGGGAACAGTTCCGGTAGAGTCGGCCCCTATCACCGAGAGAAGGATTCATGCGCAGACTCATCGTTATGGCGTCGCTGCTCGCCCTGGTTGCGACCGCCTGCAAGATCGAGACCAACATCGGGGGCACCATCAACGCCGACGGGAGCGGGACGATCGTCACCGAGGTCGGCATGGACGAGGAGGCCAAGGGGTTCCTCCTCGCCGACGGCGCCGACCCCTTCGAGAGCAACGACCTGGGCGACTGCCCGGGCGCCCGCACCCGCGAGGAGCAGCGTGGTGACCTGACGTTCTACATCATCGAGTGCGACGTGGCCGACGTCACCGCGTTCGAGAACATGATGACCAGCACCGAGAACACGATGCTGTCCTCCTTCGACATCACCGTCACCGACACGCTGGTGTCGGTCACCGGCACCGCCTCGGCGGAAGACACGCTGGGCACCGAGGCCGAGGGCTTCGACCCGACCCTGTTCCAGCAGTCGATCTCGGCGAACCTCAGGATCACCCTCCCCGGACGCATCACCGATCACAACGCCGACTCCCAGGACGGGAACACGTTGACTTGGGTGATCCCGGTGCTCGGCGGCACCCTCGACGTGCAGGCGTCGTCGGATCCGACCGGCACCTCCAGCGGTGGCGGCGGGGGCGGGTTCCCCATCTGGCTGATCGCGGTGATCGCGGTGGTAGTGCTCGGTGGCGGGTACTACCTCTGGACGCAGAACAAGAAGAAGGGCGGCGGCACGGCGGCCATCTCCGACACCCCACCCCCGGCCCCGACCGCGTAAGTGCACCTCGTCATCGTCGACCTGGTCCCGGCCCTCCTCTCATGGGAGGGCCGGGACTTTTCCGGCGAACCCGACGTGGCTCCGGGCGCGGCGCACGCCCTCGGGCACCTCTTCGACGCGTTCCAGATGATCGGCGTCGCCGATGCGGCGACCACGTCTGTGTTCCTGCGGCGGCACCTCGACCAGCAAGAGCTCGGCGGCTACTTCGACACGGTGGTGACCAGCGCCGAGCACGGCCCGGTGCTGACGGCGCGGGCCATCCGAAGGATCATTCGCACCGCCGCGCCGCGAGAGCGTGGGGTGGTGGTCACCGCCCGACCCGGCCTCGCCGAGGACGCGCGCCGCGCACGGATGCCGGTGGTGCTCACCGAGCACGCCGACTTCGAGTCGGTTCCCGACGCGGTGTTCGACATCGCCGACGGCCGGGTTACCCCGTAAACACCTGAACCGTCATCAGGCCGAGCGGTCCGGCGATCACCGCGACGCCGGCGGAACGGAAGGTGACCCCGAGAATGTTGGCCCGGTGCCCCGGGCTCTCCATCAGGCCCTCGTGAACCTCGGTCGTCGTCACCGCCAGCGCCAGGTTTTCACCGGCCACCGAGAACGGGGCCCCGGCGGCGGCGAGCCGGTCTCCGATGTCGCCGGTGACCGGCGACTCGTGAGCAAAGTATCCCTCGCGGTACATCTCCGAGGCGTGCCCTGCGGCGACGGCGGCAAGGATGTCGCTCCACACAAGGGGTGCGAGCCCGCCGTCGACCCGGGCCTCGTTGAGGAGCTCGAAGACACGGCGCGCCGCAGCCGGGTCGTCTTCGAGATCTTCGGGAGCCGCCGCGGTGAGTTCGAGACGCTCCCCGGGTCCGATCACCACGCGGCGTGACCCGACCAGCTCGCGCAATCGCAGCACGGCGCCGACGATGCGATCCCCGCCGAGCCCGGTGAAGGCCTCCTGGGCCAGCCCATCGGGATCGGTCAGCGTCCGGGTCACCGCGGAAGATTCCAGTTGTGCTGCGACCGCGGCCGGCATCGGGAGGACGACGCCCACCGTGAGCACCAGCGTCGCCAGGAAGACTCCCCAGGCCGCCGCGAGTCCGGCGCCGCCGGCCCGGTTCACCAGGTTGAGCCCGGGAAGCCGGAACCGCCCCTCGATCATCCGGGTGACCAGCGCTGCGGCCACCCCGACGGCAATGAGGATCAGGGCGCCCCCGATCAGCCGGGCTGCCTCCTCGGACACGCCGGACAGCGCAGCCACCACCGATCCGACCGCGGGCGCAAGCCGAAAGGCGAGCACGGTGCCGACGACGAGCCCGGCCAGGTCCATCCCCTCCCGGACGAATCCCCGCACCCAGCCGCGCACCAGCAACACGCCGAGGAGGAGCAGGGCGACGACGTCGATCATCGGTCAGACATCGAGCTCAATACGCATCCGCTTGTTGCCCTTGCCCTTGCTCTCCGTCCGAGTGACCCTGACCGACCCCACCTCACGGGTGTTGGCGACGTGGGTTCCCCCGTCGGCCTGCTTGTCGATGGTGCCGATCTCGATCACCCGGATCGGATCGACCCCTTCGGGGATGAGGTTGACTTTCGTGCGGATCAGATCGGGGTCGGCGAGGGCGGCGATGCGGGGCATGAAGTGGACCGTCACCTCGTGCCCGGCGGCGAGGGCGGCATTGAGGCGGCCCTCGACGTCCCTCCCGAACTCGACGCTGATCCCCTCGAGTTCGAAGTCCATGCGCGCCTCACCCGGTTCCATGTTCCCCCCGGTCACCTTGGCCCCGAAGTCGTGCCAGATCACGGCAGACAGCACGTGGAGCGCGGAGTGGGTCCGCATGAGGAGATGGCGGCGGTCCCAATCGATGCTCGCCGTCACCGCGGTGCCCACAGCCGGGGCCTCGCCGGCGACGGTATGCACCACCAGCCCGTCGCGCTTGAAGGTGTCGGTGACCCGAACCGCACCCCCCTCCCAGGTGAGCGTCCCCGTGTCACCCGGCTGGCCCCCTCCCCGTGCGTAGAAGACGGTGCGGTCGAGCACCACCCCTTCCGGGGTCACGGCCACCACCGTCGCCGGGGTCTCCCGTAGGTATGCATCCCGGGCGGCGAGTTCCTCGGTCACACGTCCTCCAGGTCGCGAAAACTCACCTTACCCCAAGGGGTGAGGAGAACGGGGCGCTCGGCCACAACGGCTCCCCCGACCTCGATGCCGAACGTTTGCGGGATGCCATCGGTGAACCGCACCACCCCGCAGTGGATACGGACGGAGTCACCGTCCGCTTCCGCAGTCCCGCACTGGGAACGCTCATCACCGGCGACGAGGGCGACGGGGCTCTCCGGGGCATCGATGTACGGAGCGAGCACCAGCGAGCAGAACCCGACCCGTTCCCGCCGCACGACGAGGTCGCATGCGACGGTCGCCGACCCCGGAGTGAACGGCGCCCTCCCGGACCAGAGGGCGAGCACCTCCTCGACGCGGCGCCGGTTGACCGAACCGAAGGTCGGGATCTCCGAGTTCATCATCGAGTCCTGCGAGGGGCGGACCGCGTCGTCGTCGGGTGAATAGCACCCCCCGGTGACCAGATCGACCCTCACCCGATCCCGGAACAACGCGTCGACCGCCATCCCGAAGGAATCCATCACCGCGAGGTACTCGTCGACCCACGGATCCACCTCACCGAGGAGATCACCCCACCAGGCGCGGGCGGTGGTCTCGTCGGGGGCGCAATTCGGGTACCCGTAGGTCACCGTGCGCTCGTACTCGACGTACTCGTCGCGCAGATCGAACATGGCATGCCCCCACTCGTGGGCGAGCGTCGCCGCCTGGGCTCTGGGATATGCGCCCGAGACGGACAGGTAGGCGGACGAGAACACCAACCCCTCGCGCTCGATGGCCGCAGGGCCGTCGGGAGTGGTGAACGACGGCCACAACGCCTCGGAACGGGCGAATTCGCCGGGGTACTGCACGTCGAATGCGGTCACTGCGACGTCGGGCAGCCCGAAGTCGGGGGGAGGACGATCCCATCCGAGGGGCGGAGCGGTGTGGTCCAGGGCACGGGCGTCGACGAGCACGTCGTCGATCATCCAGAGATTGAACCGGTGGCGAGCCGAACGTAGTGGCTCCATTGCGAAGGGGCCGAACTGCACCCACCACGTCTCGCCCGGCTCCGGGTCTTCGACGACCGTGTCCTCCGCACCAATGGGAAGCGGCCCCTCCCAGCCGAGAACGGAACGAATCGTCGCCAGCGCCGACTGCGGCGTGGTGTTCCCGGCGGGAGCGAACACCACGTTGATCCGGTCGGCCTCCTCCAGGTTCCAGCCGGGGATCACCTCGACCAGCCGTCCGGAACCAACCTGGAAGCCGACACCCCCGGACACCTCGGTGCAATCGAACGAGGTGGCACCGGTACACGGGGTGATCAGGTAACGCCCCGGAGGAAGCGCCCCCGGGTCGATGGCCATCGTTGCGAGGGTGGAAGCGTCGACGCCGGGCACCGCCACGATGGGCAGCAGCCGACCGTTCTCTCGCGACCGAATGGCGGCGAAGCGCGCTGCGGTGCGATCCGGTCCATCGACCCACACCGACAAGGGATGGCCGGGGAAGACGTAAGGCTCCCCGCCCCACTCGGAGGTGAAATACACCTGCTGGGTCCAGGCGTCGATCACCCGAAACGACGCCCGTGTTCCCGAGCGCACTCCCGAGATCACGACCGAGACCTCGCGGTCGCCCGGCGCGTAGTAGGCGAACACGTCGCGGCACACCAGTTCGTCGCCGGTCACCGTGCAGGAGGGGTGGTCGTCGTCGTCCTCGTCGTGGGTCACGTCCACGTCGGCGTAGTGCGGCCCCCACGGATCGAGCACCGATCCCTCGGGGATCGGGAAGCGGCAGTCGACGAGCTGGCCGGTCAGGACCACCGCCGGAAAACAGCTTCCGGGTGCGACGCCATCGACGGTGAGGAACACCTCGGCCTCCTGCGCCCCCGCGGGAGCGGCGACCAGCAGCGACGCCCAGAGGGCGAGACCGCCCGCGGAGGTGAGTGTGCGGTGACCGATGCGAATCCGGCGAGTCTAAGAGACCGGGGGTGGTGCTTCGCCTTGGGCCGTTTCCGGGGATCCGTCATCGAGGTGATGCAGGATCCGCTCGATGGGAGACTCGCCGAGCGGGTTCTCCTCGATGAGCGCCTCGGAGGCCTCGGCCCACGACTCCCCGAGCACCCGGGTGCGCCACAGGTGACCACCGACGATCTTCACCGACGCCATCACCGGTACCGCCAGCACCACCCCCCAGAATCCGCCGAGCGAGGCGCCGAGCACGAGGCCGAGGATGATCATCGCCGGATGGATCCGGACCGTGGCCCGCAGCACCGTCGGGCTGACGAAATGGTTGTCGATCTGCTGCACGATGAGGGCCACCAGACCGGCCCACGCTGCCGTCTGGAGATCCCGGGTGGCGAGAGCGACCAGGACCCCGAGGGTGCCGCCCACCCATGGCCCGATGAACGGGATGATGTTGAGGAGCCCGGCGATCATCCCGATGAGAAGCCAGAACGGCAGACCGACCGCCCAGAACCCGACGCTGGTCATCACCCCGACGATCAACGCCACCAGAAGCTGGCCGCGGAGGAATCCACCGACCGCCAACCCCAGTTCGCGGGCGACAAAGACCACCTCGACGCGGTGTCGCTCCGGGACGAGGGAAATCACCTTGCTGCGCACCTTGGGGAGATCGAGCAGCAAGTAGAAGGCGATCACGGGAGCGAGCAGGAGCAGGAACGCCGCTTCGAGGACGCTCAGCGTCACGTCGGTGAGGCGGCGGAACTGCTCGGCGAAGAAGTCGCCCTCTCCCCCGGTCAGATTGTCACGCAGCTCCTCATACGAGGGAAGGTCGAGGTCGCCGATCCCGAGGCCGGAGGCGAAATCCTCGAGGTCGGCCACCAGCTTGTCGTAGATCGTCGGAAAGTCGTCGGCCAAGTCCCGGCCCTGATCGGCCAGAGAGGGAAAGACCAGAAACCCGATCAGGGTGAGGAACCCCATCAGAATGAGGTAGGAGAGGCACGAACCCATCCAGCGGGCCATCCCCCTTGCGTGGAGACGGGTCACCACCGGATTGAGGAGGTAGAGGATGGCGATGGCGATCACCACCGGTGGCACCACGATCCACACCCGGGTGAGCGTCCACAACAGGGCCACCACCAGGAGCAGGGTGCCGAGCAGGCTCCACGACGCCACCCCGAGGGCCCGGAGACGCCCCTCCTTCATCCGGATTTGTCGTCGCCGAGCCTCCGCTCGACGCTGCGGCGCTTGGCCTCTTCACGGACCCGGCGCAGCCGGCGAATGGGCATCGGGGCGACGCGCTCCGCGTCCGGATCGTCGACCAGCCTGCGCAGCACCTGGTAGTAGCGGGTGGCGCTGATGTCGAGGTACTCACGGATGGCGCGGTCCTTCGGGCCCGGATAGAGCCACCAGGCCCCCTCGAACTCGAGGATCGTGCGGTCGCTCTCGCTGAGCATGGCGAGGCGATGGTACGGGTGGACCCCGGGTGAACCAGGGATTTCCCCACCTCGACCGCTCAAGATTCTCCCGGGCGCCGGCCGATGAATCCTCCAAGATGCCGGAACAACGAGACGACGCCGGGGCCGTACTCGTCGAGTACGCCGCCCTGATTTCTCTGATCCTCGCCGTCGCCTTCCTCGCGGTGCAGGCCTTCGGCGGGGGGGTCCTCGGCCTCTTCGAGGCCGCCCGCGATGTGATGCCCTGACCCGGGCTTGCTGCCTACCCTGAGCCTCCTGCCGGGTTAGCTCAGTTGGCAGAGCACCTCTCTTGTAAAGAGGATGTCGCCGGTTCGACTCCGGCACCCGGCTCGCAAAGAGAGATATCAGATGGCAGACATCAGAGCCTCGACTTCTGCCATCTGCCATCTGCCATCTCGGCCGCCCATGTTCGACCCCGGCCGGACCCTCAGGTACCCGCGCGCACCCGTGCGAGCTCATACACCGCCAGCGCTGCCGCCACCGAGGCGTTGAGGCTCTCCACCGGCCCCCGGATCGGGATCGATGCCACCACGTCGACCCGCTCGCGGACGAGGCGGCTCAACCCGGATCCCTCGGCACCGACGACGATCGCGACGGGTTCGGCGAGTAGAGCGAGGCCGAAGAGGGATTGACGACCGCCGGCGTCGAGGCCCACGGTCCACACCTGGAGCTTCTTGAGCGCGTCGACCGCGTTGGCGACCGAGGAGACCGCGGCAACGGCGAGGTGTTCGAAGGCGCCGGCGGCGGCCTTGAAGGCGGTCGCCTCGAGCGGTGCCGCCCGGTGCTCGGGTATCACCAGCCCGCCGATGCCGGCCGCCACCGCCGAACGGGCGAGCGCCCCGACGTTGCGCGGGTCCTCGAGGTGGTCCAGGACCAGCACCGCGGCCGGCGCGGTGGCGGCAACCGCAGCCTCCACTGAGACGAACGCGATCGGTCGGCACAGCGCCACCACCCCCTGCGGAGCATCCGTCGCTGCGTCGCGCCGCACATCGGCAACGATCTCGACGTCCACCCCGAGACCGCGGGCGGTGGCGAGCATCGTCTGCAACGACTCGAGCCGACTCCGCTCCACAGTGAGCCGTTCCACGCGGCCTGCGGCGAGGGCCGCGGTGACCGCGTGGATGCCTTCGACGCTATGCCCGATGCCAGGTCGTACCATCGGCACCATCCTCGAGCACGATCCCGATTGCTGCGAGTTGTTCCCGGATGAGGTCGGCGGTCGCAAAGTCGCGCGCCGCCCGAGCCGTGGCGCGATGCTCGATCAGACCTGCCATCAACCGGTCGGCCGCATCCCCGGATACCCCGATCCGGGCCGCGATCCGGGCGACTTCATCGGCGACATCGTCGAGCGAGACCGCGGGTTCACCGATCGCGAGCACTCCGCTGATCACGTCGTAGGCGGCAGCGACGGGCCCGGCATCCTCACCGGAGTCGAGGAGGCGGTTACCTTCCCGCACCGCATCGAACAAAACGCCGAGCGCTGCCGCCGTGTTGAAGTCGTCGTCCATCGCCGCGCGGAACGCAACGATCACGCCGGCGTCGGGAGCGACCGCGACCGCGCCGAGGCGGCGGCGGAACGACCACAGGCGGTCGAGGGCGGCATCGGCCTCAACGAGCAGTTCGGCGGCGTACTCGATCGGCTGTCGGTACTGCGCGCGGAGGTAGAACAGCCGGACCGCCTCGGGCCGGTACCGATCCAGGAGATCGACCAGACCGACCACGTTGCCCTCGGACTTGGACATCTTCTCCCCGCGCAGCGTGACCATCCCGTTGTGCAGCCACACCCGCGCGAAGGGGGCGGTGCCCGCCGCCGCCTCGGACTGGGCGATCTCGTTCTCGTGGTGGGGGAAGACGAGATCGAGGCCGCCGCCGTGGATGTCGAAGCCGAAGCCGAGTTCTTTCTCCGCCATCGCAGAACACTCGATGTGCCAACCGGGCCGGCCCGGGCCCCACGGCGACTCCCACACCGGCTCCCCCGGCTTCGACGCCTTCCACAACGCAAAGTCGAGCGAATCCCTCTTGTGCTCCCCGGGTTCGATCCGGGACCCCGCCAGGAGCTCGTCGACGTTGCGCCCGCTCAACTTGCCGTACCCGGGAAGCGACCGCACCGAGAAGTACACGTCGCCGCCGGCCGGGTAGGCGTGGCTGCGTGCGATCAGCCGGCCGATCAGATCGATCATCTCCGGAATGTGCTCGGTGGCAATGGCGAGGACGTCCGGAGGAGCCACCCTGAGCCGCCGGTAGGCATCGAAGAACTGGGCGGTGGCACGGCGGGCGATCTCTGCGACCGTCACCCCTTCGGCGAGCGCGGCAGCGATGATCTTGTCCTCGACGTCGGTGACGTTGGTCACGTAACGCACCCGCAGCCCGGTCCACGCCAGATAGCGGCGGATGACGTCGAAGGCGACCGCCTGCCGTCCGTGGCCGACATGGGGCGCCGATTGCACCGTTGGTCCGCACACGTAGAGCGACACTTCGCCGGGAAGGCGGGTGACGAGTTCCTGCCGCGCTCTGCCCAGCGTGTTGTAGATCTGCATCGGCGGCGATAGTAGAGGTCGGGCCCTGCGGGCCCGACCTCGACGCCCGTCGCCCGTCGCCCGCAAGAGGCCGGATGGAGAGGTCAGGCCCGAAGGGCCCGACCGACGCCCGACTCCCGCAAGAGACCAGCGAGCCCGACGCCCGACGCCCGCAAGACCCCAGATCGAGGTCTCGATCCCGAACATGCATGAGCAACGGGCAACTGGTAATAGGCAACCTCAGCCCGCGATGCGAGCGGGCGACGGGCAACTTCCTCAGGGCGACGGACGATTTTCTCAGGCGGGCGACGGGCGACGGGCGACGGGCGACTTCCTCAGGCCAACGGGTGCCTCCTCCAGCACCACCACTGCGATCGCGGCGATGCCCTCGTCGCGCCCGATGAAGCCCATCGAATCGGTGGTCGTCGCCTTTACGGAGATGGCCCGCACCGGAATGCCCAGGGCGGCGGCGAGGGCCGTGCGGACGGCGTCGCGATGCGGGGCGATGCGGATCAACTCGGCGATGATCGTCACGTCGGCGCTGGTGGGATGGAAGCCCGCTGCGGCGGCGCGTGCCACCGCGTCCCGCAGGATCAGAATGCTGTCGACGCCGTCCCACCGCGGATCGCTCGACGGGTAGAACTCACCGAGGTCACCCAGAGCGGAACCGCCGAGAACCGCATCGGTGAGAGCGTGTGCGGCGACGTCTCCGTCGGAGGTGGCGGCGACACCACGGGTCTCGTCCACGATGACCCCTCCGAGCAGGACAAAGCCATGTTCGGCGAACCGGTGGGCGTCGACGCCCCAGCCCACCCTCATCGCAGCAGTGCTTCCGCGAGGGCGAGATCCTCCGGATGGGTGATCTTCAGATTGCCGCTCTCTCCGGCCACGACCACGACGCTACCGCCGTGGCGTTCGACGAGTTGGGCATCGTCGGTCGCCTCCTCATCGTCGGCGGTGTGGGCAGCACGGAGTACGGCGACCGAGAACCCCTGTGGCGTCTGCACGGCAACCAGGCCGTCCCGGGACACGGTCTCCACCACCCGCTCCCCGGCGATCCGCTTGAGCGTGTCGCCGACGGCGATGGCCGGGATCACCGCGTCGACGTCGCCGACGGCGAGCCGCGCCGCCACCGCCCGCACCAACCCCGCGGTGGCCAGAGGCCGCGCCGCGTCGTGCACGAGAACGTGGGTGGCCTCAGCCGGAAGCGCCGCCAGACCGGCGGCGACCGAGTCGCGGCGGCGGAGGCCTCCGGGAATCCCGCCGGGCACCGGCCCGACGACGACGACCGCGATCGCGCCCCCGCCGATGAGGGCGTCGGCCGCCCACTTCCACAGGGGGACGCCGCCGAGGACGAGACCGGCCTTGGGACCACCGAAGCGCTCTCCCCGCCCGGCGGCAACGACGATGCCGAAGAGGTTCACGCCGCCCGTTTGGCGAACAACAGGCGACCGATCGAGGTGCGCAGCGCCCCGGCGATCTCGATCTCGATGGTCCGGCCCACCAGCGATGCCGCGTCTTCGATCACCACCATGGTGCCGTCGTCGAGGTACCCAACCCCCTGGCCGGGTTCGGTTCCGGTCTTCTCAACCACGAGGGACACCACATCCCCGGCCATCGGCCCGCTGCGCAGCGACTCGCCGATCGCCTGCGGGTCGAGGATCTCGATGCCGCGCAATCCGGCGGCCTTGGCGAGATTGTGATCGGTGGTGACCAGCGTGGCGCCCTGGTCCTCGGCGAGGGCGAGCAGTTTGGCGTCGACCTCGGGGTGGCCGGGAAACGTGCGTTCGTCGACGGTCGTGTGGACACCCGTCACCGCGGACAGTGCGTCGAGGACATCGAGGCCGCGCCGCCCCCTTCTCCGCCGGTGCACCTGCCCGCTGTCGGCGATGCCCTGCAGCTCGTCGACCACAAAGCCAGGAAGGATGATCTCTCCGCGGAGCAGTCCGCCCCGGGCGAGTTCGAGGATCCTCCCATCGATTGCCGCGGAGGTGTCGACGACGTAGCGGCGACCGCCCGTCTCCGTGGGACGCGTCGGACGGCGGGTGGCGAGACCGGCCGCGGCGAGGAGATCTTCGGACCGCGCGGTGAAGACCCTGGCTCCGACCGATGCCAGCACGATGACGAACAATGCCCCCAGCGGCCATCCCAGCACCTCGGGGAGCAGGAAGATTGCGGGAATCGCAGCAACCGCGCCGACGAGCAGGCCGGCGACGAAACCGAAAGCCCCGGCGAACAGTTGCGCTCCCGTGGTGCGATCGGCGACGGCGGGAACGCGATCGATCCCTCGCCGGATCAGCCGGCCGATGAGGCCCCCGGCGACGTAGCCGATCCCGGCGCCGAGCATCGCTCCGAAGACGGCGGCGCTTTCGGGGTCGGTTGCCGCCTCGGTCCAGCCGGGCGCGGCGCGCCCGATCGAGAATCCGGCGGCGGTGGCGGCGAGGGTTACGACGAGGCGTACGGCTTCGATGACCATGCCGTGCTCACTCCTCCTCGTCGCTATCCACCCTCGGGAGAGACTTGTCGAGGCGCTTCATAGCGTCTTCTTCGGACAGTTCGAGTGCAAACCGAAGCTCGGATGCGAGGATCAGGCGGGCTTTCGACAGCATTCGCTTCAGTGCCGGGGAGATTCCCTTGGTCTGCTGGGCGAAGGTCAGGTCACGAACCACCTCTGCGACCTGATAGATGTCACCGCTGTTGATCTTCTCGGTGAGGAGCTTGTACCAGCGGCTCCAGTTCGCGCCCGCTTCCTCGGGTTCGGTGCGGAATACCGCGAGCACCCGTCGGGCTGCCGTCTTGGATATGACCGGCCGAACGCCGAGGTCGACGGCGCGGCTTGCGGGCACCCGGAGGATCAGCTGGTCGATGGCCACCTGGAGGACGAAGAACTGCTGCCTCTTGCCGTCGAACTCCCGCTTCTCGGTGGCGACGATCGTGGCCGCACCGTGGTGGGGATAGACGACCTTGTCCCCCCTCTTGAAGGGAGACGGCAGTCGACGCGCCGGGGCGGCCGGGGCGGGTGCCACCCGTTTCGTCGGTGCGGTGCGCTTCGCCGGAAGGGGTCGCCCGGCCGGGGTTCTTGCGGTGCGAGCCGACCCCCTCTTCGCCGGGGCGGCCTTCCTCGACGGGCCGGCCTTCTTCGCCGGGCCGGATCGCTTGGCAGGGGCCGCCTTCCTCGACGGAGCAGCCTTCCTCGACCGGCCGGCCCTCTTCGCCGGCGCGGATCGCTTGGCAGGTGCCTTTGTCGTGCGCGCCGGCGCCCTCTTCGCCGCTGCTACGGCGCGGGCGGTGGACTTCCGGGAGGCCTGCTTCTTCCCGGCGGCCGTGGAGCGCGCCGTCGTGCGCTTCTGTTTCGACGCGGAAAGCTTCTTCGCGGTCATGCCTCGGAAGGGGACGGGAAGCAATGAGTGTACCGCAGAAGGTCGGGCCTGCGGCCCTCCCGCAATTCGCAATTCGCAATTCGCCAGAACCAGGCGCAATGGGCGATGTGCGATGGGCAATACCGCGTGCGAGTTGGTTACTCGTTACCAGTTCCCCGTCACCCGTTACGGCGACGGACGGGAGTCTTGCGGGAAGCGGGCAGCGATTCTTACGGGCAACGGGAAACGGGAAACGGTCTTGCGGGAAGCGGGCAGCGGGCAGCGGACAGCGGACAGCGATTCTTACGGGAAACGGGCAACGGTCTTGCGGGAAGCGGGTAGCGGGCAGCGGACAGCGATTCTTACGGGAAACG
>DATDRW010000041.1:0-4732 GCA_035291545.1 Acidimicrobiia bacterium
GTCGAGGACGAGCACCTCTCCCGTGGCCTCGCCGCCGAGAAGGTGGCGGAGGCTCATCGCCAGGCTCCCGAATCTATGGCGATCCGCCCGGTCACCCCCGACTCGACGCACTCCGCCAGGCTGCCGAAAGCGACGTCGACCCCGAGGTTCCCCGGGGCGTAGTAGGCCATCTTCCCCGAATTGGTCATCACCACACCGCTGCGATTCCGCATGATCGGTGTGATGTAGGTGCAGGTGTCGGTGACGATCTCGATGCCGGCGGTCCGCAGCGGCGTCACCAGTCCCTCCGCAGCCGCCTCGGCGAGCACCTCACGGGAGGTGTTCACGTAGAACTCCACCTCGGGGTCGATGGTGCGCCCGGCGACGAGGCCGGCGAGGGTGCGGAACTCGGCGACGGAGAAATGCGGGGTCCCGACGCTGATCGCGGCCAGCGGCCCATCGGTGCGGGTGGACAACTCGGCCCGGGCGGCGGCGAGCATCTCGGTGTCGACCGCGATCGCCCGGTCCGCGGGGTGCCCCCCGAGCGCTTGTTCGAGGGTCGGCGCCTCCGGCGTGCGCCCGACCGCGTGGAACATGGCGACGCCGCCGGATGAGGCGGCGGCGGCACCCAGGGCCTTGAGTGCGTCCTCGGAGGCATCGGCGGGCAGTCCGACGATGGCGGGCACCAGGGTGCCGGTGCGCCTGCCGACGAGGTGCCCCACCACGGGGAACACGATCTCGGACCGCAGCACCTCTTCTGCGACCCCGCTGAGTTGGAACACCACCCGGGCACGGCGGTTCTCGTCGCGATGGAGTCCGGCGTCGGGGACCCGGCCGGTGAGGGCGGCGCAAATGTCGATGAAGTCCCCGTACCGGTTGGTGCGGGCCCCGAGCACCGAGTTGACGAACACGATGGCGTTCGACTCCGCCCATGCGACGTGCTCCCCGAGCCCGGGTCGCACCGCGGATTGATAGGGGGCGCAGGTCCAGGTCGGGGTGCCCCCCATCTGCACGTAGGCCGTCATCAGGCGGTGGCCCCGATCCCGGAGTCGGTCATCCCCGCGAAATAGGTGGGGGTGGAGGAGGTCGAGGGTGGATACGTTGAGGGTGGTGGGGACGACGACCCGCCCGCCGCCCGCGGCAAGCCGTTCGGCGAAGTCGAGGCCAGCGTCCCCGTGGTAGAGGCACGAGTCGATGTGGGCGCCGGTCACGTCGATGAGTCGGGGAGCCTCAGCCGCTTCGGCCATCGCCAGGATGATCCGCATGGCGAGGGCGGGGGCGGGTCCCATCTCGCCCGCGGCGAGGGAGCGGTCGCGGTCCGTGAGAGCCGGCATTGCAGGAGTGTCGCATGATGGTCGGCCCCTGCGGGGCGAAGGTCGGCCCCTGCGGGGCCTCCGCAATTGGCAATTCGCAATTCGCCATCCCGCGGCGACGCGGCTCTTGCGGGCGTCGGGCGTCGGGCGACGGATTACGGTAAACTACATCGTTGTAATCCACCGGAGGGACCATGGTTCTCACCACCGAACGGGCGACACACGAGACGGCGGCAACCACCGCCGCCTCGATCCACCTCTACCACGAGGGGTCGGTGATCGAGACCCCGCTCGCCGGGTTCACCGGGGTGCCCGGCGTTTCCGGGGTGGCGGTGATGGCTCCGGAACAGGGGGTCGTCGAGTGGTTCCCCCATCCCGACCAGGACCTGAGGCGTCTCGCCGCGCTCGCCGCGGAGACGGCGAGGACGGGGTGGCGGGTTGCGGTGCTGGTGCCCTCGGCACGGATGGGTGAGGCGCATGGGGCGCTGCGCGGTGCGCCCGTCACCCTGCAGCCGTGGTGGGTCGACGGTGAACGCGTGAGGTTCGGAGGCCCCGAAGTACCCTGAGGCGGGCCATGCCGGTCCCGCTGTACACCCAGACGGTCATCGCCTTCCTCTGGGACTTCGATCGCACCCTGATCCCCGGCAACCAGCAGGATCCGTTGTTCACCGCATACGGGGTCGATGAGGCGACCTTCTGGACGGAGGTCGACGGTCTCGTCGACCACTACGCATCCCGCGGCGTGATCGTAGCCCGCGATGCCGCCTACCTCCTCCACATCCTCGCCTACGTCGAGGCGGGCGTGTTCAAGGGCCTCAGCAACGCCCGGTTCCGCGAACTCGGCGCTCTCCTCGAGCCGGCCCCGGGGATCCCCGACTTCCTCGCCGCGACCCGGGATCGGGTGGCCTCGGAACCCCGCTACGCCGCGGAGGGGATCACCGTCGAGCACTACGTGGTCTCGACCGGGATCAGACCGATGATCGAAGGATCGGTGATCGCACCTCACCTCGACGGGATCTGGGCCAACACCTTCCTGGAGCGGTTGGCCCCTCCGGGGTATCGCGACCGCCTCGACGTCGACACCGCGAGCCATGAGATCAGCCACGTCGCCTACATGATCGACAACACCGCCAAGACCCGCGCCATCTTCGAGATCAACAAGGGGGTGAACACCAACCCCACGCTCGACGTCAACGCCCGGATGAGTGCCGATCAACGCCGGGTGCCCATCCGCAGCATGATTTACATCGCCGACGGGCCGAGCGACGTCCCGTGCTTCTCCATCATCAACGAGCGGGGCGGGAAGACCCTCGGGGTGTACACGACACAACCCCGCAGCAACTTCCGCGGCGTGCGGGAACTCCAGGAGCAGGGGCGGGTGCAGGGGATGGCCGAGGCGGACTTCCGCCCCGGCGAGGCAGCCAACCTGTGGCTCATGGATTCGCTCGACCAGATCGCCGAGGGGATTCTCGCCGATCGGACCCGGGCATTCGCCGACATCCCCCGGCCACCGGGACACGCCTAGGAGGACATCATGCAGATCAAAGGTTCGAAGGCGCTGATCACCGGCGGCGGAAGCGGGCTCGGCGAGGCCACCGCCCGCCGTCTCGCCGCCGCCGGGGCCACCGTGGCCCTTTTGGATCTTCCGTCGTCGCGTGGAGCCGAGGTGGCCGGCCAGATCGGAGGCCACTTCGTCGTCGCCGACGTGACGGTTCCCGCGGAGGTGGCCGCGGCCGTGGACGCCGCCGCCGGGGCCATGGGCGGAATCCATCTCTGCCTGAATGCCGCCGGGATCGCCTCGGCGCACCGGGTGGTGACCCGGACCGGCGAGATGTTCCCGCTCGAGTTGTACGAGAAGGTGATCAGGGTGAACCTGATCGGCACCTTCGACGTCACCCGCCATGTCGCCAGGCGTATGGCAGAGAACACGCCGACCGACGACGGCGAGCGGGGTGTCATCGTCAACGTGGCTTCGATTGCCGCCACCGAGGGACAAATCGGGCAGGCGGCGTACTCGGCCTCGAAGGGCGGGGTCGCCGCCATGACCCTTCCCCTTGCCCGCGACCTGGCGTCCTATGGGATCCGGGTGAACACGATCGCCCCCGGGATCATGGAGACGCCGATGATCAGCGGGATGACGGCCGAGGTGCGCGAGTCGCTGGCACAGGTGCACGTGTTCCCCAAGCGCCTCGGTCGGCCGACCGAGTTCGCCGCGCTCGTTCAGCACTTGTTTGAGAACACGCTGATCAACGGCGAGACGATCCGACTCGACGCCGCGGCGAGGATGGGGCCGCGATAGGAGGGTCGGGCCCTTCGGGCCCGCCCGCAATTCGCAATTCGCTCAGATTCCGACCCGTGACTAGCGGGGATCCTCCGGCTCAGTCGCCATTGGCGGTGTGGTCGATGGGAATGTCAGGGTGTAGGCGACTGTGGCGCAGCGATCGGCATACCTGACGCGCGGGTCGATGAGCGTCGGAACCTGATCGGCAGGCCGAGCGATGATGGCGATGGGGTTTGTGGTCATGCCAGACCTTCCGGGCTTTCGGGGATGCCGGACGACGGAATCTTGCCATACCTCGCCTCGTAGCGCGACAGGTTGTTGTTGATGGTCTGGATGAGGTCGAAGACCAAGGTGGGCGGAATCTTCACACGAGCGACCACTCGAACCGGGACGACCAGGTCATCGCCCACCTGCCGTGGAGGCTCGGTCACGCTGAAGTCGAATGTGAACTCGTGCGAGGTGTGCCATGCCGTCAGGAAGTTGGCGTAGACGCCGTCGGCCCGCGGCTCGGGCACCTCGATCGCGAATTCGACCGCCACCTGCACCTTCCTTCTGGCGGGCGCAGCCGGCCGGCGGGAGCCGACTACCGGGTCATCGCCCTCCGCCGTCGCGACGCCGGGATGGGGCCGCGGTAGGGAGGCACCCATCCCGGACCGCGGCGATCCGGTAGGGTCTCCGCCCATGAGTTCCCGCACCGTTCGCCTGTTCGTGGTTGCCGTCGCCATTGCCCTCACCCTTCTGCCGGTTGCTGCCGGGGCCGGCCAATGCTCCGCCAGCGTGAGCCCGAGCCCCGGCTGGATCGGGGCCGTGATCACCTTTACCGGAAGCGGACTCGAACCCGGCGTCGAGTACCAGATCAACATCGGCGGTGGTCCGATCATCAACCTCTTGGCGAGCCCGACGGGCACCTTCTCGTACCAGTACACGATTCCGGCCGAGTGGTACCCGGGTCAAACCTCCGTGGGTGTCACCGACTGGTATGTGGGGGTCAAGAGCGGCTGCAAACCCATGGACGAGGCCGCCCAGCCGTATACCGTGCTCGCCTCACAGCCGACGACGACCACCACCACGACGACGGCCACGACCGTCGCGACTACGACAACGACCACGACCGCATCGACCACCACCGTCGCCAATACCACCACAACGGCGCGAGACA
>DATDRW010000042.1:0-5883 GCA_035291545.1 Acidimicrobiia bacterium
GTGGAGCTGAGGGGATTCGAACCCCTGACCTCTTGCATGCCATGCAAGCGCTCTGCCAACTGAGCTACAGCCCCCGGAGCGGCCGCATTGTAATGCCGATCAGGTGGCGCTCACCGGGACCGTGAGACGCGGGGCGTCGGACCAGAGACGCTCCAGCGCGTAGTACTCGCGGGTGGGCTGGTCGAACACGTGCACGACCAGTTCGCCGTAGTCGAGCAGCACCCAGGTGGCGTCCTCGACCCCCTCGCGGCGCAGCGGGCGGCGATCGATTTCCTTCAGCCTCTCCTCAACCCCCTCGGCGAGGCTGAGCACGTGGCGCCGCGAGGTCCCGGAGGCGATGAGGAAGACGTCGGTGATGACGATGAGCCTCGAGACGTCGAGGAGCGAGATTCCCTGACCCTTCTTGGCGTCGATGGCGGACGCAGCCGCCTCGGCGGTCGAGATGGTCTCTGCTGGCAGCGGGATGGGTCAGCCCTCTCCGGTCGGTACGTCGGTGCCCACGATGATAGAGACATCGATGATCCCAGAAGGCGCGCGCACCTCCAGATAGAGCAATCCGTGGCCGAGGAGTTCGACGATCTCCCGGGCGGTGGCCTCGGAGGCCTCGCCCTGCGCGATGACCAAGGTGTCGGTGTGGTCGAATGTGTCGGCGTTGTCGGTTCGGATCAGCCAGTACCCGTTGCGGATCAGGATGTCGGCCACCAGGCGGGTCGATCCGATCCTCCCATTGCCGTTGAGGATCTCGATGCGAGGTCGCCCCTCCGGGCGGAGCAGCAGGTGCCCGAGGCGTTGGGCGACGAACCCGTCGACGCGATCATTGACGGTGCTGAGCGCATCCCGGCTGCCACCGTCGTCGGCGCGCTCGACGGGCACCGTCGCCACGACCGCGTCCTCGGCCCCGGCAACAGTGACCAGCAGGTCGGCGGCATCGCCGCCGACGGATGCGAGCAGGCGATCGGCGACGCGGGGTTCCGCCTCCACCGCCCCCAGGATCGCCCGCCACGCCGCCCCCTGCCTCTGGATCCACTCGAAGGCGTCGCCCGCACCCTCGACGACGAGCAGCTCCTCGAGCAGATCGGGGGCCACCTGGCTCTCGCCCGCCGGGAGCTGGCGCACGATCGACCTCCCGTCCTCGACGAAGAATGGAGCGGCGAGGTCCACGGCCACCGGAGCGGTGAATGCTGCGGCGACCGACCCGGGTCCGAGAACGGCCATGCGATCGATCCGGATCCCGAACTGGTTGGTCACCGACAGGGATACCAGATCCGGGCCCTCAAACAGCATCGCGTCGGCGAGGCGGTACTCCCCGAACCCGGGGATGGACACCAGCATGTCCTGCGGGAGGACGATCACCGAAGGCGGCCCGGTCGGACCGGTCGACACCAGGGCGAAGGCGGCGGCGCCCGGCTCGCCGACGATGAGCAGCACGGACGCCGACTCGCCGCCGAGCGATCGCTCCTCCGTTTCCGTCTCCGGCAGGGTGGCGGCGAGGTCGCGCAGGCGGGTGCTCCACCCCGCGACGACGTCGGCAACATCACCGAAGGATTCTCGGACCTCCGGGCGCAGGATCGCCGCCGCCCCCACGCCGACCACCACGACGAACAAGACCGTGGGCCAGATCCATCTACGGTGCATAGAGGCCGTGATCCTCGATGTAGCGGTACACCGGTTCGCGGACGAAGAAGCGCAGGCTGCGACCGGAGCGACGCCGGTCCCGCAGCATCGTCCCGCTGATGGCGATTTCGGGCACGTCGAGCCATACCGCGCCGACCCCGGCGGCGACCACGGCGGCGCGCGAGGTGCCGGGGCGGGGCATCACCGCCACCGTGACCTTGCCGATGACCTCGGCGGCACGATGCCAGCTGGGGAGCCGGGAGGCGGCATCGGCTCCCAGGATGAGAACGAGCTCGTCGTCGGGAAACTCCGACAGTGTGTCATAGGTGTAGGTCCAGCCGTCCCGCGACACCTCACGATCGTCGGCCACGAAGTAGTCGACGCCATCCGCCGCCAGTGCGGTCATCTCCCAGCGGCGTTGCGCCGGGGTGACCCGGTCATCCGCCTTCTGCCACGGCGACCCCGCCGGGATGAATGAGATCACGTCGAGGTCGAGCTGGCGATATGCGGCCTCGCCGGCGATGAGATGGGCGAAATGGGGCGGATCGAACGTCCCGCCGAGGATGCCGCGACGCACGCAGGACAGGATAGAGCGCCGCCACCATCGGCACCCCGGCGAGCCGGACACCGGGGGCGGGAACCGAGAGCCGGCGGCACGGTGAGAGCGGATCGAGGTAACGGTCTCCGACGCGAAGCGAGAAGTGGACCGACTCTCGGTCGTGATCGATCCCGGAGAGGCCGACGACCTCCCGGCGGCCCACCCGCGCCCCTTCGGTGGCGGTGACGGTGGACAGGTAGGAGTACGAGGTGCGCACCCCTCCCCCGTGATGGACCGTCACACTGAGCATCCCGGCGACCTCGCCGGCAAAGGTGACGGTTCCGGGCGCGGCGGCCCGCACCGGGGTCCCCATCGGTGCCGCCAGATCGGCGCCCCAGTGCCCGCCATAGGCCCCCGACGGTGCGAATCCGACAAGGACGGCGCCGTCCACCGGTCGTGCGAACAGGCACGGCGGCGAGAGGGCAAGCGTGAGGAGCAGAACGGTCATCGGAACTGGTCGCGCCGGGAGGCACGCTACCGATCGGAAAGGCCCGTGAATAGAGCCCCGGTCAGGCGGTGGCTGCGGTGGGGCCCGCGAGCAGGCCGAGCGCTACCGCGCGCAGATCGTCGGGGCGGAACGGTTTGGTGAGAAAGGCGTCGGCGCCGCCGCGATCTGCCCGCTCCCGAGTCTCCTCCTGGGCATGGGCGGTGAGCACCAGCACCTTCATGGCGCGAGTGCGGGCGTCGGAGCGGATGCGCTCCAGCACCTCCCATCCGTCCATCCGGGGCAGGCCGACGTCCAGGATGACCAAGTCCGGTGCGGTGGTGAGCGCGGCTTCGAGGCCACTGGGCCCGTCGGCGCGGGTGTCGACCTCCACCCCGGCGGGACGGAGGCAGACCGAAATCAACCGCTGGATCACGGCCGAGTCTTCGACGACGAGTACACGCTGTGGCACCGAGACCTCGCTGCGATGGTCGCTTCCCCATGTGGTATCGACACCTCGCGCTGCATCCTTGAGAGGACGCCGGTGGCGGATCACACGAGGCGACGCACCGGCCGCGACACCGGAAGTGCCACCCGTTCCACGAATCCGGCCAGCTGGCGCAGGTTGCGCACCTCGTACACCTCGTCACACACGGCTGCGTATAACCCCATCACCGAGTCGCCGGTATCCCAGTACCGCGCCGCCTCGGGATTGAGCCAGTACACCGCCCGCCCGGCGACGGCAATCTCCCGCAGGGCGGCCACGTTGGGATCGTGGTAGTTGGTGCGGGCATCGCCGGTCACGATCACGGTGGTCCTGGGCGTGATCGACTCCGCAAACCGGTCCCGAAAGGTCCCGAGAGCGTTGCCGTAGTCGGAGTGGCCGTCGAGCCACACCACCCCCGCCTCGGTGCCGATGCGGCGCATCGCCTCGGTGAAGTCGACCCCGGGGCCAAAGAAGTCGGTCACCTCGTCGATCGCGTCGATGAAGGCGAACGAGCGTACCCGGCGGAACTGCGCCGACATGGCAAACACCACCTGCATCGTGAACCGGGCAAAGGTCGCCACCGAGCCCGAGATGTCGGCGAGGATCACGATGTCGGGACGGGCCGGGCGGGGACGGCGAAATCGGGGATCGATCGGGACGCCGCCTGTGCTCAGCGACCGCCGCACCGTCCGGCGCACGTCGAGGCGTCCCGCCCGCCCCAGGCGGCGCCGCCGCGCCAGCCGGGTCGCCAGCTTGCGGGTGAGGGGATGGACCATGGCCTCGATTGCAGCGAGATCGTCGCGGGTGGCGCTGACGAGGTCCAGATCCTCGACGAGCGGGCGGCGCATGGTCCGGGCCACGGCTTCACCGCCCCGATCGCCGACGAGACGGCGGTGGATCTCGGCGCGCAACGCCTCGCGGAACTCCTCTACCCGGCGCCGGGCCTCCTCCGTGGCAAGCCGACGCTCGAAGTCGCCCGGGCCGGGAGCGAGTTCGGTAACCAGGCGTTCGCGCATTGCGTCGAGGTCGATGGTGCGCAGCACCCGGTACAGGTAGTAGGCACCGCCCACCGGACGGCCGGGCTCCATGCCGGCAAGCCGGGTCACCGCCTCCCGGACGACGGCGCCGGCCATCCCGTGATCACCATCGCGGAGAGCGCGGAACAGGGCTTCGACGAGCATCGCGAGATCGGCCTCGCCCCCGACCCCGGCGCCGTGGCCGAGGGCGAGCAGGTCCGCCGCCCGGCGTGCCGCCGCCTCGTCCGATCCCGGCGCCGGGCCCAGCAACGAGAAGTAAGCCTCAAAGGCGGTCTCGAACGCCGCCACATGGCGGGCGCTCTTCACCAGGGTCGCCTCGAGCGCCGCCTTGACCATGGGGCGCGAGCCGAGATCGACGTGTTCGAGGGCGTGGGCGGCATCGATCGCTTCGACCATCGAGACGGGGATCCCCACCTGCCGCAGCTCACCGACGAACATGGTGAGAAAGTCCACGCTCACCCCTCGGCTGCGGCCAACTCCCGCGCCACCCGGTCGATGTCGGACTGGTGCTTGAGCAGAACGTGCAGCGTCTGCGCGACAATCTCTCGATCGGGCTCCCCCACCCCGAGAGCCACGAGCGTGCGGACCCAGTCGATCGATTCGCTCACCGAGGGCGGCTTGCGCACCGCCTTGCCCCGGATGGTGGCGACGAGGCGGGCCACCCGATCGGCGAGCGCCGGCTGCAACCCGGGAACCCGAGCCAGGAGGATGTCCCGTTCCCGCTCCACGGTCGGATATCCGATGTGAAGGAAGAGGCACCGCCGCTTCAGCGCTTCGGAGAGCTCCCTGGTGTTGTTCGAGGTGAGCACGACGAAGGGCGTCGTGGCGGCCCGGATCGTCCCCATCTCGGGGATCGATACCTGGAAGTCGCTGAGGACCTCGAGGAGGAGCGCCTCGGTCTCGACCTCGAGGCGGTCCACCTCATCGATCAGCAACACCACCGGTACCGGCGAGCGGATCGCCTCGAGTAGGGGGCGGGTGAGCAGGAAATCCTCGGTGAAGATGTCGGCCTCGACCTCCGCCCACTCCCTCCCTTGATCGGCCTGGAGGCGGAGAAGCTGCTTGCGGTAGTTCCACTCGTAGAGGGCCTTGGATTCGTCGAGGCCCTCGTAGCACTGCAGCCGTACCAGCGGCCTCCCCGATGCCGCCGCCACCGCCTTGGCCAGTTCGGTCTTCCCCACCCCGGCGGGACCCTCGGCAAGGACCGGCTTGTCGAGGCGGACCGCGAGGAACACGACCTGGGAGATGTGCTCGTCGGCGAGGTAGCCGTCGGCCGCCAGCGCCACCGCCACCGCGGTCGGGCTGTCGAAGGCGAGGTCGGAGGGCACTGCGCCGAGTGTAGGGGGCCGCTTGATAGGCTCTCCGCCGGACGACCACCACGGAGGACCACCATGCGTCGACTCGTCCCGCTCGCACTCGTCATCGCCCTCGTGTCCCTTGCGTGCGGCGACGACGACACCGCTCCCGCCGACCCCGCCCTCGTGGCCGGGTTGCGTCAGCGGATCTCCGAGAACCAGCAGGACTCGGGCGGTCCGGAGATGAGCGACGCGGAGATCGAGTGCCTTGCGATCGGGGTCATCGGCCTGTTCGGCGCCGATCGGATCACGGCCGGGATCGACATGGAGTTCTCCGCCTTCATGGGCACCGCCACCCAGGAGGAGCGTCGCTCGGTGGTCGACACGATGTTCGAGTGCGTCGACCTCGCCCTCGATCTCGCCGAGGA
>DATDRW010000043.1:0-35215 GCA_035291545.1 Acidimicrobiia bacterium
GGAGGGAGAGGGCGAGGCGGGTGAGACCGGTGCCGGGACCCCCGATCAGGCCCAGCACCCGGCCGGGTTCGGCGGCGATGAGGAACGGCGCGACCGGGTCGGGCGAGGGTGCGCTCGAGGCGCCGGCGAGGAGGGATGCCCGGTCCAAGGGCACTTCATGTTAATCGAACATGTGTTCGATGGGCAAGGGAAGGAAGAATGCCGCCCTGGACTCGAGGACTCCTCAGCCCGGGGCCCCCTCGCGGGGGCCCCGGACACACCACCCATCGACGGGACCTACGCCCCCGACTCGAAGTCGTCCTCGAACGAGACGGTCTTACGGCCCGGCTTGGCCGCCTCCGTCGACGACGCCGAGGGGGACGGGGCCGAGGAGGAGGAAGACCGCTCCCCGCTCCGCCCGCCGCGATCCCGGTCACTCGAAGACCGACGCGGACCACGGTCACGACCACCCCGGTCGCCACCGCGGTCACCGCCGGAACGCTCACCGCGCGGCTCCCGCCGGGGCTCACGGGGCTCCCTCGGAGCCGACTCGCCCTCGGCCGGGGGCTCGGCCCCCTCGAGGTCGAGGCTGACCTTGCCCCGGTCGTCGATCTCGCGCACCACGACCTGGATCTTGTCGCCCAGCGAGTACACGTCCTCGACGTTCTCGATGCGCTTGCCGCCACCGATCTTGGAGATGTGGAGCAGGCCGTCCCGTCCGGGGAGGATGTTGACGAAAGCCCCGAACTTGGTGATGTTCACCACCTCGCCCTCGTACACCTTCCCCACCTCGGCTTCGGGCGGGAAGGCGATCGCCAGCACCCAGTCCTTGGCCTTGCGCAACGCATCGCCGTCGGCGGCGCCGATGCGCACCGTGCCGTCGTCCTCGATCTCGAGGGTGGCACCGGTCTTCTCTTCGATCTCACGGATCACCTTGCCCTTGGGGCCGATGATCTCGCCCAGTTTGTCCTTGGGCACCATCACCGCCTCAATACGCGGGGCGATCGGGTTGAGTTCCGTGCGGGGAGCGGCGATGACCTCGGCCATCTTTCCCAGGATGAAGAGACGGGCCTCACGGGCCTGATCGAGCGCGGCCGCCAGCACCCCGGCAGGGAGACCCTCGATCTTGGTGTCCAACTGCAGGGCGGTGATGACGTCTGCCGTGCCGGCCACCTTGAAGTCCATGTCGCCGAGAGCGTCCTCGGCGCCGAGGATGTCGGTGAGCGTCACGAACCCGCCCTCGTGGGCGACGAGCCCCATGGCGACACCGGCGACCGGGGCCATGATCGGCACACCGCAGTCCATCAGCGAAAGGCTGGAACCGCACACCGAGGCCATCGAAGACGACCCGTTGGAGGCCAGAACCTCGGAGACGAGGCGGAAGGCGTACGGGAACACGTCGGCCGTGGGGATCACCGGGAGCAGCGCCTTCTCGGCGAGCGCCCCGTGACCGATCTCACGACGCTTCGGCCCCCGCATGAACCCGACCTCCCCCGTGGAGAACGGCGGGAAGTTGTAGTGGTGCATGTAGCGCTTCGACTCCTCGATGCCGATGGTGTCGAGCATCTGCTCCATGCGGAGCATGCCGACCGTGGTGACGTTGAGCACCTGGGTCTCGCCCCGCTGGAATAGACCGGAGCCGTGGGCACGCGGCACCAGCCCCACCTCGACCGAGATCGGACGCACGTCCCGGGCACCGCGACCGTCGAGACGGATGCCGTCTTTGACTACGCGCTCCCGCATCGCCTTCTTCATCACCGAGCGGAAGGCCCGGTTGGCGGCGGCGTGGTCCTCGTGGTCGGGGCCGATCGCGAGATCGGCGAGGGTGGCGGCGAGCGCCTCTTCCTCGGCGACGTTCCGCTCCTGCTTGCCGGCGATCTTGACCACTGCGGCGAGCCGGGGCTTCGCCACCGGCTCGAGCCGGGCATAGAGCTCGGGGGAGTAATCCACGACCAGCGGCCACTCCACCCGCGGGATCTCCACCTGCTTGCGCAGTGCCAGCTGGGCGTCGATGAGGGTGGACAGGTGGGGCTTCGACTCCTCGAGTCCGCGGGCGACCGCGGCCTCGTCGGTAGCGGCTTGCCCGGCGGCGATGAGCCGCAGCCCGTTCTCGGTGGCGCCGGCCTCGACCATGACGATGTCGATGCCGCCACCCTCGTTGCGCCTTCCGGCGACGACGAGCTCGAACACGGAGTCGGCCAACTGCTCGTAGGACGGCATCGGAATCCATTCGCCGTGCGAGTAGCCCAGGCGCACCCCGGCGATCGGTCCCTCGAAGGGGATCGGGCTCACCATGAGCGCCGCCGATGCCGCGTTGAGGGCGATGACGTCGTAGGGCTGGACCTCGTCGGCGGAGATCACCGTGGCGACCACGTGGGTCTCGCAACGGAACCCGTCGCGGAACGAGGGGCGCAACGGGCGATCCACCAGGCGAGCCGACAGGATCGCCCTCTCGGTGGGACGGCCCTCGCGGCGGAAGAACGAGCCGGGGATCTTCCCGACGGCGTACATCCGCTCCTCGACGTCGACGGTGAGCGGGAAGAAATCCACCCCCTCACGGAGGCGGCGGGTGGCGACCACGGTGGCGAGCACCTCGGTGTCGCCCACCTTGGCGATCACGGCGCCGTCGGCCTGCAGGGCCAACTTGCCGGTGGTGAATGCAAACTCGGCGGCGCCTACGGCCCCGCGTGACGAGTGTTCGGACATGTTCTCTCTCTTCTTCTCTCGAGGGAGCACACGACCGTCAATTACCAGTGGTCAACCCTCGACGGAGCCGAGGAGTGGCAACTAGCAACTGACGAGTGTGCTCCCGTTTCATGTTGCCCCCATGACAGCACGAAAGACGACCGGGGGGTCGTCTTTCCGTCAGCGCCGCAGCCCGAGGCGTGCGACGATGCTGCGGTACCGCTCGACCTCCTGGTTCTCCAGGTAGTCGAGATGCCGGCGGCGGCGACCGACCATCAGCAGCAACCCGCGACGACCGTGGTGGTCCTTTTCGTGGGTCTTCAGGTGCTCGGTGAGCTGATTGATCCGCTCGGTGAGCAATGCAATCTGGACCTCGGGCGAGCCCGTGTCCGTTGCGTGGGAGCCGTGCTCCGCGATGATGGTCTTGGTGTCTGCCATGGAAGACCGGAGGCAGAAAGCACTCCGGCAGAGAAACTGTAGCAGGCGGCGGGGATCAACCGTCGGCCGCCGGTCTCCAGTCACCAGTCCGACGAGCACCCCCCACCGACGAGGCTGCGCCTCGTCGACTCCCCCACAAGGGGGGAGTGATGGGTGGTCGACAACCCAAGACCGGCGACCGGAGACCGGACACTGGCGACTGGCGACTGGCGACTGGAGACTGGAGACCGGAGACCGGCGACTTCCGCCTACATCGCCTTCACCGCCGGCGTGTACCGCGCCGGCATGCGCAGCGACCCCAACCGCGGCGCCTCGAGCTCGCATGTTCCCGTCTTCCACATCTCCGATACGAGACAACGCACCACCGCGGGGTCGGAGAGCACCGACTCGTGGGCCTCGGCGAGACGGGCGGGCAGCCTGAGCGGGTTCTGGAAGATCTGCCCCCACGGGCCGGGCCCGTCGTCGGGGGCATCGATCACCCGCAACCCCGGCGGCCGGTCGCCGAAGCTGGTGATCCCGGCGCGTGGGTTGCGCACCACGATCACCTCGATCCCGGAGTCCTCCCCGAGATGCGCTCTGGCGTCGTGGCACCCGAACCAGAGAAAGGCGCAACCCACCGGGTCGTACCCGCCGTCGTCGGGGATCGGACCCACCATCCGCCCGACGCTCTGCAGCGCGCCGTGCACTCCCTTCGCCATCGGGGGATCGAGCAGCATCGCACCTTCGACGTTCGCCGTCGGACCGAATATGCCGTCGTCCCAGGCGGCGACCAACTCCGCCACCGCGGTGCCGCCCTTGCTGAACCCGATGAGCCACACCGGTCGTTCCCCGTCGGCGACCCCGGCGAGGTAGGCGTTCAGTGAGGCTGCCGTGGGCTCGACCGGCGCCCGCATCGACGCGTGATGCGGGTCGGCATCCCCGGTGACCCAGCGGTAATCGAAATAGCGGGCATCGTCGGGATCGATCCCCATGAGGTCGACGAACTCGCGGAACACGTCCTGACCGAGACCCTGGCCGTGGCCGGGCACGAAGACCACCATGGCGTCGGCGGGTGGACGCAGTCCCAGGGCCGAACCCGGTCGCTGCGACGCAAGGACTGCGGCGACGGCGCCGAGACCGAGCAGGAGTGCCGCCCCGGGCACCCCGCCCCCAGGCTCGGCCGGTGGCGCCGGAGCCGGTTCGTTCGGGGGAGGGACCGGTTCGTCGTCGGCGGCGAGACCGAGCCCCGGACCCAGGGTGATTGCCCCCAGCAGCAGACCGATGGCGAGCACGCGGCTCCGTTCCGGGGGTGCGGGGCCACCACCGTGCTGCCGGCGAGGACCGAGGTCAATACCCCCGTTCGGCGAGCAGGGAGCGAGCGGAAGCGAGCTCGGCCACGGGTGACTGCCCGTCGGCGATGCGGGCGACGAACCGCACCCGCACCCGGGCCCCTTCGAGGTTCCCTGCACGGTCGAGCACTTGCAGGGCGACGACGCCTGCGCCGGTCCGAACGACAACCGGGATCCAATCGGCGGCGTCCTTCCCGGCCCAGCCGGCGTAGACCCCCGCTCCCGGCACCGCCATCCCCGGAGACACGGCAACGGTCAGGCTTCCACCACTCCCGTGGGCGACACCTCGCACCTCGTGCGGCCGAGTGAGTTCGGCGGCAACGGCGGCGACATCGCCGGCGGCGATGAGCGCCCGCAGCGCACTCGACGAGGCGGGACGACCCGCCCCGACCAGCGGGACGACCACCGTCTCGTATCCCCCGCTCCTCCCCAGCTCCCGCAGGACGGCGACGTCGCCGGACCGATCCCGCCCGAAGCGGAAGTCCTTCCCGGCCAGCACCACCCGGGCCCGCAGGGTGTCGGCGAGCAGCCCGAGCGCGAACTCGGCGGGGCTCCACGCCCGGGTGGCCTCGTCAAAGGCGACCACAGCCACCAGGCCCAACCCCATCTCCGCGAGCAGTTCGAGTCGCTGCTCGAGGTCCGTGATCATCGCCGGGGCGCGTTCCGGGGCCACCACCGCGAGCGGGTGTGGATCGAAGGTCACCACTCCGGGGACCACCCCGAGCCTTCCGGCGTGGGCGTGCAATTCCGCCAGCACCGCCCGGTGCCCGGAGTGCAACCCGTCGAACACGCCGACGGCGAGTGCAGAATCCCGGTCCTCCCGGAGCCAGGATCCGGCAGAGCCGCGCAGCACCCTCATCCGATCACCACCTCGGCCGATGCGCGGCGCCCATCCCCGGCGTACACGGCCAGCAACGCGCCGGAGGCGTCCAGCACCCGGTACGAGCCGGTCACTGCAGCACATGGCCCGGCGGCAAAGGTCGCACCATTGCGGACGGCACCGGCGGTCGCATCGTCCACCGTGACCGCGGGCAGTTGGGAGAGCCCGGCGGCCGGGGAGAGCACCGCAGTTTCGAGATGGCCCTCTCCGGCGGCGGACTCCAGGCCCTGGATCGTCCACGCATCCTCGACCCGGTGGGGTCCGATGGCGGTGCGCCGCAGTGAGATGAGGTGGGCGCGCCCGCCCAGAGCCCGGGCCATGTCGTCGGCGAGCACCCGCACGTAGGTACCCGACCCGCACGTCACCCGGAAGGTGACCTCGGGGTACGGGCCGGGTGAGACCTCGTCGATGTCGAGGGCGTGGACCACGACCGCACGGGCCTCCCGCTCCACTTCGACACCGGCCCGGGCCAAGCGGTAGAGGCGCCGCCCCTCGACCTTCAGCGCGGAGACCATCGGCGGTACCTGCGGGATCACCCCGATGAAGCGCTCAGCCACCCGGCGCAGCTCGTCCTCGTCGACCGGCATCTCCTCGCGGCTCAGGATCGATCCGTCGGCGTCGAGGCTGTCGGTGGCGACTCCGAACACCGCAGTCGCCTCGTAGGACTTGGCGGAGTCCTGGACGAAGCGGAGGAGTCGGGTCGCTCGTCCCAACGCCAGGACCAGCAACCCGGTCGCCATCGGGTCGAGGGTGCCGGCGTGCCCGATGCGGCGCAGGGCGAAGATCCCGCGGCACCGGGCGACCACGTCGTGAGAGGTCCAGCCCCCAGGCTTGTCCACGAGAACGAACCCGTCAGCCACGGAGACCAATCCGGATCGCCTCGATCACCTCGTCACGGGCGGCGGTGAGGGTGAACCCCGACGCGTTGTGGTGCCCCCCGCCGCCGTGAGCCTCGGCGATCGCGCCGACGTCCACCGCCCCCCGGGAACGCAGGCTCACCTTCCACCCCCGCGGGGTTTCCTTGAGCAGGGCGGCCACCCCCGCCTCACGGGCGATGCGGATGTCGTCGATCAGACGATCGATGTCGCCGTACCCGACGCCGGCACGGTGGAGGTCCGCCTCCTCGACCCACGACCACACCAGACCCAGATCCTCCTCCAGCACGGCGCGCCCGAGCACGGTCGCCGCCACCCCGAGGTAGCCGAACGCCACCGATTCGAAGACCGCCTGACCGATCACCTCGGGGGCAACCCCGACGTCGAGAAGCCTGGCGGCGATCCGCATCACCTCGCCCGAGGTCGATGAGTACTGAAAACGCCCGGTGTCGGTGACTATCCCGGTGAGCAGGCAGAGCGCCGTGGTGGCGTCGATGTCCCAACCCAGAGCATCGAGCAGCGCCACCGTCAACTGGGCGGATGCCGCCGCGGTGGGATCGACTACGAGGATGTCGCCGAACTCACCGGTGGTCGACTTGTGGTGATCGACCACGATCACCACACCGGCGCCCTCGGCGCTGGTGGAGAGCTCTCCGAGGCGGTCGGCGGAACCGGCATCGAACACCACGAGGCACTCCGGTCGGGCCGGGAAACGACCCGGCGGAACCACCGGCGAGGTATCCAGGAACTCCAGCGACGACGGTACGCCGAAGGGCGATCCGAACGAGACGACGGCCTCCTTGCCGACTCTGCGGGCGGCATGCGCCAGGGCGAGGGCCGAGCCGAGGGCGTCTCCGTCGGGCGAGATGTGGCACGAGATCGCCAGCGCGGATGCGCCGGCGATCGCGTCAGCCGCCCTCCGCAGGGACGTCTCCAGGTCCGTCATGCCCCTCCTCCCCCAGTTGGCGCAGCAGCTGTTCCATGCGATTGCCGCGATCGATCGAATCGTCGAGTTCGAACACCAGGTCGGGAAGGTACTTGAGTCGGACCCGATCGCCCAACGCTCCCCGGATGCGTGGCTTGGCGCGCCGGAGAGCCGCGGCGGTGGCGGCCTGCTGCTCGGCGTCTCCGAGAACCGAATAGAAGACCCGCGCCGCACGCAGATCGGGCGAGGTATCGACACCGGTGATCGTGACGAAACCAAGACCGGGATCCTTGAGCCGGAGCACCTCATCGGCGATCACCTCGCGCAGGGTCTCGTTGACCCGCCGCATCCACGACCCGTCGCGGCTCATGGCTTCTCCAGATGGCTCACCGACACCTCCACGACCTCGAGCCGGGGATCGGCGTAGAGGGCACGTTTCACCGACTCGATCATCTCATCGAGCCGCCGCCGCTGTGGAGCGACCACGGCAACGCCGATCGTGGCGAATTGCCAGGCGTCCTGGTGGTCCACCTCGGATACCGCCACCCGCATCTTCTCGAGCCGGGAGATCAGTGGGCGCAGCACCGCACGCTTCGCCTTCAACGACTGCGATTCATTGATGTGCAGTTCGATGCGAAGAGCGGCGGCATGCAACCCGGACACTCGCTCACCCCTCTCTTGGCCGGAATGGGAGGCGATGGGCGAAAGGCGAAAGGCGAAGCGCGAAAGCCACCACGCCCCTCGCCCCTCGCCCCCCGCCCCTAGGTACGTGCCACCTCGCGCACCTCGTAGGCCTCGATGACGTCGCCTTCCTTGATGTCGCGGAAGGTCTCGAGGGCGATGCCGCACTCGAACCCTGCGGCGACACTGCGGACGTCGTCCTTGAACCGGCGAACCGAAGCGATCGTTCCATCGTGGATCACCACCCCATTGCGCACGAGACGCACCCTGGCACCGCGTGGGATCTCGCCCTCCGTGACGTACGAGCCGGCGATGGTGCCGTACCGGGGAGCCCTAAAGGTCACACGCACCTCGGCCGACCCGAGGATGCTCTCCACCTCGGAGGGGGCGAGCCGTCCCACCAGGATCGCCTCGATGTCGTCGAGCAACTCGTAGATGATGCGGTAGGTGCGGATCTCGATCCCGGCCTTCTCCGCGACCTTTCTCGCCTTGGCGTCGGGACGCACGTTGAATCCGAAGATCACCGATCCCGTCGTCTCGGCGAGCAGCACGTCGTTCTCGTTGATGCCGCCCACCGCGGCGTGCACGACGGTGATGCGCCCGGCGTCGCGCAGGATCTTGGCGACCGCCTCGCGGATCGCCTCGAGCGAGCCGTGCGCATCTGCCTTGACGATGATCGGAAGCTCGGCGTCTTCGGCGGTGCGCAGATCCTCGAGGAGTGCGGTGAGGCGTTGCGCCGCCGACGGCATCACCAACTCCTCGTCGCGCATTTCGGTGTGCCGCGCGACGGCGAGGGCACGGGCGGCCCGATCGTCCTCGACCGCCTCGAAGTAGTCACCCGCCTGGGGCAGGTCGTCCCAGCCCATCACGAGAACCGGCGTGCTCGGGCCGGCCTCCTCGACCGGACCACCCCGTTCGTCGAACATGGCGCGCACCCGGCCCGCCACCGCACCGGCCACGATGGCGTCGCCGCGACGCAGCGTTCCGCGCTGCACGATCAATGTGGCGACGGGCCCCCGTCCTGTGTCCAGCTGCGCTTCGATCACGGTCCCGGAGGCGGGAGCCGTCGGGTTGGCGGAGTAGTTCTCGAGTTCGGCGATGAGGTCGAGATACTCGAGGAGCCGATCGACTCCGGAGCCGGTGAGGCCGGACACCTCGGCGCTGAGGACGTCGCCTCCGAGGTCTTCGACCACGAGCCCGTGCTCGGTGAGTTGGGCACGCACGTTGTGGGCGTTGGCGGATTCGAGGTCCATCTTGTTGATGGCAACGACGATCGGAACCCCCGCCGCCTTGGCGTGGTTGATCGCCTCCACCGTCTGCGGCATCACGCCGTCGTTGGCGGCTACCACGAGCACGACGATGTCGGTAATTTCGGCCCCGCGGGCGCGCAGCGAGGTGAACGCCTCGTGGCCCGGGGTGTCGATGAAGGTGATGCGATGGTCGCCCACCTGCGCCTGGTAGGCGCCGATGTGCTGGGTGATGCCGCCGGCCTCACCGGCGACTACGTTGGCGCGGCGGATTCCGTCGAGCAATTGGGTCTTGCCGTGGTCGACGTGTCCCATCACCGTCACCACCGGGGGCCGCCGTGTCAGGTCGGACTTGTCGTCGGCGAACTCCCGCTTGGGGCGCATCGCCGGCTCCGGTTCGGGTTCCTTGGCGGCGGCGGAGACGACGGTGATGTCGTAACCCAGAGCGTCCCCGACAGCCGGGAGCAGGTCTGTGGGCATGGGCTGGGTGGCGCCCGCCATCCGGCCCCGGGTGACGAGCTCACGCACGATGATCCCGACGGGGCGACGAATGAGTTCGGAGAGCTCCTGCACCGTGAGCCCCTCGGGGACGGTGATGGCCCGCCGGGGCTGCAGGGCCTCTTCGACTGGGGCCCGGCGCTGGTCCCTGCCCCTGCCCCTCCCTCTGGAGGGTGCCGCTTCCTGCTCGACCACGAGCGCGGCAGGCGCCGCGGGGACGACGGCCGGTTCGGGCGTGGCGGCCGCGGCCGGGGTGACGGCGGGCGGTGCCTTCTCCTCCTCGTACGAGAGCCGCACCAGGGCGGCGTCATCGTCGCCGATACCGCTCGACGCCGTCTTCACCGCGATCCCGAGGTCGAGCACGCGCGCCAGCACATCCTTGGACTCGAGGCCCAGTTCGCGGGCTAGTTCGTAGACGCGCATGCGTTCCTCACAGGGGTGCGACGGTGCATTGTGCCACGCACGGGACTAGGCCCCGGGCGCCGACTCCCCATCCCCGGCCGCATCCGCACCGGGGGGGTCGCCGCCTTCGTCGCCGGACGGACCTGCCTCCGCGGGTGCGGTGGCGACCGCTTCCGCAGGGGCGGCCACCGCCTCCGCAGGCGGGGTCTCCGGCCGGATGTCGATGCGGTAACCGCTGAGACGGGCGGCGAGGCGGGCGTTCTGTCCTTCTTTCCCGATGGCAAGGGACAACTGGTGATCGGGGACGATCACCGTCGCCTCCTTGGTCTCCTCGTCGAGGATCACCTGGCGGACCTTCGCCGGGCTCAGCGCCTCGGCGATGAACTGCTTGGTGTCGGCACGGAACTCGACGATGTCCACCTTCTCGCCACGCAGCTCGTTGACCACCTGGCGCACCCGGGCTCCCCGGGCTCCGACACAGGCCCCGATGGGATCGACATTGGGGTCGTTGGAGGCCACCGCGATCTTGGTGCGGTGACCTGCGTCGCGGGCGATGGCCTTGATCTCGACGGTGCCCTCCACCAACTCGGGAACCTCGAGCTCGAAGAGACGCCGGATGAAGTCGGGATGGCTGCGGCTGACCACGATCTGCGGGCCCTTCGCCTCCTCGTCCCGCACCTCGATGATGAGCGCCTTCACCCGCGCCCCCCGCTCGAGACGCTCGTAGGGGATCTTCTCTCCGAACGGCATCACCGCCTCGGCGTTCCCGAGGTCGAGGATCACGGTGCGGTGGTCCGACTGCTGCACGATGCCGGTGACCAGGTCGCCGTCGCGGCCCTCGTAGATGTCGAATACCTGGGCGCGCTTGGCATCGCGGAGACGCTGCAGGATCACCTGCTTGGCGGTCTGCGCCCCGATGCGGCCGAAGTCGTTGGGGGTGTCCTCCCACTCGCGAGTGACGTTGCCGTCCTCGTCGAGCTCCTGCCCGTAGACCCTGATCTCGCCGGTGTCCTGGTCGATCGTGACGCGCGCCTCCTCGGCTGCTCCCGGGCTGCGCTTGTAGGCGGAGACGAGCGCATTGGCCAGCGCGTCGAGGATCGTCTCTTTCGGGACGCCCTTCTCGCGCTCCAGGATTTCGAGCTCTTCCATAAACGACTCGTTCACTGCGCACCTCGCTTCCCCGGCTTGGAAGCCTTCTCCCAACGGAACACCGTGCGCGCCTGGGAGACGTGGTCGAAAGGGATGACACGGTCGACGCCGTCGACGGCGACAAGAACATCGGTGTCACCGACCGAGGCGAGGATGCCGCGGTGGTTGCGTGATCCGGAGACGTCGTCCTTGGTCTTGACCACGACCTCGCGGCCGACTGCCTTGCGGAACTGCGACGGCCTGCGCAACGGCCGCTCCAGACCGGGAGAGGACACCTCGAGTGTGTAGGAACCGCCGGTGAGATCACCCTCGTCGAGGATCCGGGAGAGACCGCGCGCCAGGTCGGCGATGCGCTCGACGTCGACGCCGCCGGGGGCGTCGACGGTGACGCGCACCAGCCGCCCGGCACCGATGCCGAGCACCTCGAGATCGTCGAGCTCGACGCCCTCCGCCTCGAGCCAGGGCTCCAGGAGATCCCAGAGCCGACCGTCGACGTCACCCATCAGTAACTCCTCAACAAAAAAGTGGGCGGGGCGCCCACTTCACGTTCTAAGCGTCCTCAGTTGAACCGCAGAGAGCATACCAGCGCGGGGGGTGGAAAGGACCGTCGGGAAGCGAGGAGCAAGAGGCGAAAAGCGAACCCGGCAGCCCTTTCGCCTTTCGCCCTCAGCCCCTCGCTCGACCGCGTTCCCGCGCCACGACGGCCGCCAGGTGGGTCACGACCGCGTCGGGTGCGAGTTTTTCCACGGCGCCGTCCCGACGCCTGACGACCTCCACAACCCCCGCGGCCATGCCCTTGGGCCCGACCGTGACCCGGTAGGGGATCCCGATCAGCTCGGCGTCGGCAAACTTCACCCCGGGGCGCTCGTCCCGATCGTCGAGGATCACCTCGACCCCGGCGGCCGTGAGGCCCGCGTACACCTGCTCGGCGACCTCCATCGAGGCGGCATCGTCCACCTTCACCGCGGTCACCACGACCTCATACGGGGCGATGGCCACCGGCCACACGATGCCCTTCTGGTCGTGGCTCGCTTCGACCACGGTCGCCATGTTCCGGCCGATCCCGATGCCGTACGACCCCATCCAGATGACGCGTTGCTCCCCCTGCTCGTCGAGGACGGCGGCGCCGAGCGCCTCGCTGAACTTGGTGCCCAGCTTGAAGATGTGGCCGACCTCGATCGCGCGCTTCACCTCGAGCGGCTTACCGCAGGTGGGGCAGCCTTCTCCCGCCTTGACCAGGCGCAGATCGAGCCAGGTGTCGACGGCGATGTCGCGTGCGACGTCCACCCCGCGCAGATGCCAGTCGTCGTCGTTGGCCCCGGTGACCATGTTGGTGCGACCGCGCAGCGCCGGATCGGCGATGATGCGGATTCCCTTCGCCCCGACCGCACCGAGGCTTCCGGGATGTGCCCCGAGCGCCGCAACGATGTCGTCGTCGTCGGCCGGGTGCGCATCCCAGGTGCCGAGACCGTCGACGAGCTTCTGCTCCATCAGCTCGTGGTCGCCGCGAACGAGGAGAAGCACCGGGGAGCCGTCGATCACATACACCAGACTCTTGATCTGCCGCTCACCGGCGGCGAACTCCCCCACGGCAGCAAGCGCGGCGATGGTGCGAATCCCGGGGGTGGGGAACCGCTGCGGCTCGCCTTCCCACGGCGCGTCTGCCACCGCCGGGATCACCGAGGTGGCCTTTTCGGTGTTGGCGGCGTAGCGACAGGCCGGGCAGAAGGCGATCTCGTCTTCGCCGGCCGCACCTTCCACCATGAACTCGACCGACTCCTTGCCCCCCATCCAGCCGCTGGAGGCGTGCACCGGGATCGCGTCCAGACCGAGCCGGGCAAAGATCTTCTGGTACGCCTCGTAGTGGCGCTGGAACTGGACGTCGAGCCCGGCCGGGTCGATGTCGAAGCTGTACGAGTCCTTCATCGTGAACTCGCGGACCCGGAGCAGCCCACCCTTGGGGCGGGGTTCGTCCCGAAACTTGGTCTGCAGGTGATACCAGAGCTGGGGAAGCTGTCGGTAGGACGTGAGCTCGGCGGCGATCGTGGTGAAGATCTCCTCGTGGGTCATCGCCAGCAGCATGTCGGTGTCGCGCCGGTCCTTCAGCTTCACCAGGATGCCCTCGACGTCGTCCCACCGCCCGGTCTTCTTCCAGATCTCGCCGGGATGGACCACCGGCAGCAGCATTTCCTGACCGCCGATGGCGTCGATCTCCTCGCGGATGATGTCCTGGACCTTCTTGGTCACCCGCATGCCGAGCGGGAGCATCGACCACGACCCCGCCATGAGTCGGCGGATGAACCCGCCGCGGACCAACAGGCGGTGATTCGCCGCTTCGGCATCCGCAGGGTCTTCGCGGAGCGTCGGGATGAAGGCGCGGGACCAGCGCATGGAAGCGGAGGGTAGTGCCGGAGCCTCCAGTCTCCAGCCTCCAGAAAGGAGGCGCGGGCGGCTACTCGCCCTGCGCGATCCTCGCGACACGCGCCCTGCGCTCGGCGACCCGGTTGACATCCCCCTGCGAGGCGAGCAGCGACTCCGCCGTCTCGCGCGCCATTTGCTCGGCGACGCCATCGGCGGCGGCCAGCCGGGCGTCAACTCCCTCGGCGACGAGCCGGCGCGCCTCGTCGACCAGTGCCGCGACCATCTCCGCCTCCGGCACCACCCGGACCACCTTTCCCTTGATGAACAGGTGCCCCTTGCCCTTGCCCGCGGCGATCCCGATGTCGGCCTCCCTGGCCTCACCCGGGCCGTTGACCACGCATCCCATGACGGCAACCTGGATGGGGAGCTTCTCGGCTTCGAGCGCCCGCTGCGCCGCGGTGGCCACCGCCACCACGTCGATGTCGGCGCGGCCGCACGATGGACAGGCGATGAGGTCGACACCGGCCCGAGCCCGGAGACCGAGTTGCTCGAGCAGGCGGCGACCCGCCTCGGCCTCCTCGACGGGATCGGCGGTGAGGGAGAACCTGATGGTGTCGCCGATTCCCTCGAGCAACAGCGTGGCGATGCCGGCCACGGATTTCATCAGCCCGGCGGGCGGCGGGCCGGCCTCGGTCACGCCGAGGTGGAGCGGATGGTCGGTCTTCGCGGAGAGCAAGCGGTAGGCCTCGACCATTGAGGGCACGTTGCTGTGCTTTACCGAGATCTTGATGTCGTGGAACCCGGCCTCCTCGAGCAGCCGGATCTCGTGGAGCGCCGACTCCACCAGCGCCGCCGGAACCGGCGCCCCGTACTTGTCGAGGAGGTCCTTGTCGAGCGAGCCCGCGTTGACTCCCACCCGGATCGGCACCCCGCGCCCTGCGGCAGCGCGGGCCACCTCCTTGATGTGCCGGGGATCGCGGATGTTTCCCGGATTGAGCCGCAGCCCGTGGACCCCCGCCTCGAGTGCCGCCAGGGCGAGCCGGTGCTGGAAGTGGATGTCGGCAATGATCGGCACGGGCGAACGGGGCACGATCTCGGCGAGCCCCTGGGCGGCCTCGGTGTCGTTGCACGTGATACGGACGATGTCGGCCCCGGCGCCCTTGAGGGCGTAGACCTGGGACAAGGTGCCCTCGACGTCGGCGGTCTTCGTGGTCGTCATCGACTGGACGCTGATCGGCGCGCCTCCCCCGATCGTGACCGACCCCACCCGGACGGCCCTCGTCGGGCGGCGTTCGCTCACCGCAGGGAGAAGGGACTGGCGATGTCGAGGTAGATGGCGAGAACGCCGAGCAGCACCATGAAGGTCACGACGACGGCAACGATCGGGGCGAGCTTGCGCACGTCGGCGGGACGGCCCCGCACCTTTTCGTACAGAGCGACTGCGAAATGCCCCCCATCGAGCGGGTAGATCGGGATCACGTTGAACAACCCGACGAACACGTTCACCAGAGCGATCAACTCGAGGGTGAAACCGATCCCGAGCTCTTGGGTCTCGGCGCCGATGCGGACGAGGCCGATCGGGCTCGCCGGCCGGGTTTCGTTGATCTTGTCGGCGTCGCCGGTGATCACGGCCTCGACCAGCCCGCCGAATCCCGACACCATCCGCCACAGCCCGGTCGCGGATGCCACCGTCGCCTCCCCCACCGCGGCACCGGCGTCGCCGAGACCCTCGATGGGCCCGGCGCGAACGGTGATGCTCGCCGAGCGCACCCCGAGATAGCCGCGCTCTCCGCCGTCCCCGTCGTCGACCGATGCCAGGGTGGGGCGGACCGTGAGCAGCGTCCCACCGCGATCGAGCACGATTTCGATCGTCTCGCCGGGGCTGCCCATGATCATGTCGACCGCCTCCGACCACCCTGCGGGCTCGACCCCGTCGATGGAGACGATGCGATCACCCGACCGGATGTCCACCGCGGAGGCCGGGGAGGGCGTGCCGTCGTCGAGCGCTGCCTGGACGCTCTCCACGGTCGTGGTCGACTCCGAAACGCCGAGGAGGCTGGCAACCACGAAGAAGAGCAGGAAGGCCACCACGAAGTGGCTGGTCACACCCGCCAGCACCACCACCGCCTTCGCCCGGAATGGCTGGTCCCGGTAGGTACGGCCCACGTCGGCCGGGTCCACCTCTTCATACGGGTTCATCCCGACGA
This sequence comes from Acidimicrobiia bacterium, assembly GCA_035291545.1. Classification (GTDB taxonomy): domain Bacteria; phylum Actinomycetota; class Acidimicrobiia; order Spongiisociales; family UBA11373; genus UBA11373. The sequence continues at coordinate 15,656 of DATDRW010000043.1, forward strand.
TGCGAACGTAGCCACCGAGCGGAATCGCCTTGATTCCGTATTCCGTCTCACCGCGACGGGTCGACCACAGCCGGGGCCCGAAACCAAAGAAGAACTCGGTGGCCTTCATCCCCAGCGCTTTGGCGGCAAGGAAGTGACCCGCCTCATGGAGCATGACCATGGCGATGATGCCGAAGAGAACGATCAGTCCGCCGGTCACGAGCGACTCCCTCGAAGGCCCATCACGCTACCGGCCACACCCCGTTAGCACGAGTCTCCCAGATGCCCCGTGGCGACGGCCCGCGCCTCCTCGTCGGCGGCGAACACGTCCTCCACGGAAGACAAGGAGCGGACCGCGATGTCATGCAGGGTGCGCTCGACGACGACCGGTATCGAGGAGAAGCCGATGCGTCCGGTGAGGAACGCATGCACCGCGATCTCGTCGGCGGCGTTGAGCACCGCGGGCGCCGATCCGCCGGCGCGACCCGCCTCGTACCCGAGGCGCAATGCGGGGAAGACGTCGAGATCCGGAGACTCGAAAGTGAGCGTGGTGCCGGCGAGCGGAAACGGTGGCGCCGTGCGGACACCGCGGGCGGGATGGGTGAGCGCGTACCGGAGGGGGATCCGCATGTCGGGTTCGCCGAAATGGGCGAAGAGCGAGCCGTCGACGAGTTCGACGATGCCATGCACGATGCTCTGCGGATGCACCACGACGTCGATCAGGTCGTAGGAGCACCCGAAGAGGTGGTGGGCCTCGATCACCTCGAGCGCCTTGTTCATCAGGCTGGCGGAGTCGACGGTGACGCGCGGGCCCATCCGCCAGGTCGGGTGCCGCAACGCCTGCTCGGGGGTCGCCGCCGCCACCGCCTCAGCCGGCATTCCGCGGAATGGCCCGCCCGAGGCGGAGAGCACCAGACGGCGCACCGTTCCCCGGTCGTGACCGGCGAGCAGTTGGAACAGGGCACTGTGCTCGCTGTCGACCGGGACGATCTCGCCTCCCCCCGTACGGAGGGCGGCCTCGATCACCGGACCGCCGGCGACCAAGCTCTCCTTGTTGGCGAGGGCGAGCCGGTTACCCGCCGCGAGGGCGGCCACCGAGGCCCTCAAACCTGCCGAGCCCACGATGCCGTTCACCACGGTCACCCCCGACTGCGCCGCCAGCGCGGCCACCGCTTCCCCACCGAAAGTGACGCGGGACCCGAGCGCGGCAAACCGCTCGCGCTCGCTCGGGGTGGCGGCGGCGACGGCGATCCGGGCTGCGGGGTGGGCGGCGGCGAGCGCCGCCAGGTCATCGGAGCCGCGGCGCGCCGCCAGGGCGACGACCTCCGCACCGACCTCAGCGACGACCGCGAGTGCCTGCCGCCCGATCGATCCTGTCGCTCCGAGGACGGCGACCGGTCTCAACCCAGAAAGCCCATGACCTGGTACAGCGCCCACGAGGCGGGGAGCACGAACAGGAACGCATCGATCCGGTCGAGCACCCCGCCGTGCCCGGGAAGGATCGTGCCCATGTCCTTGACGCCGAGGCTGCGCTTCACCATCGATTCGGCGAGGTCGCCGAGCGGCGCCATCACCACCACGACCGCGCCGAGGGCGATACCCGATGCGATGTCGAACGGCTCGGCCAGCACACCGAAGGCGACGGCGGCACCCATCGCCAGCAGGATGCCGCCCACAAGCCCCTCGATCGACTTGTTCGGAGACAACACCGGCGACAGCGCCCGCTTGCCCCAGGTGCGACCGAACGAGAACGAGCCGACATCCATCGCCACCGTCGAAACCACCACCGCCATCACCAACACCCGGAAGTCATCCTGCCGGAGCATCGGGGAGGCAAAGGCGACGGACCCAGCTACCCAGGCCGAGCCGAGCACCGTGAGCCCCCCGTTGGCGAGGGCATCCTCTCGGAGCGGCGAGAACGCGTAGATGAAGAAGATGAGGATGACGGTGAGGGCGATGGCGATGGGCACCGCGATCGGTCCGTGAAACCAGGCGGCGGCGAGCATCCCTGCTCCCCCCAGATAGCCGATGAAGGTGAGCGGCCGGAACTCGAGGCGCTGCAGCGTGCCGTAGAACTCCCAGATGCCGAGCAAGGCCATGGCCCCGATGAAGACGGCCATCGCACCCCCGCCCACGAACATCGTCCCCAGCAGGAATACGAGGAGCAGCAGGCCGGTCCCGACGCGCATCCCGAGGTCGGAGCGGGGTTGCTCCCGGTATTCCTCGTCGGTCCGCAGGTCGGCGACGTCCTCGAATCCGACGACACCCGACTCGACCCCCGGCATGACGGCAGCCATCGCCTGCCACTCCGTGTCCTTGTCCCCGAGGCTCAGCATCTCCTCGGCGAGCCCGCGGTGCTCCACGGTCACCGAGCCGCTGTAGATGTCCTCGCCGACCCGCAGCCCGGGATCCGCCATCTCCACAGTGGCGTCCCGATCGCCGTCGAGCGTTTCCTCCCACTCGTCGCGGTCGCCGCGAACGGCGGGCGCCGGGGCCGGGTCGTACGCGGTCGAACCGTACGGGGACTCCGAAGTCCCGTCGTCGAATTCGAGCCGCCAGGGGCCCCCGGCCTGGAGGTCGTCGGTGTCGGCGTCGGAATGGTCCTCCGCAGGGGAGCCGACCGGAGGCGGGGTCTCGATCGGGGCGACACCCGGCGGGATGTCGGCCCACCGCGGCACCTCCGGTTCCCGCGGCGGCGCAGGCTCGTCGGTGCGGCGCGGTGTCGCCGGCCGGGGTGCACTGAGAAGCGGCACCTCGACGGTTCGATCCGGGTCGAGAGTTGCCGTCGGAGGTCGAAACGCGACGTCGGGATCGGGCGACGCCGGCGGGCTCGGCCACTCCACCTCGGGAAGGTCGGCTATAGGCGGGACCACGACGTCCTCGTCCACCTCGGGGAACCACGTCCCTGGGACCGGCTTGCCGTCGGCGTCCCAGTCGGCGGCTTCCTCCGCCACCGCTTCCTCGTCGCGTCGACGGCGGCGGAACGGCCAGATGCCGCGCTTGTGCCGAGGCTCGCCATCGGCACCGGCCGGTTCGTCGAGGGCCGCGGCCTCGGCAACGACCGGCCTCTCGGCGGGAAGCTCCGATGGAGCGGGCCGGGTCGGTGCGGTCGGGACCGGCGACGATGGCGCAGAGCCGGCGCCGGCAAAGGCATCCCAGTCGGAGAGGTCGTCGGTGTCGCCCTCGCGCAAAGCTTCGAAGGCCTCCTTGCCGGCGACTCCGTAGGTGCCGGCGAAGGCAGGCGGCCCCTCGTCACCCTCCAAAGCGCGTAGCGCCTCGAAGGCGTCGAGACCCACCGTCGGAAGATCGGCGGTGTCGCGATCCGTCTCCAGAGACTCACCGACGGCCACCTCGACGTCGGCGTCGTCGAGAGCCCCGAGTGCCGACAGCGCCGCGGCCAGGTCGTCTCCGCCGGGGGAGGCGCCGGGCACGGCGGCGGCAGAGTCGGTCGGCTCCTCGAATCCTGCGGCCACCCCTTCGGCGCCGGCGGTGGTTTTCCCCACCCATGAAGGCAGTTCGACGGCGAGCGCTACATCACGCTCGAGTTGGGGTGGATCCGACAGCCACGCCGGCATCGGAGGCTCGGCGGCGGGGCGGCGGGACACCGCCGGGGGCTCACTCGCCTCAGGCTCCGGCTGCTCCGCCGGCCGGAACAGGGTGTCGTCGCCGATGGGTGCCACCACCACCGCCACGTCCTCGTCGGCGGGCGATGACTCGTCGACGGCCTCGTCGCGCTCACGGCGCTTGCGCCCGAGGAACCGCCGCTTTTTGGGGGATTCAGCCTGCGGCGGCTTCCCCACCTTCGGTTCCCGCGCTTCGGCGTCATCGCTCCACCCCGGGTGCCAGGGGTCCCCGGGATGAGTCTGGAATTCGCCGTCGTCTCCGCCTCGCGTCACGGCCCTCCTCGCCTGCCCGGATCACACCTCGAGCAGTTCTGCTTCCTTGTGCTGGACCAGCTGGTCGATCTTGGCGATGTGGGAGTCCGTGAGCTCCTGGAGGCGCGTCTCCCCATGCCGGACCTCGTCGGTCGACACCTCGCCCTCCAGGGCCTCCATATCGTCCTTGCTGTGGCGGCGCACGTTGCGCACGGCCACCCGGGCCTCCTCGGCCATGTGGCGGACCAGCTTGATGAGGTCTCGGCGACGCTCCTCGTTCAGGGGAGGGAACACGAGACGCAGCACGGTGCCGTCGCTCGCCGGGTTGAGTCCGAGGTCCGATGCCTGGATGGCCTTCTCGATGGCGTGGACCGACGAGCGGTCGTACGGCGATATCACGAGCAGCTGCGGCTCGGGCACCGCGATCGACGCCAGCTGCTGCAGCGGGGTGGGTGCCCCGTAATAGTCGACCATCACCCGATGCAGGATCCCCGGATTGGCCCGGCCCGTGCGCACCGTGGAGAACTCGGCCTGGACGTGATGGATGGCCTGAACCATCTTCGTCGCCGCGTCGCTGAGGAGCTCGTCGATCACGTTGTGCCTCCTCTCAGCGAACCAGCGTACCCACCGGTTCGCCGCGGACGGCCCGGGCAATGTTGCCCGGCACGGAGATGTTGAAGACCCGGATGGGCAGGTCGTTGTCCATGCACATCGTAATGGCGGTGCTGTCCATCACCCGAAGACCCCGCTCCAGCACCTGCATGTACGTGAGCTCGGTGAGCAGGCGCGCCTCCGGATGGGTCTCGGGGTCGGCGTCGAACACCCCGTCGACCCGGGTCGCCTTGAGCACCGCATCGGCACCGATCTCCGCGGCACGCAACGCCACCGCGGTGTCGGTCGTAAAGAACGGGTTGCCGGTCCCCCCGGCGAAAACGACGGCGCGTCCCTTCTCCAGGTGGCGGATCGCTCGCAGACGGATGTACGGCTCGGCCACCTGGGCGATGGTGATCGCGGTCTGCACCCGTGTCTCCACACCGGCATGCTCGAGCGCATCGCGCAGAGCGAGGGCGTTGATGATCGTGGCGAGCATCCCCATGTAGTCGGCGTTGGCCCGGTCCATGCCCTCGGCCGCCGACGACAGGCCCCGGAAGATGTTGCCGCCGCCGACCACGATGGCGATCTGGTGACCCTCGCGGTGCACCTCGGCGATCTCGGTGGCGAGCCGCTGCACCGTCTTCGGATCGATGCCATGACCGAGCGCCCCATCGGCAAAGGACTCGCCCGAAAGCTTGAGGGCTACTCGGCGGCCCACTACTCGACGACCTCTCCGACCCCGATGCGGGCGAACCGCCGGACGGCGATGTTCTCGCCCATTTTGGCGGCGAGCGTCTCGACCATCTGACCGACGGTTCCTTCGAACCTCTCCCGGTTGACGAAGGTCTGGTCGTACAGGACATTGTCCTCGAAGAAGGAATTGATCCGCCCGTCGACGACCTTCTCGATCACCTTCTCGGGCTTGCCCTCGTGGCGCGCCTGGGCGGAGATCAGTTCGCGCTCTTTGGCGAGGATGGGCTCGGGCACCTCGTCGCGACGCACCCAGCGCGGGCGGGTGGCGGCGACGTGCATCGCGATGTCCCGGGCCGCGGCCTGGAACCCCTCCGATTTGGCGACGAAATCCGTCTCAGATGACAGCTCGACCAGCACCCCGATCACGGGCCGGTCGGCCTGGATGTGCAGGTAGTGCCCAATCGTCCCCTGGTCTGTGGCGCGTTCGGACCGCTTCTTCGCCGAAGCGAGCCCCTTCTCGCGGAGGATGTCGGTGGCACGCGCCGTGTCGCCGCCGGCTTCCTCGAGGGCGTGCTTGGCGTCCATCATCCCCGCGCCGCTGGTCTTGCGCAGTGCCGCGATCTCCGCCGGCGTGATCTCACCCATTCTGATCGGCGCCTTTGTCCTTGCTGCGTGCGGTCGAGATGTCTGCACCGGCGAGGCAGGCGTCGGCGATCACGTCGGCCATCAGCTGGGCCGCACGAATCGCATCGTCGTTGCCGGGGATCACGTAGTCGATGTGGTCCGGATCGCAGTTGGTGTCGACAACGGCGATGATCGGAATCCCCAGGCGGCTTCCCTCGGTCACGGCAATGTGCTCGGTCTTGACATCGATGATGAAGATCGCCTCGGGTGCCCGGTGCAGGTCGCGCACCCCGCCGAGCACGGCTGCCAGCTTTTCCAGCTCGCGACGGAGGCGCAGACGCTCCTTCTTGGGGAGCGCATCCATCTCGCCGCTGTCGTTCATCCGCTCCAGCTCGCGCATGTAGAGGATGCGCTTATGGATCGTGGTGAAGTTGGTGAGCATCCCACCGAGCCAGCGTTCGTTTACATACGGCATGCCCGCCCGGATGGCGGCATCCTTGACCACCGACTGCGCCTGCTTCTTGGTGCCGATGAAGAGCACCGTGCCACCCCCGGCGACCAGGTTCTTGACGAACTCGGACGCCTGGTTGGCGGCCTCGAGCGTCTGCCGCAGGTCGATGATGTGAATCCCGTTGCGCTCCGAGAAGATGAACGGGCGCATCTTGGGATCCCACCGTCTCGTCTGATGCCCGAAGTGGACCCCCGCCTCGAGCAGCTCTTTCATGGTGACGCTGGCCACCTGGTGTCTCCTTGAATTCGGTTGCTTCCTCCGCCCGCCCTTCGGCCTCCCCGGGGACGCGTCGGCGGCCCCGACCGCGGGAGGTTGCGGCGAACGTGTGTGATTGCGAACGAGTGTAGGCGAGATCGACGCCTTCGGGAGGGTCGATCGTCAATCGTCAATCGTTTCGGAGACGATGGACCATGGACCGTCCTCAGCCTCCCAGTCCCGGCTCGATCATCCGGTTGCGCAGGCTCATCACCGACTTGGTATGGATCTGGCAGATGCGGGATTCAGTGACGCCGAGCACGTCGCCGATCTCCGCCAGCGTCAAGCCTTCGAAATAGTACAGGGTGATCACGAGCCGCTCCCGCTCGGGGAGACGGTTGATGGCGTCGCTGAGGAAGTAGCGCGTCTCCTGCTGATCGAACGGCCCTCCCGGCTCCATCGCCTTCGGGTCGGAGAGCAGGTCACCCAGTGTCGCAGACGTGCGATCACCGGGATCGACCAGCTCGTCGAGAGCGACGAATCCGAGGCCGGCGATTTCGCCCAGCTGGCCCTGCAGCGTGTCGAGCGGCACCCCCATGTGGGCGGCGAGCTCATCTTCCGTGGCCGATCGCTTCAAGCGGTGCTCGAGCTCGTCGAGCGATCGCTGGATCTCCCTGGCTCGGGCCCGCACGGACCGCGGCACCCAGTCGAGGGCGCGCAGCTCGTCGAGGATGGCGCCCTTGATCCGGTTCACCGCATATGTCTCGAACTTGATGTTGCGCTCGGGTTCGAACTTGTCGATGGCATCGATGAGCCCGAACATCCCGTACGAGATGAGATCGGATTGCTCCACGTTCCGGGGCAACCCGACACCGACGCGACCGGCCACGAACTTCACGAGCGGCGAGAAATGGATGATCAGGCCCTCGCGGGCGCTCGGATCTGCCGACTCCTTGAATCTCGCCCACAGGCCACCGATCTCCTGCGCGGTGGGTTCATGCGCGCGGATGCGATCGCTCATAAGTTGCCTTGAGGTGGTGTCGGGATATGGCAGTGTAAGTCTGGGTGGTGGCCAGTTCAACGTGCCCCAGCAACTCCTGGACGGTGCGCAGATCGGCACCGCGTTCGAGGAGGTGGGTCGCGAACGAATGGCGCAGCGCATGCGGGAAGGTGCCGAGCCGGGACCGCACCACCCGTCGCACGCCGCGCGGACCGAGCCGTGCCCCGCGGACCCCGAGCCACAAGGCATCCCCCGATGCGGCTCCAGCGAACCGGGACCGTGCCCCCTCGAGGTACCGACCGACCGCCGCCCGCGCCTGGCCGGAGAGAGGGACGACGCGGTCCTTGTCTCCCTTGCCCCGCACCCGGACGAGATCGGTCTGCACGTCGCGCACCGTCAGCGCCGAGAGCTCCGAGACCCGCAGCCCGGTGCCGTAGAGCACCTCGAGGATCGCGCGGTCGCGCAACGTCAGCGGGTCGAGGCCGTCGAGCCCGTCGAGCATGGCCGCCAGGGTGGTCGCGCCGAGCGCCCGCGGCAGCCGGGACGGCTTCTTCCGGGTGGGCAGCCCGATCGAGGGGTCGCCGGCCACGAGGTCCCTCCGGGCGGCGTCTCGGAAGAACGATCGCACCGCCGACACCTTGCGCGAGATCGAGGTCGCGGCGAATCCCCGGGTTGAAAGCTGGGCCTGCCAGCGCCGCACCGCCCGGCGGTCCACCCCGGTGAGGGTCCGCGTGCCGAGCCGATCGCAGAAGTCGAGGAACTGCGCCAGGTCGCGCCGGTAGGCCTGGCGGGTGTGCGGAGACAAATTCCGCTCCGCCTCGGCACGCAGCAGGAATGCCGACACCGCAGGTTCCGCCCAGACCGGTACCGCAGGAATGGTCACCGGCTCATCGTGGCCGCCCCAACCCCCCCGGTCAACGACCGGCGGAGGCACCATGCGAAGACGCGGCCGGACGGCTCACAGCAGCACCCGGGCGACACGGATCATCGCCGGCCCAAGCAGGACGACGAACAGCGCCGGGAAGATGCAGAACACCAGCGGGAACACGATCTTCACCGGAATCTTCATCGCCGCCTCCTCCGCCCGCTGTCGCCGCTTGAGCCGCAACTCGGTGGACTGGATCCGCAGCACCCGCGCCACCGGCAGGCCAAACTGCTCGGCCTGCTGCAGGGCCAAGATGAAGTGTCGCAGCTCGTAGACGTCGGTTCGGCTCAGCAGCCGCTTCAGTGACTCGGAACGGGGGACGCCGACCTTGATCTCGGCAAGCACCCGGGTCAGCTCCTCGGCGAGAGGACCGGTGCCGCTCGCCGCAACCCGGGAGAGGGCGGCGTCGAATCCGAGACCCGCCTCGACGCTGATCGTGAGCTGATCGAGGGTGTCGGGCAACTCCCTGAGGATCATCCCCTGCCGCTCCCGCCCCCGTGCGCGCAGGATGACATCGGGAAGCGCGTATCCCACGATCAAGCCTCCGGCGGTGTAGCCGATGGTGGATGTGAGGCTGCCCCGAGCCGTCAGGTATGCGGCGATGGCGCCGCCGAGCCCCAGCGCCACCTTCAGGGCGAGGGTCCGCTCCAGGGTCCAGACAGGGGGCGACCCGGCCAGTCGGATGCGGCGATCGAGGGCTTCGACCCATCCACCGGGGGTGATGCGCTTCACCCGCCGGGCGAGGGCCCGCACCACCGGGATCAGCACCCGGCTGGTCGCCCCCACCTCGAGGTATGCCTGCCGCTCGTCGTAGCCAATTCCCTCGCCGGCGACCGCCGCCGCCGGTCTCCGGCGGACGCCGCCGACCGACCAGGCAAGCAGCGGGAGGGCAGAGACCACCAGGGCGGCGGCGCCGACCACGTGCCAGGGAACCCCGAGCATCAGAAGTCCACCTTGATGATCTTCCGGATCCACAGAGCCCCCGCCAGCATGAGCACCCCGGCGGCGCCGACCATGATCCAGCCGATGGTGCTCCCGGTCAGCTCACCGAGATAGTCGGGGCTGATCATGGCGATGAAGCCGGCGATGACGAACGGCAGCGCCACCAGGATGTACGCCGACAACCGACCCTCGGCGCTGAGCGCCTTGACCTGGCGGCGGATCAGGTTCCGGTCGCGAATCGTGCCGGTCACGGTGTCGAGCACTTCGGCGAGGTTGCCCCCCACCTCGCGCTGGATCTCGATCGCCTCGACCACCCAGCCGAGGTCCTCGTCCTCGAGACGACGCGCCATCGCCGCCATCGACTGCTCGACCGAGCGACCCAACCGGTTCTCTACGACCACCCGGTTGAACTCGACCGAGGTGGGGGCCGGCGACTCGGCGGCGACGGTCGAGATCGCCTGAAGGAGCCCGTACCCGGCGCGCAGGCTGCCGGCGATGGTCTGGAGCGTGCCCTCGAGCTGATCGGCGAACGCCCGGCGGCGTCTCTCGATGAGGGTGCGCACCACGGTGCGGGGTGCCAGCGCCGCGGCCGCCCCCAGGAGTACCGCCCCGGGGAGGCCGGCGAGCACCAGCCCGGTCGTGACCCCGACCACGACCCCGGTGGCGGCCACGACCACGAACTCCCCCGGGCGCAGCGCCAGTCCGGCGCGATCCAGCGCGCGATCGATCGCCCCCGCCCGGGAGTGGCGGGCGATCCGGTCGCCGATCTCCCGCGCACGGTTCCCGGCTGCGGTGAGCAGTCGAAAGCGGCCGGAGACGCCCATCGGGATTCCCTCGAGGGGTTCGAACTGCGGCTCCTCGTCCTCGTCGCGGGAGGTCAGCCACAGGGCGGCGAGTGCGCCGACGAACACCAGGGCGACGCCGGCCGGCAGGGTCCAGGGCTCATCGAGGAATGTGGGTTGGACGACCGCCACCGGGGGCGGTCCGGGATCGGGGGCCCCGAAACCTGCCGGGACGGTCACCGGTCCGGCACCCGCGGTCACCGTCCCCGTGGTGAGGTCGACGAGCTGCGATGCCGACAGTACCCCGGCGGGACCATTGACGAACACGGCGATCTCGATCACGCCGGTGGCGGTGGCGGCAAACGTCAGCCGGTAGCGGCCGGTGAGCTCGAGGGCCACCGTCTCGTAGGCGTCGGCGAGGGCCGCAGCGTCGGATGCGGTCGTCACCGAACCGCCGGACAGCGCCTGCAACGCCCCGAGGGCGGATTCGGGGGTCTCCAGCGCCACGGCGCGCACCTCGACCCCGGCGGTGGCGACGGCGGCGGCGGCATCGCCGAGGCTGGCTGCGCTCACCGTGTCGCCGCCGTCGGAGAGGACCACGAGGATGCGGCGGGCGTCGGCGCCGGTGAACAGGCCGGTGGCAGCGATCACCGCGTCATAGAGGGCGGTTTCCCCGGCGGCGGTCAAACCGTCCAGCGCCGCGGCGACCTCCTCGCGGGTCGCCCCCATGGCGGTCAGGGGGAGGGGCTCGTCGCCGAAAGAGAGAACCGCCACCCGGGCCGACTGCGGGAGCCGGTCGACGAACCCCAGGGCGGCCTCCGACGCCTGCCGGATCGCCCCGCCCGCCATGCTTCCCGAAGTGTCCATCACCACCACGACCTCCATGGGGTCGCGCACCAGGGCATAGATGTCCGCGGTCACCCGGAATCCGTCGACGACCACGGCGAAGTCGTCGGACCCGGGTCCGACCGCCACCACCTCGGCGGGCAGGGAGACGACGACGGAGATGTCGGGAGGGGCCACCTCGACGGAGATGATCTCGACCCCGCCTCCGGCCGCAGCCGGGGCCGCCAGCACCGCGACCACGGCCAGGACGGAGAACCATCTGACCGCGGTCACGCCGCTCGCTCCTTCAAGGTCCCGAATAGCTCGCCGGCGAGCGGGAAGCCGGCTTCGGCGAGCTTATCCGCGAACTTGGGTCGAATCCCGGTGGCGACGATCCCGCCGACCACATTGCCCTGATCGTCGACGCCTCGTTTCACGAAGCGGAACACGTCCTGCATCGTGATGATCTCCCCCTCCATGCCGACGACTTCGGTGATCTGGGTGATCCGCCGGGTGCCGTCACTGAGACGGCTCAGCTGGACGATGACGCTGAGTGCCGAAGAGATGTACTCCCGCACCGCCCCAATCGGGATGTCGAGCCCGGCCATCAGGATCATCGTCTCCAGCCGACTGAGAGCGTCCCGGGGCGAGTTGGCGTGGAGGGTCGACATCGAACCCTCGTGGCCCGTGTTCATCGCCTGGAGCATGTCGAGGGCCTCGGCGCCCCGCACCTCGCCGACGATGATTCGATCGGGACGCATGCGCAGCGAGTTCTTCACGAGATCGCGGATCGTCACCTCGCCGCGGCCCTCCACGTTGGGAGGCCGGCTCTCCAGCCGGACCACGTGATCCTGGAGCAACTGCAGCTCGACGGCATCCTCGATCGTCACGATCCGCTCGTCCCCGGGCACGAACCCCGACATCACATTGAGCAGCGTGGTCTTCCCGCTGCCGGTCCCCCCCGAGATCAGGATGTTGAGCTTGCCCTTGACGCAGAACTCGAGCAGTGAAGCCATCGCCGGCGTCAGGGTCTTGAACTCGATCAGGTTCTCGACGCGATAGGGATCGGCGGCGAACTTCCGGATGGTCAAAGCCGGGCCGTCGACGGCCAGAGGCGGGATGATCGCGTTCACCCGGGATCCGTCGGGCAGCCTGGCGTCCACCATCGGCGACGACTCGTCGACGCGCCGCCCCACGCTGGCGACGATGCGCTCGATCACCTGCCGCAGGTGCTCCACGGTGGTGAACCGGGCGTTGGTGCGGGTGATCTTGCCGTTGCGCTCGACGAAGATCGGGTCGGTCGAATTGACCATCACCTCGGTGACCTCGCGGTCCTCCAGGAGCCGCTGGATCGGCCCATAACCCAGGATGTCCTCACTGATCTCCTCGGCGATGCGCTCCCGCTCGGCAGGGCTCAGCGGGATGTCGGTTTCCGACATGAACCTCTCGAGCTCCCTCACCACAGTGGCCTTGAGCTCGACTTCCCCCATCGAGGCATCGAGGGACCGTGACTCCAGCTTGCCGTACAGGTCCTGCTTCGCCTTCGTCTTGAAATCGGCGAGGGGATCGGGGGCTCCGAGGTAGGGCTCGGGGAACTCCGCGGCCGGAGCCGCGGAGCGCGGGATATCCCCGTCGAGAGCCTTGAGTCGCTCGCTCAGTTTCATCAAGCACTCCGTTTCAGTGGTAGGTGAGCGGTGGTCCCCTGGGATCCGGCGAGCCGCTCCACCAGCTCCCAGATCTTCCTGCTGACAGGGCTCTTCGGGTTGGAGAGCAGGATCGGATTCCCCTGATTCAGGGTCACCGGCACCTCCTTGGAGAGCGGGATCTCGAGATCGACGGCCAGTCCGGCCTGCGTGGCCACCTGGAGCATGCTGAGGCCGACTCGGGCGTCGGCGCGGTTGAGCACGAAGTGGCGCGTGGCCTTCTTCATGCCCAGTCGATCGAAGGCGCGGACAACCTTGTTCAGATGCCGCACACTGGGGACATCCATGTCGGCGAGGAACACCACGTCGGTGGAGAGATCGAGGGTCGCCAGGGTGTGCTCGCTGAGCCCGGCCGCGGTGTCGACGACCACGTGGTCGAAGTCGGCCGTCAGCAGCGAGATGATGTGCTGTGCCGCGTCGACACTCACCATCTCGCCGCGGTACGGCTCATCGGGGGCGCACAGCACGTAAAGGCCGGAGGAATGGCGGGTGAGGAACACCTTCAGCGTCGTGATGTCGAGCGGTCCGGGGGTGGCCACCGCGTCGAAACTCGTGTGACGCGGCTTCAGGCCGAGCGCATACGCCACATCGCCGAACTGCAGGTCGAGATCCACGAGGACCACGCCCCGGGGAGCGACCGAGGCGAGTCCGACCGCGAGGTTGGTGCTCAACACCGTCTTGCCGGCGCCGCCCTTCGGCGACAGCACGGTTGTCACCTTGGCACGGGGCGTCGCAGCCTCCAGCAGCGACGACGCACCGGCCTCGTGATCCTGGTGGCGCTCGGCGGCGGCGACCGCCCGGCCCACGGTCGCCCGGATCGTGTCGTCGTCGGAGGACTTGGAGAGCAACCCGCGTACCCCGGCCGCCAGCGCGGCATCGGCGTCCACGCCGCCGTTGTGCACCAGGACCACCTCGATATCGGCCCCCGCGGCATCGATCGACTGGGCAAAGCGCAGCGACACCTTGTCGACCAACCCCGGCCCGAGAATGACCACCGCGGGCCGGGCCTGCAGCAGGGCCTCGATCCCGCCGGCATCGGTGATCGGCTGGGTCCACAGTCGCACCCGGTCGCGCAACCCCTCGGCGGCCGCGGCGTGGATCCTCCTCGCCATCGCGTCGGTCGAACCCACGAGGAGAATGGGCCTCATCGCTTGTACACCGTCGCTCGGGTCTGGATCACCGTGACCACCTCGGGGACGTCGGGCCCCTCGGCGGCGAGCCAGAGAAAACCGTGTTCGGCGGTGAACACGATGCGCTCGATGGCCCCGGCGGAAGCGGCCAGCGTGATGAGCAGGTTGCCGGTGGGAGCCAGAGCCGGGGAGTCGTCGGGGAGGTCCTCGACCGTAGCCCGCGGGAGCTGCTCGACCTGCACACTGGTTACGAGCACCTTGTGCAGGATCAGCCCGGTCGAGGTGGGTGAGCGTACCGACGAACCTTCCCCGTCCCCGGAGGTGCCCACGAAGATTTCGCTGGGGTCGATGATCTCACCGGGGCCGAGGTCCGACGGCTCGAACGTGTTCAGGTCGAAGGGATCGAACGAGGCGATCACGGCGACCACGTCTCCCGGGACGAGTTGACCGCCCAGGGCGCGCTCCGCCGAGATGGAGACCGTCACCTCCAGGGTGTCGGGAGGCGCCTCGATGCGGGCATGCGCGGAGAGGCTCTCGGCGGCGACGAACCGAGACGCCACCAGCTGCTCCCCGGGATAGAGATCGGTCGCGGCCACCAGGTCGGTAAGGGTGGCGAGGTCCGACACGCTGCCCTCGGATCTCACCTTGACCGGTACCATTTCGAGACGAACCGAGCCGGCCAGCAGGCTCGCCGGCATCCCCTGGGAGATCGGCCGGTCGACGACGAGGACCTCGAGGAGTTCCTCGCCGGCGAGCGCCCGGTCCTCGGCACCACGAACGTAACCGACCAGCAGAAGGGTGCCGAATGCGGCGACCGCAATCGCTCCAACGATGCCGATGGCTCTGCGCATGACCGACTCTCCTATCCCGTGAGCTTGACGATGACGATGCCCCGGTCGACCCCGCCGACCCCGCCGTCGTGGACGACGCCTGAGGTGAAGAACCCGGAGACACACCTTTCGTCACCAGAGCACGGCGGGTTGAACCGGAACTGGCCGCCGAAGTTGTATCCGGTGATGAAGAAGAGGGCGAAGCCGGAGATGTGGTACTCACCGCCCTCCCCCAAGCCGACCAGATCGTCGAAGATCGGCAGCGGCACTGCGGTGCCCACCAGCACCGACAGGTCGGAGGGCGAACACCCCGTGGTCGGCGAAGAGCCGGGATCGGCATTGACCCATTGGCCCGAGGCCAGGTCGAGACGGCAGCCCCCGACCGTGTCCAGCCAGCCGAAACCCCCGGCGAGGATGCCGTCGCCGTCGGCGTCCTGGCCGGCATGAGCGTTGCACGGTTCGGCGTTGTTGCCGTCGTGGAAGAAGAGGATCCGCTCGGCGGAGGGAATCGGCATGCCGAGGGGGAATTCACATTCCGAGATGATCAGGGGGAGCACGTTGCGCATCGAGCTGGGAAATCCCCACGCCGCGGTGGCAGATGCCCGAACCGTGGTTCCGTCGTAGCCGACGACCTGAGCGAAGAACGGCTCGAGCAGATGGCCGCCCTCGGGATCGAGCGTGCTCACCTGCACCCGGACCGTCCGCGCCGCGAGGTCGATGCTGACCTCGTCGACGAAGGTGGCGTCGTCGCGGGCATTGGCGGCGGCAAACCTCTTGGCGATCGCAGTGGCGGTCGCCTGATCACACGAGATGACTCCGAGGGCGCAGTCCTCGGCGATCGCCAGTACCGCGGCATCCGCCCCGTTGCTCAGCTGGCGTCGCTCGTCGTAGAGAGCGCCGACGTCGACGGTGAGACCGAGCATGGCGAACAGGACGACGATCGTGATCGCCATGAAGACACCAACGGCACCGCGATCGTCCGTCATCCACTGCATCGCATCACCGCCGTGGCATCGAGCATGAGGTTGCGCGCTCCGAAGAAAGGGATGTCGAGCGAGAACGGATAGGAGGCGATGAGCTCCGTGGGATATCCGGGCGAGCACACTCCGGCACTCACGGACAGGAGAGCGGGGTTCAACGTAGGCGCGGCATTTCGCGTCGCCGCCGCGGCGGCGTCGGGATCGCCGGTGATTGCCAGCACCCGGACACCCTCCCGGCTGGCGTGGGTCAGCGTCACCTGTGCGTTGTACGCCCGGCCGAACTCGATGATCCCGAACATGATCATCGTCAGCAGGGTGAGCACAATGGCGAATTCCACGAGGGCGGCGCCTTCGTCGCGTTTCATGTCGCGTTTCATGGGGTAGCTCCGTCGGATCTCCGGGCGGCCCGGCCGCCCGGAGATCTCGGCGGTGAGCGTCACGGGGTCAGCGTGTCGGCGACGTTCTGGAAAATGTCGCGGACGCTGCCTCCCAGGGCGGTGACGGCGAGCAGAGCCACGACGGCGATGAGTGCGACCATGAGGCCGTACTCGACCATCGTCGCCCCGTCGTCACGGGTCATCAGACGGTGCAGATACTCCAACATTGGACGTTCCTCCTTCTCGGATGGTCCAAGGGACTAGTCCGTTCGTGCGAACCGGATCTAGCACGTGACACGACCCTCGCTACTCAGGGTGGTCGTGTCATGATGCAGATACATCAATCACCGAAACCCCGACCGCTGCGAGTGGTCCCGCGGCGTCGAGACTCCACCCCCACCAACGGGCGACGGCCGCCGCCTCGAGTTGGGAGTGGACGTTGAGCTTGGTGAGCACCGACTGCACCTGGTTGCGCACGGTCACCACCGAGACGAAGTCCCGCCGGGCGATGTCGGCCGGCCGCATCCCGGCGACCAGACCGTCGAGGACCTCCCGCTCCCTCCGGGTGAGGGCGGCGAAGCCGAGTCGAGTGAACCGGAGCTCGGAGGCGCCGAAGGGGTGACCGGCGTGATCCGGGAAGACGGCGGTGGCTCCCCGAGCGACGGCCTCTACCGCATCCCGCATCTCGGCGGCCCCGGCACGGTCGGACACGAAGCCGGCCGCGCCGGCGCCCACCGCCGCAGGCAGGGACGATCCGTCGGCCGCGCCGTACACGATCACCCGGCATCCCTTGCGGACGAGCCAGCCGACGACGGCGGGAACGTCGGGGACGACCAGGGCAACCAGCGCGATGTGGAACGACGCGGGGACGCCCGCGATCCCCTCCGGCGGCAGCACGAGCACCCGCACCGCACCGGGGTCGAAGGCCGCGGCGACCCCGTGCCCGAAGAGCGGGCGCGGGTCGACCACGACGATCTCGACGATCTCGGAATGGTCCGATCGTTGTGCCCTGGGTGTCATCTCTGCCCCGGGGATTCGACGCCCCGGGTCCTCATCGGCATTCCGGCCCCGGAACTTCACCCCGGACCGGGGTACACCCGGGATCCGTCGACCCGGATGGACCCGGCCAACTCGGCGCGACCCAGCCACGCCAGCAGGGCGACACCCCCAAGACCGATCAGCGCCCCAAGGTCCTCCAGCGAAACACCGGATGGGGGAATCGCCACCCGACCGCTGCCGGCTCGCGGGAGGGCCGGTCCGAGCACCAGCGAGAGCGCCTCGACGAGGTCATCCGGTCCGAGCACCGGGATCGCCCCGTCCCGGATGAGGAGATTGCAGCCGATCGACGACTCGCGGTCGACGTCACCCGGTACCGCGAACACCTCGCGTCCCTGCTCCGCCGCCCTGGCTGCGGTGACGAGCGCCCCGCCGGTGGTACCCGCCTCGACGACCACCACCGCCCGGCTCAGTCCCGAGATGATCCGGTTGCGCGGGGGAAACCTCCACCCGTGCGGAGCCGTTCCCGGGGGGTACTCGGTCACGATCGCACCGCTGCGACCGAGCCCCGCGATGAGCCCGGCATGCTCCCGGGGATACACGACGTCGGACCCGCAACCGAGCACACCGACGCCGATCCCGCCTGCCTCGAGCGTGCCCCGGTGCGCCTCGCCGTCGATGCCGCGGGCGAGTCCCGAGCACAGCGCCCAACCGGCGGCGGCGATCGCCCGTCCGAACGCGCGCGCCAATCCCCGGCCGTAGGCGGTGCTGCGCCGGGTGCCCACCACGGCGACCGACGGCACGACCGGCAGGGTTCCGCGGACGAAGAGCATGTCGGGTGGGTCGGCAATCGCCGCCAGAGCCGCCGGGTAGTCGGGGTCTCCGAGAAACACGGGATGCACCCCGCACCCCTGCAGAGCGGCGGTTCGCTCCCGTGCCGACGTCACCATCCCCGGGTCGATTCCCTCGACACGCCCGCGGCGCACCGCGGCGATGAGCCCGCGGGGACCGCCGTGGCGGGCGCACAGGTCGCGCCTGCGGTCGGGGTGCAGACCGAGAAACGCCACGGCGAGACGGTCCGGCTTCACATCACCGATCGCAGCGACAACGCCTCCGCGACGTGGTCTCCGGTCACCCGATCGCTCCCGCCGAGATCGGCGATGGTGCGCGCCACCCTCCGCACCCGGTCCCAGCCCCGCCCGGTGAGCCCCCACCGGTCGACGGCGGCGGCGAGCAGTGACCCGGCCTCGGCGTCCCAATCCATCGCGTCGAGCCGGTCGCGCTGCAACTCCCGGTTCACACACCCGCGCTCTCGCTGTGCCTCCCGGGCACGCACCACCCGGGACCGGACTGCCGCCGACGGCTCGCCGCCGGAGGCGAGCAACTCGGTCCCGTTGAGGCGCCCTACCGGCACCCGCAGGTCGAATCGGTCGAGGAGCGGACCGGAGAGCCGCGCCCGGTAGCGCTCCACCGCCCCGGGGTTGCAGCGACAGGCGGTGCGGGGATCGCCGAGATTCCCGCACGGGCACGGGTTGGTGGCGGCGACCACCTGGGCACGGCACGGGAACACCACGGACATCCCCTTGCGAGCCACGTGGACCCTCCCCTCCTCGACCGGCTGGCGGAGCATGTCGAGGAGGTGCTGGGGGAATTCGGCGAGTTCGTCGAGGAAGAGCACCCCCCGGTCGGCGAGGGTCAACTCCCCCGGAACCGGGACGCCCGAACCACCCCCGAGGATGGCGGCGGGGGTGGCGCTGTGGTGCGGGCTACGGAACGGGGGTCGGTGGCTCACCGGGACCGGTCGGCCGGCCGCGGCGTGTGCCTGCGCCACCTCCAGTGCCTCGGACGGGGTGAGGTCGGGAAGCACCCCGGGAAGGGCGCGGGCGAGCATCGTCTTGCCCGCCCCCGGCGGCCCCACGAGAAGCAGGTGATGCCCCCCGGCCGCAGCCACCTCGAGGGCGCGCCGTCCCACCGTCTGACCGCGCACCGATCCCAGGTCGACAAACGGGGAATCGCTCAATTCGGCCGGCGGAACCACCGGCCTGCCCTCCGCAGCGCCGGTGGCGACGGCCACCGCCTCGGCGAGGGTGGCTACGCCGCGCACGTCCGCACCCGACAGCGCCGCCTCACCCGAGCCGTCGGCGCCGACCAGACAGCGTTCCCCGCGCCGCCGCGCCACCAGTCCGGCGGCAAGACCTCCGCGGGCGGGACGCACCGCCCCGTCCAGCGCCAGTTCGCCCAGCGCCACGACCCGTGAAGCCTGCGGGGAGATGTCTCCGGCCGCCACGAGCACACCGAGCGCGATCGGAAGGTCGTAGGCCGAACCCACCTTGGGGAGGTCGGCCGGGGCGAGGTTGACGGTCACGTGCCGGCCGGGGAAGCGGTGACCCGAGGCCGAGATCGCCGAGCGAACCCGCTCCCGGGCCTCCCGAACGGATGCGTCGGGGAGTCCGACGACGGAGAAGATCCCCTTCCCGCCGGAGACGTGGATCTCGACCCGCACCGGCCGCGGTTCGACTCCCACGAGCGCAGCCGAGGTGACCGCGGCGAACATGGCGGTCACCGTATGGGGAGGTGGACCCCGCGCCTAGACCCCCGT
>DATDRW010000044.1:0-38688 GCA_035291545.1 Acidimicrobiia bacterium
TACGTGTTCTTCTCCCGGGGATTGGGTGCCACGCCGGTGGCGGCGGCGGCGACCCTGACCCTGGCCGAACCGCTCACCGCCGCGGTGCTGGGGATCGCCCTCCTCGACGAACCGGCCCGCGCCAGCACCCTCGGCGGGATACTGCTGATCACGCTCGGGATCGCGGTGCTGTCCAAGCAGGCTCCAGGCACCAGGCACCAGGCGCCAGCGTGAAGAGCCTCGCGAAGACACCTTGAGCCAGGCCGGGGCCGCATCCGAGACCGACATCTGGCATCTGGTGCCTGGTATCCGGCATCTGGTATCTGGTATCTGGTGCCTGGTGCCTAGTGCTCACTGGCTACGGCTCGTGGTTACACATGCCGGGGTTTGGGGGGTCGGTCGGCCCTATCGCCCCCTCTCCCGCCCGAGGGATGCTGTCGGGGACGAGACACGCATGGAGGGGACGCTCGTGAATCGACCCGTGGTCACGGTCGACGGCAACGAAGCCGCCGCCCATGTGGCTCACCGCCTCAGCGAGGTGGTGGCCATCTATCCGATCACCCCGGCCTCGCCGATGGGCGAGCTCGCCGACGCCTGGTCGTCAACGGGGAAGCCGAACGTGTGGGGCGACGTCCCCACCGTCATCGCGATGCAGAGCGAGGCGGGCGCGGCCGGCACCCTCCACGGCGCGCTCCAGTCCGGCGCACTGACCACGACCTTCACCGCGTCGCAGGGTCTGCTCCTGATGCTGCCCAACATGTTCAAGATCGCCGGTGAGCTCACGGCGGGGGTCATCCACGTTGCCGCGCGCACAGTGGCCACCCACGCCCTGTCGATCTTCGGCGATCACGGCGACGTGATGGCGGCCCGTACCACCGGGTTCGCCATGCTCGCCTCGGCCACCGTTCAGGAGGCACAGGATCTGGCCGTGGTGGCGCACGCCGCCACCCTCGAGGCGCGTGTCCCGTTCCTCCATTTCTTCGATGGGTTCCGCACCTCGCACGAGGTCGCCAAGATCGAGCGCCTCACCGACGACGATCTCCTGGCGATGGTCGACGCCACCGCCATCGCCGCTCATCGCGGTCGCGCCCTCGATCCGGAGCACCCGGTGCTGCGGGGGACCGCACAGAACCCCGACGTGTTCTTCCAGGCCCGCGAGGCCTGCAATCCGTTCTACGACGCGGTGCCCGGCATCGTCACCCGTGTCATGGAGCGACTGGAGACGCTGGTGGGGCGGCGCTACCGGTTGTTCGAGTACCGCGGCCACCCGGAAGCGGAGCGGGTGATCGTGATCATGGGATCGGCCGTTGGTGCGGTCGAGGAGGCAGTCGACGTCCTGGTCGGTCGCGGGGAGAAGGTGGGGGTCGTCACGGTTCGCCTGTATCGACCGTTCTCGGCCGAGGCGTTCCTCGGGGCACTTCCCCGGAGCGCACGAGTGGTGGCGGTGCTCGACCGCACCAAGGAGCCGGGGGCGTCGGGCGAGCCGCTGCTCCAGGACGTCGCCACGGTGCTCGTCGGCGCCGCTGCCGACGGGTGGCCGCTGCCGCGGGTGATCGGCGGCCGTTACGGCCTCTCCTCCAAGGAGTTCACCCCGGCGATGGCCAAGGCGGTCTTCGACGAGTCGGCCCGGGAGCGGCCCCGCCCTCGCTTCACCGTCGGGATCGTCGACGACGTCACCGGCCTGTCGCTGGACGTCGACCCCGGGTTCCGCGCCGAGCCGCCGGGGGTGGTGGGCGCCCTGTTCTTCGGTCTGGGGAGCGACGGCACCGTCGGCGCCAACAAGAACACCGTGAAGATCATGGGGGAGCACACCCCGCAGTACGTCCAGGGGTACTTCGTCTACGACTCGAAGAAGTCGGGTTCGACAACCGTGTCGCATCTGCGGTTCTCGCCGGTTCCCATCCGCTCCACATATCTCGTCGACCAGGCGGCGTTCATCGGCTGCCACCAGTTCGGCCTGCTGTCGACCACCGACGTGCTCTCGAGGGCCGGCGACGGCGCAACCCTGCTGATCAACACGCCCTACGGCGAGGGCACCTGGGAGCGCATTCCGGTCGAGGTGCAGCAGCAGATCATCGATCGCCACATGCGGGTGTTCGGCATCGACGCCAACGCGGTGGCGAAGGCCGCCGGCCTCGGGGGCCGGGTCAACACGGTGCTCCAGACCTGCTTCTTTGCCCTCAGCGGATTGCTCCCTCCCGACCAGGCGATCGCCGCGGTGAAGGACTCGATCCGCAAGACCTACAGCCGGCGCGGTGAGGCGGTGCTCACCCGCAACTATCAGGCGGTCGACGAATCCACGCGGGCCCTGTTCGAGATCCCCGTGTCGGAGAAGCCCTCCGGCGCCGTGCGGATGCGCCCCCCGGTGGCCGCCGGCGCCCCCGAGTTCGTGCGCACCGTGACCGGAGAGATCATCTCCGGGCGGGGAGACCTGCTTCCGGTGAGCGCCATGCCGGTCGACGGCACCTTCCCCACCGACACCGCCAGGTGGGAGAAGCGGTCGATCGCCGAAGAGATCCCGGTTTGGGATCCCGACATCTGCATCGACTGCGGGCGCTGCGCCCTGGTGTGCCCGCACGCTGCGATCCGCATCGCCTACGTGGACGAGTCGGCCCTCGCCGCCGCTCCGGCCGGCTTCCCCCATCGGGCGACGGTGGGAAAGGACTTCCCCGGCAAGCGCCTGGTGATCCAGGTGGCCCCCGACGACTGCACAGGCTGCACCGTCTGCGCCGACGTGTGCCCGGCGCGCAGCAAGGAGTTGGTCAAGCACAAGGCGCTCGACATGATGCCGAAGGACCCCATCCTCGAGCAGGAGCGGGAGCGGTTTGCCTTCTTCCTCGATCTTCCCCCGATCGACCGCCGCCAGGTGGCGGTGGCCACGCTCAAGGGCTCCCAGGCGCTGCAGCCGCTGTTCGAGTTCAGCGGCGCCTGCTCCGGGTGCGGGGAGACCCCTTATCTCAAGTTGCTCACCCAGTTGTTCGGCGATCGCCTCGTCGTGGCCAACGCCACCGGGTGCTCCTCGATCTACGGGGGAAACCTGCCCACGACCCCGTGGACCGTCGACGGGGCGGGCCGGGGGCCGGCCTGGTCCAACTCGCTCTTCGAGGACAACGCCGAGTTCGGTCTCGGGTTGCGACTCGGGGCCGACGCCCGGCGCAACGCTGCGGGCCGTGCGGTGCGCGACCTTCGTGACGTAGTGGGCGCCGAGTTGGTGGAAGGTCTCGTCGGCGCCGACCAGGCCACCGAGACGGGCATCTTCGACCAGCGTGCCCGCGTGGCCGCCGCCCGGGAGCGGCTCGAGGCGGCGGGGACCCCACAGGCGGCGGCGACGCTGCCGTTGCTCGACGCCCTGATCCACAAGAGCGTGTGGATCGTCGGTGGCGACGGCTGGGCCTACGACATCGGGTTCGGCGGCCTCGATCACGTGCTCGCCGCCGGCCGCGACGTCAACATCCTTGTCCTCGACACCGAGGTGTACTCCAACACCGGCGGGCAGGCCTCGAAGGCCACCCCGCGGGGTGCGGTCGCCAAGTTCGCCGCTTCGGGCAAGGCGACCGGGAAGAAGGATCTCGGGATGATCGCCATGGCCTACGGCAACGTGTACGTGGCCCAGATCGCCATGGGGGCCAACATGACCCAGACGGTGAAGGCGCTCGCCGAGGCGGAGTCGTACCCGGGGCCGTCGCTGGTGATCGCCTACAGCCCGTGCATCGCCCACGGCTTCGATCTGGGCAAGATGATGGGGCATCAGAAGGATGCCGCCGCCAGCGGCTTCTGGCCGTTGTACCGGTACGACCCGCGGCTGGCGGCGTCCGAGGATCATCCCTTCACCCTCGACTCGCGACCGCCCTCGATGCCGTTCAAGGAGTTCGCCGCCACTGAGGCCCGGTTCGCCATGCTCGCCGGATCCGACCCGGACCGCTCCGAGGAACTCCTCAAGGCGGCCCAGGAGGACATCGACGAGCGGCGCCGCTACTACGAACAGCTCGCCGGCCTGGAACGCGGCCTGCCCGGAGAGGAGGTGTCGGTGTGAAACCGAGTCTCGAGACCGGTTACCTCGGGATGCACCTGCGCAACCCGTTCGTGGTGTCGGCCTCCCCACTGGGGCGCGACCTCGATCGTCTGGTGCTGCTCGAAGCCGCCGGAGCCGCCGCGGTGGTGCTGCCCTCGCTGTTCGAGGAGCAGATCGAGCACGACTCGTTCCAGGTGCACGCCGCCCTCGAGCACGGGACCGAGTCGTTCGCCGAGGCCCTCTCCTACTTCCCCGAGATGACGGCCTACAACACCGGCCCCCAGCGGTATCTCACCCTGATCCGGCAAGCCCGGGATTCCCTCCACATTCCGGTGATCGCGTCGCTCAACGGGGCCTCCCCGGGGGGATGGACCGGTTACGCCCGGAAGATGCAGGACGCCGGGGCGCACGCCCTCGAACTCAACGTGTACTTCGTGGCGGCCGACATCGAGGAGACCTCCGAGCAGGTGGAGCGCCGCTACCTCGACATCGTCGAGGAGGTGCGGCGGGCGATCACGATTCCGCTCGCCGTCAAGGTCGCGCCCTTCTTCTCGGCGACGGCCAACATGGCGCGGCGCATCGTCGACGCCGGCGCCGATGGATTGGTTCTCTTCAACCGGTTCTACCAGCCCGACATCGACCTGGAGAACCTCGTCGTGATGCCCGACCTGCAGCTGAGCACCCCGGTCGAACTCCGGCTGCCGCTGCGGTGGATCGCCATCCTCCACGGCCGGGTTCGGGCCTCCCTCGCCGCCACCACCGGCATCCACGACCATCTCGGCGCCCTCAAATTGCTGTTGGTCGGAGCAGACGTGACGATGATGGCCTCCGCATTGCTGCTCCACGGCCCGGGACGGATCAAATCCTCCGTTGCCGGGCTCACCTCATGGATGAGGGAGCACGAGTACGCATCGGTGGAGCAGTTGAAGGGGTCGATGTCGTGGCGGGGAGCCCCCAACCCGTCGGCCTTCGAGCGCGCCAACTACATGGAGACGCTGGCCTCGTACGAGATTCAGCAGTAAGTCGCCCGTCGCCCGTCGCCCGTCTCCCGCAAGAGTGTCGCCCAACTCCCGAGCGGGCACTCTCGCTGAAGGTCGCCCGTACCGCTCGAGAAGTTCATGACGCGTTCTTGCGGAAAGCGGGCAGCGGGGAGCGGGCAGCGGGTCACAACCCCAAGGCCCACACCCCGACTGTGTGGAACTCGAACCCGAGGCGGGTGAAGGGCGCCTCCAGCCAGTCCACGGTGGGTACCCAGATCCGCATCTCGGCGACCCCGGCTTCGGCGGCCAGGTCGACCAGGGCCAGCGCCATCGCTGGGGCGTCGTCGGGAGCGGTCTCCATCCAATACACCAGCAAGCGCTCCTCGTCGACCTCCGCGATCGCCCACCCCGGACGACCCTCGTAGAGATCCCGATTGCGGGCGGCGACGAGCAGGTGCTCGACCGTCATGCGGCGCCATACCCACTCGATGGGAAAGAGGGCGTGAGCGGCGCGGGCCAGCTCGCCGGTCGACCACGAGAGAAAGGCGGGCTCGGCCTCGGCGGAGTGCGCCGCGTCCAATCGCTCGGGCGGTGGGACCCGACGCCCGCCATTGCCTTCGGGGACCGGCGAGCCCTCGCCGATGACCCGCTCGCCGCGCCGCCAGTCACACACCTTGCGAAAACCCATTGAGGTCGCCTGGGCCTGGGAGGCGGCGTTGGTCTCGTCGATCGCCAATCGGACTACCACGGCACCCTGTTTCCGGGCCCAATCCCACAGGGCGGTGCTCACCGCGGTGCCGATCCCCTTGCGGCGGTGATCGGGGTGTACCCGCATGCCCTGTGCCCACGCCTCTGTGGGGGACACCATCGTCCCGGTCACGGTGGCGACGACCCTTGCCTCCTCCTCGGCCACCATGACTCGCACAGCCGGATTGTCGAGCCATTCGGGCAGCCGCTCGGCGACATAGTCGCCCCAGTCAAAGGTGTCCTGGGTCCACGACGCGATCTGGTCGACGTCGTCGTGGCGGGCA
Organism: Acidimicrobiia bacterium; assembly: GCA_035291545.1. Lineage (GTDB taxonomy): Bacteria > Actinomycetota > Acidimicrobiia > Spongiisociales > UBA11373 > UBA11373. Next base: position 6,003 of record DATDRW010000044.1, read on the forward strand.
GGGCGGATCAGCATTCAGGAAAGGGTATCGGGAAGCCTGTTACCGGTTGCCCGTTGCCCGTCGGCCCACCCGGCAACGGGGAACGGGAAACGGGGAGCGTCGCTAGTGGTGTGTCGCCTAATTGGTGACCCGGGACGGCAATGACGCGAACTCAGCCACCGTGGCGCTCGCTCGACAGGAGACCACGTCATCAAATCCGCGACGCACCACTAGGAAACTGTTGGACCCGCTCGAAGACGGGATGCCCCGACCGGCCTGGGTCTGTTACAGCATTACCTCGCTTACCAGCACCCGCCACGGATCGCAATCGCGCCGCCAGGGGAGATCGCGCGTGTTGCGGCAGTACCAGGCGAGGAGGGCACCGTTGCGCGCGGTGGTTGTGGTCACCCCCGGAGTGATTCTGCGGCGGAACGTCCCGCAATCCTCCCGAAGACGGTGCCCGAGGTGAGTCCGGTGCCGCCGGGATAGTTGAAGTAGAACAGGCCGCCGACCAGCTCACCGGCGGCGAACAGTCCCGGGATCGGCCATCCCTCGGCACTCTGCACCCGGGCCGACCGGTCGATGCCGACGCCGCCAAACGTGAAGGTGATCCCGCATGTGGTGGCGTACGCCTCGAAGGGCGGAGTGTCGAGTGCGTTGGCCCAGTTCGACTTCTGGATCGGCAGCCCCTCCGTGCGGCGCCCGTCGAGCGCCGTCGGGTCGAAGGGGATGTCCCGTCGCACCGCGGAGTTGAACGCCGACACCGTGCGGAGGAAGCCTTCGGCGTCTACGCCCTCGAGCTTCCCGGCGAGCTCCTCGAGTGTGTTTGCCTTCGCCTTGGTGACCTGGGCGATTCGGTATTCGTCGCGCAGTAGGTGGGTCACCTTGGCGTCGAACACCTGCCACGCCAACTGGTAGGGCTGGCGGAGGATCTCCTGCCCGTACTTGGCGTACGTGTAGTTGCGGAAGTCGGCCCCCTCGTCGACGAACCGCTCGCCGCGAGCATTCACCATGATCCCGAACGGGTAGGAGTGCTTTTGGAACCCGTCGCCCACCTTGAGGTCGCCGAACTGGGGCGCGTTGAAGTCCCATCCGACGGCGTGGCTCCCCGACCAGTTGCCGACCGACAGGGCACCAACCTCGAGGGCCATCCGAATCCCGTCCCCAGTGTTGTGTCGGGTTCCCCGCACCCGGGCGAGATCCCATCCCGGTCCCAGGTACCGGGTGCGCCACTCGGTATTGGCCTGAAACCCTCCGCTGGCGAGCACCACGGTCCGGGCCGCAAGTGTCGTCGGCTTGCCTCGTTGGGTGACGTCGACCCCGGCGACGGCCCCGTCGCGCATCGCCAACGCCACCGCCCGGGTCTCGTAGGCCGCTTCGATGCCGCGTTGTGCGGCGATCGTGTGCAGCGACTCGACGAGGCCCACGCCACCGCCGCTCGCCTCGACCGTGAGACCACCCCAGAACTTGAACCTGCCGTCGACCTTGAACGCCTGTCGTCCGTAGGCCGGGAGGAACCGGATACCCTGGCGGCGCATCCAAACGATCGAGTCGAGCGACTCACCGACGAGCACTTCGATCAGATCTGGGTCGGAGCGGTATTGGGTGACTCGGGCCATGTCGGCGAAGAACGTCTCGGCCGGATACGTGCCGAAGTCCGTGTTATCGCGGTCCTCGTCGGTGAGGTCGGGCATCACCTGGAGCAGGTCGTCGAGACCGTCGTACACGAATCGGAAGGCCCCGGCGGTGAACCGGCTGTTGCCTCCGCGCTCCTCTCGGATCCCGCGTTCCAGCACGAGCACCTTTTCGGCACCGTGCTCCACGGCGGACAGCGCGGCGCACATGCCGGCGTTCCCGGCACCGACCACGATCACGTTGTAGGCGGTGGGAGTCACCACGTCCTCGGTCGACTCGGCTCATACACGATAGCGGTTGATATATCACGCACCGGCGGGTGGCAACTAAACTCGGGTGCAGTGTTCGCCGCCGATCGCCCCCTCCCTCTTGCCGGGTCGAGGGTCCTCGACTTCACCCGAATCCTCGCCGGGCCGTACTGCACGATGCTGCTCGCCGACCTCGGCGCCGACGTCATCAAGGTCGAGCGCCCCGGAACCGGTGACGACACCCGGCACTGGGGCCCCCCGTTCGTCGATGACGCTGCGGCGTATTACTTGGCGGTCAATCGCAACAAGCGATCGGTGGCGCTCGACCTCGCCGATCCCTCCGACCGCGACCTGGCCGTTCGACTCGCCCGCGACGCCGACGTGGTCGTCGAGAACTTCCGTCCTGGCCTGCTCGACGGATTCGGCCTCGGGTACGACGCCCTCCGCGACTCAGGACTGGTCTACTGCTCGGTGACCGCCTTCGGGCCCGGACCCAAGCAGGACGAACCCGGGTACGACATCGCAATGCAGGCCCTCACGGGGTTCATGAGCATCACCGGTCCTACCAGCGGCGAGCCGGTCAAGATGGGGGTCGCCCTGCTCGATGTCATCACCGGCCTCTATGCCGCCATCGCCATCCTTGGCGCCCTCGAGGTCCGGCGCCGGACCGGGGAGAGCCAGCGGGTGTCGGTGCCGCTATTCGACGCGAGCGTCGCCTCGCTCGCCAATCAGGCCGCCAACTACCTTCTGGGCGGGGTCGTGCCCCGACCCATGGGGACCGAGCACCCCAACATCGTCCCCTATCAGGTGTTCTCGGCTCTCGACGGAAACGTGATCATCGCAGCGGCCAACGATCGCTTGTTCGAACGGCTGTGCGCGGTGCTCGGACTCGACCGCCTCGCCGCCGACGAGCGTTATGCCACCAACGGCGCCCGGGTGATTAACCGGTCAGCGCTGGTCGCCGCGATCGAGACAGCGGTTGGCACCAACACGGTCGATCACTGGGTGCAGCGGTTCAGCGAGGCGCGGGTGCCAATCGCTCCCGTTCGGGATCTCGCCGCGGTATTCGCCGCACCTGAAGCGGCATCGATCCTCGAGACTGTCGCCGATCCGATCCGGGGCACGCTGCGCCTGGTGCGGAGCCCGATCGCCGGGCTTCCCCGGCGGGAGACGCTGCCACCTCCGCGGCTCGGGGAGCACACCGATGCGATCCGTGCCCGCCTCTGGGATGCCTGACGGTTCGCTCAGCCGGTGCGGGCGTCCTCGCGATAGAGCCTCCTCCACGACGCTCCCGAGCGGAAGCGCTCGGCGATGACCGCCGGGTCGTCGTCCATCCGGACGGAGAGCACGCCCTCCGGGTCGGACCACGCCCAGCACGGCTTGCCCAGGGCGAACTCCACGCGGGTGCCCGCGGGATCGGATCCGTCAACTGCGGCGATCATCGCCGACAGCGACGTCTCGTCGCGGTGATCGTCGGAATGGCGGCAGATCGAGTCGAGCCCCGGGCCGTTGCCGTGATCCGCGGACACCTCCCGGAGATGCTCGGTGGTGACGCTCCCACCGTGGGGTGCCAGCATCGCCAGCGCCCTGGCGTAACGCGCCGGGCTCGAGCGGTCCTCCGAGTCGTTGAGTTGGTCGAGGAGCACGAACATGTTCGAGCGGGCGACCACCCGGTCCTGGACCAGTTCCATGGCGAGCCGGTCGTACGACCCCTCAACGACGAACATCCGGTCGGCGCCGGCGAAATGGATGTTGCCCGGTGTGGCCATCGGTGCGTGGGCGAGTTCCTTCATCACCAACGTGGTCGCCTCCCAGGCAGTGCGCCACTCGAGCCCGCGGCGCAGCAACAGCCCCCGGTCGAACGCCCGCAGATCATCGACCCCGGGCCGCCGCAGGCGCAGTTCGGTGGTGCGTGCGATGTTGGACGCCGCCACCACGCCGGCGTCATTCACCCCCATCTTGAGATTGGTGGAACCGGCGGCGGCGACGCCGAGCGTGCGTACTCCCTCCTCCGAGGTGAGGTCGATGACGACGTTGATCTCCTTCAAACGGTGGAACCCGGTGCCGACCAGCGAATCCGCCCCGATCTTGTCCGAGTTCTTCAGCAACACCGTCGAGCCGGTGGCGCTCGCCCTGCCCACTGCGGCGGCGACGGTGCACTCTTCGGGTGCCACGACGTGCCCGGTGAGCGCGAAGACCAGGTGGGTGGTGCGGTCGACCCCGGCGCCGTCGGCGATGGCGTTCAGGCGCTGCCGTTCGGCGGTGCCGCGCCGGAGGGCCTCGGCACGGGCGGCGGCCACGAGGTCGACCCACCGCCATCCGGCGGCGTCGACGATCGTGAGGAACCGTTCCACGTTGTTGCGAACCCCCTCCTGGAAACGGCGCCCGTGGTGTTCTCCGTCGCGTCGCGGATCGCGGGCTGCGGGGAGGTAGCCGGCGATCACGGCGACCCGCCCGGCACCTGGACGAGTTCGACGAGCAAGCCGTCGAACACGCTCGGATGGACGAAGGCGATCATCGTGCCCATTCCCCCGGGGCGCGCCCGGTCGTCGACGAGACGCACCCCCCGTCGGCGGAGATCCTCGACGTACCCGTCGAGGTCATCGACCTCCAAGGCCACGTGGTGGAGGGCGTTCCCCCGCTTTCCGACGAATGTGGCCACGACACCGGGACCGGTGACCTCGAGGGTCTGCAGGTAGCAGTCACCTGCGGGGATCATGCGTTCCACGAAGCCGAGGACTTCCTCGGCGTGAGACACCGACAACCCGAGGAGCTCGGCGAAGCGATCGTGCGGGGAGGCATCCCCGCCGTGTGCAAATGCGACATGATGAATCCGGACGACCCTGGGCATCCGGGCGCGGACGATAGCACTGGGGTCTGTGGAGACGCTCCGGTGCGTAGGATCGGTGTGCGATGCCGAATCCCGCCAGCCGAAACCCTCTCGTGGTGGCAATGACCGGTGCCACCGGAGCGATCATGGGCGTCAGGCTGCTCGAGGTGCTGAAGGATCTCGGGATTCCGACCGAGTTGGTGATGAGCGAGTGGGCTCAGAAGACGATCAGCCTGGAGACCGGTCGTACCCCGAGCGAGGTCGCTGCCCTTGCCGGGGTGGTGCACCCGTCGCGCAACCTCGGGGCGTCGATCTCGAGCGGTTCGTATCAGACGGCCGGCATGGTGGTGGTCCCTTGCAGCATGAAGACCCTGGCATCGATTGCGGCGGGTTCGGGGGGCACGCTCATCGACCGCGCTGCCGATGTGACGATCAAGGAGCGCCGGCCTCTCGTCCTGGTGGCGCGGGAGACGCCCCTGAGCCCGATCCATCTGGAGAACATGCTGAAACTCAGCCGGATCGGTGTCGTGGTCATGCCGCCGGTCCCGGCGTTCTACAACCATCCGACGACTATCGAGGATGCCGTCGATCACATCGTGGGCCGGGTACTCGACCAGATCGGGATCGAAAGTGGTCTGGTACGGCGCTGGAAGCTCGGCGGCTAACCCGTCACACCCTCCCAGACCCCGACCAGGTCGTCGAGGCGACGTTGGCGCCCGCCGGACATGAGCGACACGGTGATGCGGTCGACGCCGATGGCCGCAATGGAGCGCATCCTGTCCCGGCATTGCTCGGTGTCGCCGGCGACCGCCAGTTGTATCGCGAATTCGTCCGACACCACACCGGCGTGTTCCGCCGCCACGGAGAGATGGTCGGAGAAGTTGTACGCCGTGGCGGAACGGCGTATCTCGTCGCGGAATGGGAGGAATGCGGCCGGAATGCTCTCCCATCGGTCGAGCCAGCGGGCCTGCGCCGATGCCCATGACCGAACCGCGTCGATGGCGCCTTCGCCGACGGCCATGGTGACCCAGAGATCGATCGCCACGGAATCCGGATCGCGACCGGATGCCGCGGCACCGCGGCGCACGTGATCGATCTGTGTCCGGTAGGTCTCGGGATGAGAGGGGCCCATCACGATCACGCCGTCGGCAACGGCACCCGCCATAGCCAGCATCTTCGGCTGGCTGGCGGCGAGGTAGATCGGCGGCGGCGGCGTCGAGGCGGCGGTGATGCCGACCGTTGTTCCGAGGTAATCGACCTCGCCACCTCGGAGGAGGGTTCGTACTCGCTCGACCCCGGAGCGCATCTCGACGATCTTCTGCGGCTCGAGTCCGATGGGAAACACGGCGCTGTCACCGGCCCCGATACCGGCGAGGATCCGACCGGGCGCAAGGGCGCTCAGCGTGGCGAGTGTGGTAGCCACGACCGTTTCGTGCCGGGTGAGCAGGTTGGTGACCCCGGGTCCGAGTTTGATTCGTTCGGTTTCGCGGGCGAGGACGGCGAGCAAGGCGAAGGCGTCGCGCATCGCCACCTGGGAATCGATCACCCAGCAGGCGTCAACGCCGTCATCCGCAGCGCGTTTCACCAGGTCGACCACGCGGTCGATGTCCTCTCGGGCGCTCCACCCGATCGAGATGCCCAGGGCGGTCATGAGCCGTCGGAGAGTGCGGCGAAGTCGGCGTGGGGGCGCACCAGATGACCGTACAGCTCGGGTCGGCGGTCCCGCAGCACCGGAAAGATGTCCGAAGCGTGGTCCAGGTGCGCCCCGGGGAGGGTTGCCACCAGTGTCTCTGCCCCCGGCCCGGCGGTGGCGATCACCTCGCCGAGTGCCGAGACGATCCGGCTCTTCCCGTACAGCGACCAGTTGCGGCCGCGCACCTCCATCTCTCCGACGCCATTGGCGAACACCACGTGGCACTGGCCCTCGAGCGCCCGGGCGACGGGGAGTACCTCGCCCAGGCGCTCCAGGTTGCCGAGGTCCAGCCAGTTGGCGGCCACGACGAGGAGTTCGGCACCCCGGAGCGAGGCATCCCGGGCCAGTTCCGGGAACAGCATGTCGTAACAGATCATCAGTCCGACACGCCCCAGCCGGGTATCGGCGACGGCGACCCGGTCCCCGGGCGTGAAGTAGTGGTTCTCTTCCACCGGTAGGTGCACCTTGCGATACACCGCGACGATCTCGCCGGCCTCGATCAGGGCGACCGAGTTGAAGAACTCGTTGCGCATCGAGGTGGGCTCCATGAGGCCGACCGCCATGAGGGCGCGTCTTCCGGCAGTGGCGGCCACCAGCCGGGGAAGGGAGGTCCCGGTCGCCTCGGCGGCGGCGGCGGCGAGAATCTGCTTGCGACTCTGGTCGTAACCCTTGAGCGGGATGTAGCCGGTCACTGCCAGTTCCGGGAAGACGACGAGGTCGGCGGTGTCGGCGACGTCGTGGTAGGCGGCGGCGATCGCCGCGGTGTTGCTCGCCACCGCCGTGTCGTCGGACCACGCCTGGGCGGCGGCGCGCTGCACGACGGCGACGACAAGATCGGTGCGGCTGGCGGAGGCCGGCTCGGTCATCCGGCGGCCTCCAGGAGGACGGCGTCGGCCTGACCGAAGCCGCCGCAGATCGCAATCGCGGCCCACCGTCCTCCCTCACGGGCGAGCCGTCGCGCCGCGGTGAGCACCAGCCGGGCGCCGCTGGCGCCGATGGGATGCCCGATGGCGACTGCTCCTCCGTTCGCATTGGTGCGCGCCAGCAACTCCTTCTCCAGACCGGGGTCACCGCCCGCCATGCGACGGACGCTGACCAGGGGGGTTGCGGCGTACGCCTCGTTGATCTCGATGACGTCGAGGTCGCCGACCGCGATGTCTGCCTCGGTGCAGAGGCGCGCGATGGCCACCCCGGGAAGGTATGCCGACGATGTCGGCGAGTCTGCGGTCTGCAGGTAGGAGTGGATTCGGGTCGGTGTCTCCCCCCTCTCGCGAGTTGTGGCGCCGTCGGCCACGATGACGGCGCACGCGCCGTCGTTGAGACCGGGAGCGTTGCCGGCGGTGATCGTCGGTGAGTTGCGCACCGTGGGGAGCGCCGCCAGTCGTTCCAGCGACGTGTCCCGACGTGGCGGCTCGTCCTCGAGGTGCGTTCCGGTCGGCGTCTCCACCGGCACGATTTCATCGTTGAAGAATCCGGCGTCGCGCGCTGCGAAGTACCGCTGGTGACTCCCCAGCGCCCACTCGTCCTGGGCCTCGCGGTCGACGTTGTGCTCGAGGGCGACCCGGCCGACATACTCGGCGATTGACGTGCCGGTCAGGGGGGAACGCATCAGCAGCAGGTCCTCGACCTCGAGGTCGCCGAGGCGGTCGGTGCCCCGGGTGCCGTGGAGGAGGCGGGGGGTGCGGCTCATCGTCTCGACACCCAGGCACACCACGGCGCGGGCTCCGGTAGCGAGAGCGCGGGTCGCCAACCCGACGACTGCCGCGCCCGAACAACAGGCGCGATCGACCGTGATCGAGGGGAGATGCGCGGGGAGCCCGGCGGCGGCGGCGATCTGGCGCGCCGGGACCATGAGGCCCGCCTCGATCATGCCGACGCCCACGTCGAACTCGTCGATGGCCGTCTCCGGCCAGGCGTAGCCCTCCAAGACGGCGCGCACGATCCGGCTGCCGAGATCGACCATGGAGACGTCGCGGAGCGCACCGCCGAATCTTCCGAAGCCGCTGCGTATCCCGCCGACCAACCAGGCATCGTCGGGATGTTCGACCCTCATCGCGTCTCCCTACTCGTAGCTGTCCTGACGTTCGTCCCGGGTGTAGTCGAACCGCGGCATGATCACACAGAAGTGGACGTAGGACTCGTCACCGATCTCGAACCGTACCCGGGCGCCGGTGGGGATCAGATAGGCGTCACCGGCGGTGAAGGTCCTGGTGACCTGTTTGCGATGGTTGGGTGCCAAGGTGTACGTGACAATGGCACTTCCTCGCGTGATGTAGTGCACCTCGTCGTGCCAGAAGGCCCAGTTGACCGTGCTGTTCGGGGCGAACGACTCCAGCGCCAGCGTACCCCGGGGGTCGTTGAGCAGGAACTGCACCTGGAAGCGCTCGGTCTGCCCGACGATCGGCCCGCCGAACACCTGCGGTTCCGAGGCGAGCAACGCCGCCTCGTCCAATCGCACTGCCTTCATCGCACCCTCCGTTCGTCATTCCACCGTTTGATCTTCACGAAGTCTTCAGGGACCTCGCGGGCCAGCGTGCCCGCAGGCACTACGGCGATAGCGGCGTTGAGACCGGTGACCTGCTGTACCGCCTCGGTGACAAGGCCGGCTGCGGCCGTGCTCTCCGCCTCGATGCGGATCTCGACGATCTCGGACCCGTCGCCGCCGGTGCCGATCCGACCCCGGTAGTCCACCACCCCGGGCACTGAGAAGACCGCGGTGTCGAATGTCGCCGGCCAGACATTGACCCCGCGCACCTTCATCATGTCGTCGAGCCGCATCACCGCTCCGGCGGCGATCCCGGCGAGCGTCCGCCGGCATTCGCACGATCCCGGCGCCGCCCAGCGCACCTTGTCGCCGGTGGCATAGCGCAGCAGCGGCGAGGCAGCCGCGCCGAACGGTGTGACGATGAGTTCGCCCTCCTTCCCGTCGGCGACCGGATCCCCGGACGCGCGGTCTATCACCTCGTAGTATCCAGACTCGGGGGGGAAGTGGAGCACTCCGAGTCCTCCGTCCCGCACCACACCGCCGGGGCAGGTCCAGGCGATGGCGCGCTCGGTGCATCCGTACTGCTCGTAGAGTCGAGCTCCCCATCGCTGCTCGATCCCTTTCGCCCACCCTATCGAGTAGGTCTCACCTGCGACCATGAGGGTGCCGACTCCCAGAGACGCCGGATCGATCCCGGCGTCCTCGCAGGCGACGGCGAGCCGCTGCACGTAGCTGGGGGTGCCCACGATCATGTCGGCGCCGAATCCGGCGAGCACCGCCACCTTGCGCTCGGTGGGATAGGAACCCACGGACAACACATTGGCCCCGATCGCACGAAGTGCGGCGTAGTACCACATGCCGGCCGCGGTCATCCCGACCGGGATGCTGAGCAGCACCTTCGTGCCCGGCCCGACCCCAGCCCAGAGGAACCCGGTCGCTTCGGTGCGGGTAATCGCCGCCTCATCGGCGTCGTCGAGAGCGAAGACCTCGGTGCCCCGTCCGCTGGTGCCGCTGGTCTGCACGGTCATGCGGATCGCGCCGGCGGAGGCGACGGTCCGGGTGCCATAGGGAGGGTGGGCCTCGCAGTCGGCGACCACGTCGTCCTTGCGGGTGGCCGGGAGGGTGCGGAACGCCGCGGCCGTCCTGTCGGTGGGAAGGCGGAGCCGGGCGCGGTAGAAGGGGTTTTCCGCGGCGAGCCGGTCGGCGATGTGCCATGCCCGGGTCAGCTGCCATTCGCCGAGTGCGGCAGGCTCCGTCGGCGTGTCGTCGAACCAGCGGGCGTTCACCGCATCGAATGTTTCGGGAAGCACGGAAGTACTCACGGGCGGGCCTATTCGGCGATGCCGCAGTAGAGGAGTGCGGCACGGCCGTACACCCGGGCGGTCACCGCCAGGTCGGCGACCGACACCGAGAAGTTGCCGCCTCCTGTGGAAGACGCCGGACCGTAGGTCAGGCTGGGGATGCCCGCCTCGTTGAACGGCGTGATGTCGCGCCACATGGAGGTGACGGCGGGTGCCGGCGGATCGGGGTCCTTGCCGAACTCGGCTCGATGGGCGGTCCGCACCGCCCCGGCGAGCTCTTCGATTCCGGTTGCCTCGTAGCCGCGGCGGTGCAGCACGCACTCGATCTCGTACGGCACTCCGGTGCGGTCGAGCACCGCGATCAACTCCCGCTGCAGGGTCATCGGCCTGGTGTCGGGGGCAGTGCGCACATCGAGATATAGATGAGCCAACTCGGGCGACTTGGTGATCTTGTCTGGTCGGCCGCCTCGTACCGCGCCGATGTTCGCCTTGGGGACAACGGTGCCGCCGGCACACTCGTAACGGCGCGAGGCATAGGCGGCGCCCCATTCGTTGAGCGCAGCGATCACCGGTGCCAGCCTGACGATCGCATTCGGGTTCGCCACCGGGTCGGGTTCCGCGGGTACAAACGGGGTGTACTTGGGCTCGCCACCGAGGACCGTGACCTTGAAGTACGCCTTGCCCGCCTCGACCCAGCCGATGGCGTTGCCGGTCGCCTCGGCGACCAGTGCGGCGTCGCCGACGACCCCATGAGCGATGGCATAGCGGGTCCCCAGATCCTTGCCGAGGTGAGCCGTCCCCTGGAACTCGTCCATCGGCTCGAGGCCGATCTCACCCGGAACCGCGTGCAGCAACACGTCGCCGCGGAGGGTGATACCGGAGCGTCTGATGGCGGCGGCAGCGATCAGGAACGCTGCCATCGGCGCCTTGTCGTTGACCAACCCGTTGCCGTACAACACGTCGCCGTCGCGCCAGGCGGTGATGTACTTTGCCTGCGCCGGGTCAACGTAGACGAGGGTGTCGTCGCGGCTGATTGCGGTGTCGAGGTGGGCGTTGAACACCAGGGTGGGCCCGTCGCCGCGTCCCTTCATCCGGGCGACGATGGAGGGTCGCTCCTCGACAAGGCCGATCCGCTTCGGCGAGAAACCCTGGCCCGCCATCCAGTGCTCGACGGCGTAGGCGGCCGGGCCCTCGGCCCCCGCAGGCGCCTCGATGGCTCCCAGATCGACCGCCAGGCCGGCGAGCTCCTCGTCGTCGATGTGGCTGATGACGTCACCGACGGCGCTCACGATTCGGGCTCCCAGATCTCGATGGACACGTTGGCATTGGTCACGGCCTCGACGGACTTCGAGTGCGGCGACCCCTCGGGGAGGAAGAGGTGCCCGCAACCGACGCAGCGGACCCGCACCGTGCCGATCTCCCACAGGGCGCCATCCACGACGAAGCGGACGGCACACCGCGGACACTGCAACTGCTTGATGTACATCACGCCCTCTCGATCGTGTATTGCCCGATGGGGAAGCGCCGCACCGCATCGTCGGGCACCCTGGCGATGGGAGGCCGAGGGCTGTCGAGACGCCAGGTGGCATCGATGATCAGACCCTCGGTAGTCCCGAATCCGGGATTGGAAGGGTCGAGCAGCGACCCCTGGAGTCCCTTGAGGATGCTGACGTCGTCGCCCGCCTTCACCCGGGTGGACACCGCCCACAGCACCTGCTGGGCGTCGAACACGTCGATGTCGTCGTCGACGACGATCACCTGCTTCACCAGGTTTCCGGCGGCGATCACCGCAAGGGCGGCACGAACCGGTTGGCCCTCGGCCGACTTCTTCATGCTGATGACCGCCGTCGTGGGTCCCCCGCCGGTGAACCACCCCAAGTCGATCACCTGCGGCACGGCATTCTGCGCCGCGGCGAGCAGACTGGCGTGGATCGATACATGGGCATTCAGGTGGTCCAGGTGGCCGGCGAAGATCTCGGTCACTACCGGGTCATCGCGATGGGTGATGGCGTCGACTTCGAGCACGTGCGAGAGCTTCTGTGGCCCGAGATAGCGCATGTACTCGCCAAACGGTCCTTCCACGGCCCTTTTCCCGGCGAGCAACCGACCCTCGACAATCGCCTCTGCATGCGCTGGAACGAGGAGATCCGAACCATAGGAGAGCGACGGGATCACCTCGACCGGCTCGCCCATGAGGGCGCCGGCGACCGCGTACTCGTCGACCGCCATCGCGGTCAGCGACGCCGCCGCAAGGTTGAAGGCCGGGTGGTGCCCGAGTACGAGGGCGACGGGCAGGTCCTCGCCCCCCGCTTCGGCGCTGCGTTGAAAGGCCCACAACTGGCGTGGGGAGATGTGCACGCCGATGTGCTGGCGATCGAAGAACATCGCACGGTTCCACGACAGGTTGTACCGGGTCGCTCCCGGCTCCCGGGCAACGACGATTGGTGTGAAGTAGTCGCCGCCCTCGCCTTCCACGTGGCGGGTCCACGGGAGGATTCGCAGGTCGACGTCGTCCCCGCGATACACCTGGGTGTGGACCGGTCCGTCGGAGATGGTTCGGTGCGGGCGCAAGTCTGCGCTCAATTCCGGCAGACGGACAAGCCACTCCCGCCAGTGCTCTGCTGTGGTGCCGATTGTTCGCATCACACTGTTGCGGCGGGAATAGACGTTGAAAAGCATGCGGAACACCGACTGTTCTCCCAACAGGTTCTTGACCGCGGCGAACATCACAGGGGGGGCGCCGTCGGGCGTCTCCATTTGGGCGAGGATCGCGGTCGCCTCGAACGCGGCCGGGTCCACCAGGTCGGTGATCGTGAGCATCCCCAACCCTGCCCCGTGCGCCTCGACCCAGCTGCGGAGCGAGGCGGTCATCAGGCGACCCCTGCCAGAGCGATCGTCTCACGGTCGATGGGGAGCGACCTCACCAAGCGGTCGCCGTCCGGTACGAGGGCGTCTGCCACGGCGTTGGCGATGGCCCCTCCGACACCGATGACACCCGCCTCACCGACCCCCTTTACGCCGAGCGGGTTGCCGGCCGCGGGGGCGGTTTCGAACACGAAGGTATCGATTACCGGGAGTCCAGAGGCCGTGGGGATCAGATAGTCGGAAAGCGTCGCCGACTGGGGGACGCCATCCTCAGCGAAGGTGAACCGCTCAAAGAGCGCGGCACCCACTCCCATGACCGCTGCTCCGCGGAGCTGGTCCGCGACGACTGCCGGATCCAGGGCGCGGCCACAGTCGTATGCCACCGCGATGCGTTCCGGTGTGACCACGCCGGTCTCCTCGTCGACCGACACCAACGATACGGTTGCCCCGAAACCGTAGGTGGGACGATCCGTGGTGAATTTCCCCACTGCGGCGTGCGGTGCCACCTCCTTCCATGACAGGGTGGTGGTTCCATCCGTCGGCCCGTCGGGGGTAAGGGTGACCGCGTCGAGCGGGAGCCCGCCGAGCAGGTCGGCAGTGCCTCGGGCGACGCCGCCCGCCAGCCGGTGCCAGGCATCGACGAGTGCGTTGGCCACGAACACCGTGGAGCGGCTCGAGTATGTGCCCTTTCCTCCGGCGGGGGCGAATGTGTCGCCGCTCGCCACATCGATCAGGTGCTCCGGGACGCCACCGGCGCGGGCGAGCACCGTCACCGCCATCCGATCGAGGCCCTGGCCGACATCGGTGGCAGAGGTGCGGATGAGGAACCGCCCATCGGTGTCGAGCTCCAGGCCGACCGTTTCTTCCCCGCCGAGCGCCGAGTGGATGATGAAACAGGCGTGGCCGATGCCGACTCGCTCACCGGCGCCCCGGCGCCGGTCTCGTTCGTCCGTCCATTCCGTGAGTCCGGCGCGCTCGACGAGGCCGTCGTACACGGCGGGGAAGTCGCCGCTGTCGAACACGAGGTCCGGCTCACCGTGCCCTCCGGAGCGCCGGAACGGAATGTCGTCCGACGAGACGAGGCTCGCCCGCCGAACGGCCATCGGGTCGAGTCCGGCCCGGCGGGCCAGGGCGTCGACGGCGCGCTCCCGGGCAAATGTGGTCTCGAAGGCGGCCGGTCCGCGAACGGTGCCGGTCGGCGTCCGGTTGGTGGCGATGCCGCGGCAACGCACCCGAAACGCCTCCCAGCGATACGGCCCGGGAAGGGTCTCGAGGACGATGTGGGCGATCCGGCTGCCGATGGGGCGGGGATAGGCACCCATGTCGAGCGAGACGTCAGCGTCGAGTCCGCACAGCCGCCCGTCGGCGTCCACGCCGAGGCGAATCCGGAGCCGCTGTGCCCCGGCGTGGTTGATGGCCGTCATGTGATCGCGGCGATGCTCCTCCCAGCGCACCGGACGGCCGGTGGTGGCGGCGGCCCAGGCAACCAGGTAGTCCTCTGGATAGAACTCGCCGCGGACCCCGAACATCCCGCCAACGTCGACCCGGTGGCAGATCACCCGCTCTTCGCCGATGCCGAACATCGATGCCAGGGTGCGGGCGGTGAAGTTTACGAACTTGGTGACTCCCCAGACGTGGAGCGAGTCGTCCACCCACTCGGCGAGAAGACCGCGTGGTTCGATCGGCAGGCCGGTCTTGCGATCGGTGGAGAGCTCAAGGTCGACGACCGCAGCTGATCCGGCGAGGACGGCATCAACGTCCCCGTCGCTCGCAGCGACATCGACCATCACGCTGTCCGGCAGGTCATCCCACAGCGGTACTGGGCGGTCGGGGTGACCGGCCGGCAGCGGGGCGATATCGACGATCAGCAGCCCGGCGGCATGCTCGGCGGCAGCAGGGCTTATCGCCACCACGATCGCCAACGGTTCGCCGACGTAGCGCACACGTTCGGCAGCGATCACCGGCTGGAGGTGGGAGGAGAGCAGCGGGGTGGATCCCACCCGGATGGGGATGGTCGGTATGACATCGAGATCCCCGGCGGTCCTCACCGCCACAACTCCCGGGGCCTGCCGGACGGCGGTGGCATCGAGCGCGGTAACCATCCCGTGCGGGACGTCGCTGCGAACGACGTGCATCCATAGGGCATCGGGCCGCCGCAGGTTCGATATGTAGGTGGCGCTACCCCTAACGAGCCGATTCGCTGTTGCGCCCTCCACGGACAGGGCTCCTCTGCAGTATGGAAAATCAGACTGTCGGCGGCTCCGGCACCCTCCTGACATTTCGTATATCATATCGCTGCGGCGGTCACACGTCGCGCCGAGATCAACGGAGGGAAGCTCGATGAGACCGAGAAAAGTATGGAGTCTCCTTGCGGTTCTTCTCGCACTCGCGCTGGTCGCGGGCGCGTGCGGGGATGACGACGGAGGGGAAACGACTTCCACGACGACCGTAGCCGAGCCGATCAACTTGGTGGCGGTGCACGGCAGCAGCCCCGACTTTATTGCCCTAGTGCCGGCGGCGGCGTGGACGATCCTGGCCGAGGAAGGCATCAATGTCGAGCAGCAGTACGTCGAGGACGGCACGATCGCCATCCAAGCGCTGGTGAACGGCGACGCCCAGATCGCCACGAATATCGGCGTCAACGTCGGCCTGATCGCGGTCGACGAGGGGGCCAACATCGTCGATGTGATGGCAACCCAACGTCCGACGTGGGCGTTCGTGAGCCGGAACGAGTTCACCACTGTCGAGGAATTGGTGGGGAGGACCGTCGGGGTCCACAGCGAGACGTCGTTCACGAAGGCGCTGGCAGACTTCTACGACCGGACGTACAGCCTGGGGATGACCCAGCTGATCATCCCCGGCTCGGAGGTTCGCGCCGAGGCTCTGGCGAACGATCAGATCGACGCCTCGGTCATCGACCTGCCCGACATCGTCCGACTGAGCTTGACCTATCCGGGTTCGTTCACGGTGCTGGAGACCGTGGGCGAGACCCTGCCGAATCTGATCGAGCAGGACATCTGGATGGATCGGGCATGGGTCGAGGCCAATCCCGAGCTGGCGCAGCGCGTGGTGGTCGGGCTGGTCGCGGGTCTGCGCAAGCTGATCGACGATCCGGAGTTTGCTCTGAACCTCGCCGCGCAGCTCCTCCCTGACGAGGACCTGGCAGGGCTGGAGCAGCTGATTGGCGAGTACTCGGGCCGTGGTCTGTGGGATCCGAACGGGATTCTGACCGAGGAGACGGCGGCGTTCACGGTGGGTTTCTTCGCCGAGCTCGGTGAGATCGCCGTCGATCCCGCAACCGTGACCCTGACCGACTACTTCAACTTTGAGCTGCTGTCCGGGGCACTCGACGAGCTCGGGCGGCGCTAGAGCGTAAGTCGGCGGGCCACTGTCGACGCATCGGGTTGCGACCGGGATCGGAATTCGACGGTCGGCGGTCTGCTCCGGGCGCGCTCTTGGAGTGTCCCATGTGGAAGCGGGGGGCCGGCAGCGGATCGCCGCTGCCGGCCCTTCCACACCAGGGTGGGGTGAGAGAGATGAGATTGTGAGAGCACACGCGGACGCCGAAAGTGCCCTGAGCAAGCGCGAGTCGGTGCTGGACACTCGATGGTTCCCGTGGGTGGTGAGGATCGGTTCCGTCGTCGTCTTCCTCGCGGTCTGGGAGTGGTACGGCCGCATGCAGGACAACACGCTCTTTTTCGTACCCTTCAGCAAGGTCGTGGTGGCTCTCTGCGACCTCATAGGCACCGCAGAGTTCTGGTCGGCTTACAAGTCCACCCTCATCCCGTTCTTTTACGGATGGTTGACGGCGATCGTGCTCGGCGTCTCGTTGGGCCTCCTCATCGGCAGATTCCGGTCAGCCTTCCAGCTGTCGACTCCCTATCTGACGTTTCTGAACGCCCTTCCCGTGTCGACCCTGGTGCCAGTCGCTGTGATCCTGTTCGGGATCGGGCGCCCGGGCTCGGTGTATCCCTGGGACCAGAAGGCTGGCATCCTCATCGTCTTCCTGTTCGCCGTAGTGGAGGTGGTGCTCAACACGGCGGCGGGAGTCCGCTACGCCTCCAGGGATCTCATCGAGATGGCCCGGTCCTTCAAGGCGAGCGAATGGCGCCTGTTTCGCAAGGTCATCCTCCCCGACTCCGTTCCCGGGATCATGGCAGGGGTTCGGATCGGCACCGGCCGTGCCGTTGTCGGCATGGTGGTCGTCGAGATTCTGCTGGTGGCGGTGGGTGTGGGTCGGCTGATCATGAGATATCGGGCGCGGTTCCAGAGCGCCAAGTTGTACGCGATGGTGTTGTCGCTGGCGATCTTCGGCGTTGCACTGCTATCGCTCGCGCGGTGGGTCGAGCGGCGCGTGACCCGGTGGAAGATCGAAATGGAGGCGATGACGTGATCGAGATCCGCGACATCTCGCGCAATTTCCAGACGCGCGACGGTGAGTTTCAGGCCCTCACCGACGTGAGCTTCGACGTTGGGGACAACGAGTTCTTCTCGATCCTCGGGCCCAGCGGATGTGGCAAGACGACCCTGCTGAAGATGGTGGCCGGCCTCATCCGTCCCAGCGCGGGGACGATCAGCATCAGAGGTACACCGGTGACCGGCCCCGGGGAGGAGCGCGCCATGGTGTTCCAGCACTTCGTGCTGCTGCCTTGGGCGGACGTGCTGACCAATGCGGGTTTCGGTCTCGAGTTGCGAGGCGTTCGCCGCAAGGACGCCCGGGAGAAGGCTCGTCCCTACCTGGAGCAAGTAGGGCTGAGTCGGTTCGGTGCTCACTACCCTCACGAGTTGTCCGGTGGCATGCAGCAGCGGGTTGGACTCGCCCGGGCTCTGGCGGTCAGCCCCGACATCCTGCTTATGGACGAGCCTTTCGGTGCCCTTGACGCCCAGACCCGGCAGATCATGCAGGAGGATCTGACCAGGCTGTGGGACAAGGAGAAGAAGACCGTCATCTTCGTCACGCACTCGATGGACGAGGCCACCTACCTGTCGGACCGGGTGCTCATCATGGACACGCATCCAGGCCGGGTGAGGGAGATTCTGGACATTCCCCTCGAGCGGCCCCGGGAGCCGGGGATCCGAAGCTCCTCGCGGTTCGCCGAACTGACCGCGCACATGTGGTCCCAGCTGCGCGGCATGATCCATGATCCCGACGGAGAGGTTGCCCCGGAGTGACCATGGGAAGGTTCGTGGCGGCGCTCAAGAGGTCGTACCTTCCCCTTGTGGGGCTCGCCGTCGGCTTTGCGGTGTGGGAGACCATCGGGCGTCTCGAGTTATCGCCGGCCTTTCCGCCGCTTACCGACGTGTTCAAGGCCTGCGTCGACGTCTGGACGAGCGAGCGCTTCCTCAACAACCTAAAGGACAGCCTGGTGAGCGTGGCACTCGCTCTTCCCCCTTCGCTCGTCTTCGGCCTTCTCATCGGCCTTCTCGTTGGCCGCTACCGGATCGTCGAGTGGTCGCTCGACCTGTTCATCAATGCGTTCCTGTCGATCCCGCTGGTCGCCCTGATCCCGGTGCTGGTGCTGATCTTCGGCCTCGGCAGGGGGAGCATCCTCGCTACGATCGCCATTTACACGTTCTTCGGCGTCGTGGTGAACACATCGGCGGGAGTGAAGACCGCTGACGGCAACCTCGTCGAGATGGCCACCTCGTTCGGCGCCACCGAGCGCCAGATCGTGCGACGTATCGTGATCCCGGCGGCGATGCCCCTGGCGTTGGCCGGGGTGCGCATCGCTACCGGCCGGGCGATCAAGGGTGTGATCATCGCCGAGCAGGTCATCGGTCTCATCGGTCTCGGCGGCATGATCCAACGTCTCGGCGGTGCGTTCGCGGTCGAGGAGTTGTACGCGGTCGTGCTGTTCGTCGGCCTCCTCGGTCTGGTGAGCATGGAATTCGTGCGCTGGGGTGAGCGGGCGGCCATGCCGTGGATGCGGGGCCGCCTCGACGGTGGCCTCGGTGAGGAGCCCGTCGGGTAGGCGTCGCCTGCCGAGAGTCTGGGGAAGGAGCAAGCGATGGGTACCGAGCGCTGGGGGGTGTGCGACGTGCACGGCCATTACCTTCCCCCGGCGGCGATGGATCTGATGGGGAGCGGCCCGATCGTCGTCGGCGATGGGGTGGGCGGCGAGTCGATCTCGGTGAACGGCATGCCGGTGGGGGCGACCGTGCACCAGTTGTCCGCGGCGGAGGAGATGATCGTCGCCATGAACCGGGCGGGAGTCGATCATCGGGTGCTCACCCCGCCGCCCTTTACCTACAGGTATTGGGCGGATCCTGCCGACGGGATTCGGCTGTGTCGTCTCATCAACGACGCTGTCGCCGAGGTGGTCGGCGCCCATCCCGACCGGTTCTCCGGCTTGGCCACCGTGCCGCTGCAGGACCCGGCTGCCGCCGTCGTCGAGCTGGACCGGGGCCTGGACGAACTCGGCCTGCTCGGTCTGGGGGTGGGTACCAACCTGGGGGGCAAGCTGCTGTCGGATCTGGCGGTGCGCAGGGTGTTCGCCAGGGCGGAAGAGCGCAATGCCGCGGTGCTGGTCCACCCCGACTTCGTCCCCAGTCCCCGGTACGGCGACTACTACCTGGTCAACCTCATCGGCATGCCCGTCGAGACCGGGACGACGGTCGCCAACATGATGATGTCCGGGATGCTCGAGCAGCTTCCCGCTCTTCGGGTCTGCTTCGTGCACGGGGGCGGGATCGCACCGTACCTGCTGGGCCGTTGGAGCCGCAGCTGGCACGTCCGAGTGGACACCAGCCGGGACTCGACCAGGCCGCCCGAGGATCTCCTGGGCTCGTTGTACTGGGACACGCTGACCCACTCGGTCGGCGCGCTGGAGTTCCTGATCGGCCAGATGGGCGCCGATCACGTGGTACTGGGGACCGACGCCCCGTTTGATGTCGAGGACGCCGACCCTGTGGGGCAGCTCGACGCCGTTCCCGGCCTGAGCGGTGAGGAAAGACACCGGATTCGGTCGCTCACCCCGCTCAAGTGGCTGCACGGTGCCGACGCCACCTGATCGAAGGAGGGAGTCATGGGAGACATCATCGACCTGCACGTGCACTACTACACGGACGGGTATCTCGCCGCTCTCGAAGGCGCCGACACCATCCGGATCACGCGGCGGGAGCACGACAGCCGCTTCGTGTGCACGTGGCGCGAGGGCATCGCACTCACCGTTCCGCAGCCCCATCCCGGGGCGGCGCAGCGGCTGGAGATGATGGATCAGCTGGGTATTGCGACCCAGGTGTTGTCGATCCCGTCGCCCAGTGTTTACTTTCTCGAGCCCCGGCAGGCGGAGACGCTGGCGCGCTCGGTGAACTCCGAACTCGCCGAGATCTGTCGTCGCCACCCGGGCCGCTTTCGGGCGCTGGCCGCCGTGGCGATGGAGGACACGGACCTCGCTCTTGGCGGGATCGATTTCGCGCTCGACGAGCTGAATATGGACGGGGTGATGATTCTCACCAACGTCAACGGCGCCCCACTCGACGACCGCCGTTTCGAGCCGATCTGGGAGTACGCCCACGAGCGGAGGCTGCTGCTGTACACCCACCCGACCGTGCCCGAGGCGGAGCACTACGAGGACTACGGTCTCGCCATCGGTGTAGGGTTCTTTGCCGACACCAATCTCCTGCTCGCCCGACTGGCGTACTCCGGGGTATTCGAGCGGTACCCCGGCATCCGTTGGGTGTTCTCCCACCTCGGTGGAACGATGCCGTTCATGCTCCCGCGCCTCGATGGCTACCACCGACAGTTTCCCGAGTTCCGGGTGAAGGCACCGCGTAACCCGTCGGAGTACATCAAGGAGCAGATCTTTGATACGGCCACCACTCATCGACCGGCGATCCGGTGCGCGGTCGAGACGCTCGGCCTCGACCGGCTCGTCTTCGGCAGCGATTACCCGCACATCCCCAGCGGAAGCGGCCCCTTCATCGAAGCACTCGACGCCACGGGCGCCGGCGCCGTCGCGATGGGGGAGTTGTTGACCGGCCGGGCGGCCACACTGTTGTCCGGAGGAGACATCTGAGGAGGAGCCGTGTGTGGACCCAGCATCGTGAACGAGTCCACTCGAACTAGGATCGCCGCCCTCTCCGCCACCCCGGGTCGCGTGTCGGCGAGCCCGTTTGGTCACGACGACCAGATCGGGATGGTCAATCTGATCACGCCAGAGATTGCGAGGGAGCAGTTGGCCCGGGCCGACGGCGGGAGGATCTTCGACCTGTCCGTGGACCTATTCATAGGGATGCCGACATGGACTGCCGGCGGTGAGCCGCCCTACAGCATCTGGATGGTGCACACCCCGCGCGGGTCGGTGGTCAACGACCCCGTGGGCGTCGGCGCCGAGCAGAACGAGCGGGTGGCCTGGTCCGCCGACGCCATCTCGATGTTCACCCACTGTGGCACCCACATCGACACCCTCAACCACTTCGGATACCACAACCGGATCTGGAACGGGTTCGACGCCGACGAACACCTTGGCAGCGCCCACTGGAGCGTGGCGGGAGCGGATCGCCACCCACCGGTTATCGCCCGTGGCATCTTGGTCGACGTCGCCTCTGCCAAGGGTCTGGCGGTGCTTCCCGACGGGTATGCCATCGGGAGTGCCGACCTGGTTGACGCTCTCGCCAGACAGCGGGTCGACCTGCGCCCCGGTGACGTGGTGATGGTGCGTACCGGGCGGGGATCGACCTGGCCCGACCCGGACGCGTACCTCCCGCGCGAGCCCGGGCTCGACCGCGACGGGGCAGAGTTTCTCGCCCGAGCGGGGGCGGCCATGATCGGAGCCGACAACATCGCCCTCGAGCATCTGCCGTCGGCCGACTCCTCCAACTGGCTCCCTGTGCACACTTATCTGCTCGCCGAGGCCGGAGTCCCGATCATGGAGGTCGTTGACCTCGAGGAGCTCTCTCGGGAGCGGGTGTACGAATTCGTGTACGTGGGTGCGGGCCTCAAGCTACGGGGGGCGACCGCCGGTCCGATCCGGCCGCTGGCGCTTCCATTGCGGGCTTAGTGCCCCGACACGCAACGTTTGGCGCGCTCGGGACGGCCCCCGACGCCCCCGGCTGCGTCCTGCTCCTCGTTGTGCCTCCTTGCCGGATGACGCCGCTGGCTCGCCCTGAGCATCACCAACGTCACCCGACGAGGCACACCAGGTTACCGCAGTGCCGGTGCGCTGATCACGAGCAGGGTGGCCTCGTCCTGGCTCCGATTGCGGATGTCGTGGGTCTCGCCTGCGGGGATGATGGCAGTGTCGCCCGGTTGTAGGACCACCGATTCCCCGCCGGTGGACACATCGAGCACCCCGGTGACGACGACGTAGATCTGAACCGAGCCCTCGTGCACGTGGAGGTCCGACCCCCCATCCGGGGAGAGCGTCCCGTGCCACACGCTGACTGCGTCGACCCCGCCGCGGTGCCTACCGGCGAGAAGACGGTTGATGACGCGGCTATGGCCGCCCGGTTCGTAGGCGGTTGTGTGCTCGAAGCGAACGATCTCGATGCCCGGCTCCCTATCGGCGAAAGACGCCCCACACTCCCCGCAAAATGTCGCTGATCTCCCCAACCGTGGCTCCGGCACGGGCGGCGACGACGACGGCGGGCATCAGGTTGGTAGCCGCGTCGGAGGCGTCGCCGTGGACCTGGTCGAGAGCCGACTGCACGGCGTTGCCGTCGCGTCGCGCCCGGTGCGCGGCGAGCCGATCGAGCTGGCGCTGCTCGAACGATCCGTCGCCGAAGGAGGGGAGGGTGAACGCGGGTGCGGCGACGTCGTCCCGGAGGTGGCTGTTCACGCCGACGATCTTCGCCTCGCCCCGGGCGATCGCCATCTCACGCTCGTAGGCCCGCCGGTCAATCTGCTCTTCGATCCAGCCGGACGCGATCAGCTCGAGCATGCCGCCCCCGGCCTCGATCTCCTCGATCAGCGCCTCCGCCCGGGACTCGATCTCGTCGGTGAGGTGCTCTAGGTAGTACGAGCCGGCGAGGGGATCGACCGTCCTGGTGATCCCGGTCTCGGTGGCGAGGATCTGCTGGGTGCGCAATGCCACGAGTGCCGACTCCTCGGTGGGGAGTCCGATGGCTTCGTCGTACCCGACAGCGTGCATCGCCTGGGCGCCCCCGAGGATCGATCCCAGCTGATGAATCGTTACCCGGACGATGTTGTTCAAGGGCTCGTTTGCGGTCAGGGACAGTCCGTCGCCTCCGGAGAAGAACCGCATCATCAGCGAGCGCTCGTCACCGGGGGCGTAGCGGTCGCGGATCAGGCGGGCCCAGAGACGGCGGCACGCCCGATGTTTGGCAACCTCCTCGAAGAGGTCGCTCATCGTCGCCAGGTTGAAGCTGATCCTGGGGGCGAAATCGTCGATACCCACCCCGCGATCGACCAGCGCCTGCACGTACACCAGCGCGTTGGAGAGGGTGAAGGCCACTTCCTGGACGGCATCGGCGCCGGCCTGGCGCATGTGGTACCCGCACACGGACACGGAGTTGAACCGGGGGAGCTCCCGGGCGCAGTACTCCATGGCATCGGTGAGGAATCGCAGGGAGGGGCCGGGGGGGAAGATATAGGTCTTGCGGGCGATGTACTCCTTGAGGATGTCGTTCTGGATCGTCCCGCGGAGGTGGGCGGCTGGCACCCCGTGACGCTCACCGGCGAGGATGTAGAAGGCGAGGACGATCGGAGCCGTGGCGTTGATGGTGAACGACGTGGACACCTCGTCGAGCGGGATCCCCGCAAAGATGTCGACCACGTCCTCGACCGAGCAGGCGGCTACCCCGGTGCGACCCACCTCGAAACGCGCCTCGGGGGCGTCGGAGTCGTACCCCATCTGGGTGGGCAGGTCGAACGCCACCGACAACCCGGTCTGGCCCTGGTCGAGCAGGAAACGGAAGCGACGATTGGTGTCGACCGCGGTCTCGAGCCCCGAGTACATCCGCATCGTCCACGGACGTCCGCGGTACATCGTGGGGTAGATGCCCCGCCCGAATGGCGGCTCTCCCGGCATCCCGTTGCGATCCTCGCTCCCTGGGGAGACGTCGTCGGAGGTGTAGACGATCTGGACCGGGATCCCGGAATCGGTGGTCGTCTGCGTAAGCGCGCCCGCCTCCGGGTGGCGCTCCAGCCAATTGTTGATGCGTCCCATTGCTCACCCGGCGGTTGCGGACCGCCTCACAAGTCCATGATGGCCTTGCGCTGGGCCCCGTCGATGATGATGTGCGCGCCGTTAATGAAGGAAGCCCGCGGTGAGGCGAGAAAGACGACCAGGTTGGCGACCTCCCCGGGTTCGGCGATCCGCCCGAACGGGATGCTCGCCACGGCCAGCTCGTGGGCGCGGGCCTGGTCGACCCCCTTGTCCCGGGCAAAGGCCTTCTCGAGACCGTCCCAGCGGTCGGTGTTCACCGGTCCGGGGTTGACGGTGTTCACGCGAATGCCGAGGCGACCGTACTGCTCTGCCATCGACGAGGCGAAGTTGATGTCGGCGGCATTGGCCACCCCGGCGGTCGTCTCCCAGTACGACGGCTTGAGCCCGTCGTTGCCGACGACCATCACGATCGCACCCTGTCTCCGTTCCCGCATCCGGGGAAGCACGGCGCGCACCGAGCGGACGTAGCCCATGAACTTTAGGTTGAGCGAACTGAACCATTGCTCGTCGGTGAGGTTCTCGACAAGGCCGCCAGCGGAACTGCCGGCACAGGTGACCAGGATGTCGATTTCGCCGAACTCGGCGGCGACCCGGGCCGTGGCCGCGTCGACGGCCCCGGTGTCGCCGGCGTCGGCGACGACGTAGAAGGCGCGTCGCCCGGTGGCCGCTGCAATCTTGTCGGTGGCCACCTCGAGGTCCTGCTCGGTGCGGGCCATCAGGGCGACATCGCAGCCTTCCTCTGCGAGGCGCATCGCCGAGGCGAACCCGATGCCCTTGCTGCCTCCGGTGACGAGCGCGATCTTGCCATCGAGACCGAGATCCATGGTCGGTGTACCTTCCCTCGGCTATATCATATCGCGAGAGGTGAAACCCCGTCGGGCGGGCGGGCGCGTGCCACCGCCCGCTGCAAGGCTCGTCCCGTCAGCACCTGGGCGAGGTGGGTCTTGTAGGCCACACTGCCGTGGAGGTCGGCGAGGATGTGAACGCCGTCGGTGGCGAAGCTGGCGGCGTTGCGCACCGCCGTCGGGGAGGCATCGGTGGTGACCAGGGCATCCCGGACCGGCTTGGCCAGGAGCGGGGTGAATCCGACCCCGGTGAGCGCGACCCGTACGTCATCGACGATCCCGTCCACGAGCCTCACCCAGGCGGCGACGCCGACGACGGCGAACCCCTCCCGGGTCCCGCGGCGCCCCACCTTTTCGTATGCCGATCCTTCATCAGGGTTCGATCGCGGGATGGCGACCTCGGTCAAGATCTCAGCCGGCTGCAGTGCGGTCGTGAACAAGTCCAGGAAGAACTCCTCCGCCGGGATGTTGCGGGCTCCGCTCGTCGAGCGCGCGGTGATCGTCCCTTGCAACGCGAGCACCGCCGCTGGCTGATCTGCGGCGGCGTCGCCGTGGGCAAGCGACCCGCACAGGGTTCCCCGATTGCGCACCTGCGCGTCCCCGGTCCAGGAGGCGGCCTCGGCGAGAGCGGCGGCGTGGTGCCGGATTCGGGGGTCGGCGGCCACCCGGTGGTGTCGCACCATCGCGCCGATCGACAGGGTGTCGTCCTCGGTGATGGTGTCGACCCCGGGGATCCGGCGGAGGTCGACGAGGGTGCCAGGGCGTAGCAGGCGCATCTTCATCATCGGGATGAGGCTCATCCCACCCGCCAGAATTCGGCTGTCCTCATCGTCGGCGAGTGTGCTTAGCGCTTCGCTGATCCCTCCCGGGGCGAGGTACCGGAACGGCCGCGGGTACATCGGTCACCGTCCCCGAAACTCACGGCCGCCACCGGGGATCACGTCGCCCGCGTCCAACGCGGGTGGCGCCTCCCCGCACTGCACTGCAGCGGCGCGCTCGACGGCATCCACGATGTTCTGGTACCCAGTGCACCGGCACAGGTTTCCCTCGATGGCGCGCCGGATCTCGTCACGGGTGGGCGAGGGACTTTCGGTCAGCAGGGCCAGCGCCGACATGATCATCCCCGGGGTGCAGTATCCGCACTGCAGGGCGCGACTCGCGAGGAAGGCAGCGGCGACCGGGTGCAGGCTTCCTTCCGTGTCGATTCCCTCGATGGTGAGCACGCCCGATCCATCAGCTTGCACGGCGAACATCGTGCAGGACTTCACCGCTCGTCCGTCGGCGAGAACGGTGCACGCTCCGCAATAGGAGGTCTCGCATCCGATGTTGGTGCCGATCAGGCCGAGGCGTTCTCGCAGAAAGTGGACGAGCAGCATCTCAGGCGCGACCATCCCGGCAAACTCGGATCCGTTCACCCGGACTCGAATCATGATGTCGCTGCCGTTGCCGGTCACGAATCCGGATTCGGGGCCGCGTCGATGATGTGATCGTGTACCAGGCGACCGGCGCCCTCGGCGTCGCCGCGGGCGATGGCGTCGATGATGTTCTGATGCTGGTGGACCGACTCGGCGTGCTCACGTCGAGCCCGGGGCCCACCGTCGAGCATCCTCCACAACAGAGTGAGCTGCGCCTTGAGGACCGGAGACGCCGCGATCTCGTAGATGCGGAAGTGGAACTCGCGGTTGAGCCCCACGGTCTCCTCGCCGTCGGCGGCGGCGAACCGCCTGTTGATCGCCTGGAGCGCTGCCACGTCGTCGGTGGTCGCCTTGCTGGCGGCGATCTGGGTGCCGAGGCTCTCCAGCGCGGCACGGATCAAGGCGTTCTCGTACAGGGCGCGATCCTCCGAGCGAACCACGACGGCGCTGCTGTGCGCCTGGTAGATGACGAAGCCTTCCGCCTCAAGACGACGCAGCGCCTCCCGGACCGGGGTGGGACTCACCCCCAGCTGGTCGGCGACGTCGCGCTGCCGGAGCACCGACCCCGGGGCAAGCTCGCCCGAGTGGATCATCTCCTTGATCGCGCTGGCGACCAGGTCGGTCTTCGACCGGTATTCGGCCTGGACTCGCTGGCGGGTCACGAAGTACCCTCTCCCTGACTTGAAATATCATATTGGAAGAACGGCGTTGTTATCACATTAGGGGTGACGTGCCACAGGCCCAAGGCGATGACGGCGTCCGCCTCTACTTCGAGGAAGTGGGAAGCGGCGTTCCGATCTTGTTCGTGCACGAATTCGCCGGCGACCACCGCAGCTGGGAGCCCCAAGTGGCCCGCTTCGGTCGGAGCCACCGGTGCATCACCTACGCCGCCCGCGGGTATCCCCCATCCGACGTTCCCCGCGATGCCGCGGCGTATTCGATGGAACGGGCGACCGCCGACGCGGTGGCGATCCTCGACCACCTCGGAATCGAGCGGGCGCACACCGTCGGGCTGTCGATGGGTGGTTTCACGGCCCTGCACATAGCGCTGAGTCATCCACAACGGACGCTGTCGGCGGTGGTCGCAGGCGTCGGATATGGGGCCCATCCCGACGTCGCCGAGCCGTTCCGCCGCGAGTGCGAGATCATCGCGGTGGCGCTCGAGAAGGGGGGGAGCCCTGCCTTCGCTTCCGAGTATGCGGTCGGGCCGGCCCGGGTGCAGTTCCAGAACAAGGATCCCCGCGGGTGGGAGGTCTTCGTTCGTCGTCTCGCCGAACACGATGCGACCGGCGCCGCCCTCACAATGCGTGGGGTGCAAATGGCCCGTCCCTCGTTGTACGAACTTCGCGAGCAGATGGCGGGCGTGACCGTGCCCGTTCTGATCCTCAACGGAGACGAGGACGAGGGATGTCTCGAAGCCGGTCTCATGATGAAGCGCACCATTCCGACCGCCGCACTCGTAATGCTCCCCCGTACCGGCCACACCAGCAACCTCGAGGAGCCGGAGGCGTTCAACGATGCCATTGCCTACCTGTTCACGTTGACCGAGGCCGGACGCTGGACCCGCCGCGACCCGCGGTCTCTTCGCAAGAGCGCCACCGGGATGAACGGGTGAGCCACCGGATCCTCGTCGCCAAGCCGGGGCTTGACGGTCACGACCGCGGGGCGAAGGTGATCGTGCGTGCCCTGCGCGACGCCGGATTCGAGGTGGTGTACACCGGCTTGCACCAGTCGATCGAGGCGATCTCGGCCGCGGCGAGTGACGAGGACGTCGAGCTGGTGGGGCTCTCAGTGCTGTCCGGAGCCCACCTCGCCTACACGGAGGAGCTCCGCCGGAGGCTCGACGACCTGGGTCTCGATCGGGTTGCCATCGTCGTCGGGGGCATCGTCCCTCCAGACGACGTGGCCAGCCTCCGCGCCGCCGGGGCGGCCGACGTGTTCCCTCCCAACACCAACCTGTTGGAGATCGCGGGCCGGATTCGGACGGTGCTCGAGCGGGAGGAGCGATCGGATGGCTGACGGACCGCTCGCCGGGGTGCGCGTCATCGACATGACCATGTATGTGTCGGGACCGTTGTGCACCCAGCTGCTCGCCGAGCTCGGCGCCGAAGTGATCAAGGTCGAACGGCCGTCGTCCGGGGACGTCTACCGGGTGCAGGGTCCCGACTTCATCCACGGTCAATCCGTGTCGTTCCTGGCCGTGAACAAGGGCAAGAAGTCGATCGTCGTTGATCTGAAACAGGACGAGGGTCGGGCGATTCTCAGCGACCTACTGCGCACCGCCGACGTCTTCGTGCACAACTTCAAACCCGGTACCGCCGAGCGGCTCGGCTTGGGCAAGACGGACGTCGCCGCGGTCTCGCCCCGGGTGGTGTGGGCGGCCCTCTCCGGGTACGGCGGGGTCGGCCCCCGGGCCAATGATGGCGGTTATGACCTCGTGATGCAGGGGGAGTTCGGACTCATGGAGGCGACCGGCCACCCCGATCGCCCCCCGGCAAAGGCGGGATTCGCCGTGATCGACATCGACTCCGGTGCAGTGCTGGCAGTCGGCATTCTCGCCGCACTCCACGAGCGCGACCGCACCGGTGTGGCTCCTGCGGTGGAGTCCTCGCTCTATGAGATTGCCGCATCGATGG
The DNA here is from genome assembly GCA_035291545.1 of Acidimicrobiia bacterium. Classification (GTDB taxonomy): domain Bacteria; phylum Actinomycetota; class Acidimicrobiia; order Spongiisociales; family UBA11373; genus UBA11373. The sequence goes on from DATDRW010000044.1 coordinate 35,064, forward strand.
GTCTGATCCTCGCCGAACGGTACCTGGCGACCGGCAAGGAGCCCGTCCGGATGGGCTCGGCCTCGTCGTTGTTCAGCCCGTACGAGGCCTACCAGACCGCCGATGGGTACGTGACGGTCGGGGCCACCGGGCCTCCCGGCGCGTTCGGCGTGTTCTGCCGTGCGATCGGAGCACCCGAGCTCGCCGAGCGCCTCGAGTACCGTGACAACGCTGCGAGGGTGGCGCATCAGGATCGCCTTCGCGCCGACGTCGAGGAGCACACCAGGAAACGGCCGACCGAGGAGTGGGTGTCGGTGTTCACCGAGCTCGGCATGCCCTCGGGTGCCATCCGGAGCATCGGCGCCGCTCTCGAGTCCGAGCAGACCCGCGCCAGTCGAATCGTCGTCGATGTGGCGCATTCCTCGCTCGGCACCTACCGGACGGTGCGGAATCCGATCAGACTCGACCCGCCGTGCCCGCCCACCCGTGGTGCCCCGCTCCTCGGAGAGCACACCGTGGAAGTACTCGCCGGGCTGGGACGCACCAGGGAGGAGATCGCCGCGCTGCTCGATCGCGGGGTGGTGGGAACATTCGAAGGCAGCTCGCGATGAAGATCACCCAGTCGTTCACCGTTGCGGCCGCTCCCGGCCGGGTATGGAGTCTGTTCCAGGACGTCCCCACCATCGCACGATGCATGCCAGGCGCCACCCTCGGCGACCGCACCGCGTCGGGGACTCACACCGGCACGCTCACCGTTCGCCTCGGTCCGATGACGGCATCGTTCCAGGGGGAAGCGCAGGTCACCGCCGACGCTGTCTCGCGGACCGGGACGATGATCGGCTCCGGTGTCGATCGCGGCGCCGGGAGCCGCGGTCGAGTCGAGCTGGGCTATCGATTGACCGGCGAGGGCGAGGCCACGAGGGTGGAGATCGACGCCGATGTGACGCTCACCGGCGCCGCAGCCCAGTTCGGGCGACCCGCCCTGATCGATGAGATGGCGAAGCGGATCGTCGCGGACTTCAGCGCCTGCCTCGAAGCGGTCCTCGGCGCGCCGGATCCGTCGGCGGCGTCGCAGATCGTCGCCGACGAGGTGCGCGGCGTGCGCCTGCTCCTCGCCGGTCTGTGGGGTGCGTTCACCCGGTTCCTGTCCAGGCTCACCCGGCGCGGCGCGTGAGTGCCCCCGGTCACGGCGGCGGCGCTACGCCGGACAGGCCGGAGGACCGGCGGTGATCGTCGCCACCCAGTAGAGAATCTCGTAGATGTTCCCCTCGAAGGGGATCACTTCCCCGGGCAGCGGGTCGATGCGACGGATCCTCCCGGCGAACGCGGGGTTGGCGTCGAAGCACTCCGCCCGTCGTCGGGTGATGGGGTGAGGGTGAACACCGGGAACTCGGTGGCGGCGTCGGTCGGCAGCAGGCCGTAGATCTCGTCGTCCACCGGGGTGCGGACGATGTAGATCCTCGAAGATCCGCCAAGAACCCGTGCACCGAGCCGTCCGACACCAGATGCCGACACAACGCCGTCGCATCCAACAACTCACACCCAGAATCGCTCTTGCCTTGCATCCCGCCATTCTCTCCGACCCCAACCAAAATCGCGAGCACCAACAGCGGAATAAATCAACAGTCTCCTAGTACCTGGGGTGTACGGGTTGGGGTGACAGGTCCGTGACTGTTGACGACGTCATCGATCAGCGGCGTGTTCGTGTGCTGGCGTTGGCTGGCGAGTTGGGCAATGTGTCGGAGGCGTGCCGGCTGTTTGGGGTGTCTCGCAAGAGCTTCTATCAGTGGAGGGGGGCCGCTGATGCCTATGGGCTCGAGGCGCTGCGTCCCCGGGCCAAGCGTCGTCCCCGCCAACCGAATGAGACGCCGATGTGGCAGGTCGACATCATCTTGGCTGAGGCGATCAGCCGTCCGTCGCTGGGCACCGGGCAGTTGTTGCCGTTCTTGGAGGACCGGGGGGTGGTGATCTCCGAATCAGGGACTCACAAGGTGTTGCGACGGCATCGGCTGGGATACCGCTCGCAGCGCCTCGCTGCCCTGGCGCAGCTCACCGCCGTGACCGGCGGCCCGGTGGTCGACGACGCCCTGGACGGGCCGTTCGGGTTCTGTCATTTCGCTGCCCGACCTGGGGATCTGGTCGCATTGGACAGCTTCTATGTGGGCAAACTCAAAGGCGTCGGGACGGTGTGGCAGTTCACCGCAGTCGATACCCACACCCGATGGGCCGTCGTCGATCTCGTTGCCGGTGACCACACCGCCCAAGCGGCAGCCGTGTTCTTGGACCTCGTCATCGAACGGCTCGCCACAGCCGGGATCACCACACGAGGGATCCTCACCGACCGGGGCCCCGAATTTGGGGGCATCGCCTTCACCCGCCATGCCGCCTCGGTGGGGATCCGGCACACCAAGACGCCGCCACGATCACCCAACCACAACGCCGTGTGCGAACGATTCCACGGCACCGTCCTCCACGAGTTCTTCCGAGTCGTGTTCCACCGGGAGTTCTTCACCAGCGTCGCCGCCCTCGACGCTCGCCTCCAGACCTGGGTCGAGCACTACAACCAGCGACGCCGCAACCGCTCCGACTACATGCGCGGCCGCAGCCCCCACCAGATCCTCACCCAATACCACAACCCCGTATCGTGACCACCAACCCAGAAGCCCTCCACTGTCACCTCAACCCGTCCAGCGGACGGCCTAGCCGAGGCTCAGAGAGCACGGGGTGCCCCATCTCATTGGACCGGTCGTGTCACTCGATTCTGGTCGATGCGTGCTTCTAGTCTCTAGGCATGGGCCACAAGAAATCAGGCCTCGGGTACGCGCTGCTGGCAATCGGTCCGGCATGTATAAGTGTGGCGTTTACTGACACGTTTGCGAAAGCCCGGGTCTGGGTGCTGCTTGTAGGGGTTGTGGTTTTTTTGACTGGGACGCTGCTCCTGATGTACCCAACAATTCGCCCTCGGCTGTCGATCCCCCTCTCGCGGCGAGCAGCATCGTCATCGCGCTCACAGAGGGCGGCTCTATCCACTTACACACGCCTCCACCCTCGGTTGGTGAATCGACGTCACCACCTGGATCTCATCCGCCACGAGCTAACGGTGATTGGTCATGATGACAAGTTCCGACTCCGCTACTCAGGAACCAACACTGCGCGACGGAAATCCAGGGAGTTCGTCGAGAGCTTGGTGGGAGAAGCTCCCTGCAGCAAGGCCCAGCTCGGGTTACGCGTGATCGATAAATTGTCAGGCCTGCCGATGAGCTTTGTCTTTGAGCAGGACGAGGACAGGGAGAAGGTCTTAAGCATCCCGTTTCCCAGGCCGCTGGCTCGCGGCGAGAGATTCGACATTGAGATCACCGGGCTTTGGCCTGGAAACTTCACCACCCTCGACGACTATGCGTTCTTCCCGATGAACCCTTACAAGCGGGGGGTCTCAAAGCTAGAGGCCACGCTGATCCTTCCGAAATGCCCGACCTACTTGCGCTCGCGGGTGGTCGGCCGCGGAGCGCCTGGACGCCTGCCGGATCCAACGATGCGCCTGCGGCGAGATGGCCAGTGTGCCATTATGTGGCAAATCGATCGACCCAGCGGAATTTACGTGCTCGAGTTCGGTCGCAGCGATCTGCCAACGCCGTAACCGGGGACA
>DATDRW010000045.1:0-11249 GCA_035291545.1 Acidimicrobiia bacterium
GTTCCCGTCTTTGCGTCGGAAACCCTCCCGATACCCTCTCCCCGTGACGACCGCGTCCGCCACACGGCGGTGGCTCCGCCCGATCTACTTCGTCCTCGGTGTCGCGTTCCTCGGCATCGGGATCGTCGGCGCGTTCCTGCCGCTCATCCCCACTACCGGACCGCTGCTCCTCAGCGCCTTCCTCCTGGCCCGCTCCTCCGATCGGATCCATTCCTGGCTGGTCAACCACCGACGGTTCGGACGGTTCATCTCCGACTTCGAGGACGGACGGGGGATCCCGCTGCGCACCAAGGTGGTTGCCGTCACCGCGATGAGCCTCGCCTTCGGCTACACGATCGGTTGGGTGCTTCCCCATCCCGTCGCCCGCGGCATCGTCGTCACGATCTGGGCGTGGGCGGCCTGGTACGTGCTGCACCTCCCCACCTCGCGCGGGGTGCGTTAGCCTCGGGTTCGTGACACTGCGACGCCATCCCATGTTGCTGGGACAGGTGCGCTTCGACAGCGGCTTCCTGTCCAATGAATGGCGGCTCACCTCGTCCCAGGCGCGGATCGGACGCTTCCGCCGCTACCCATCGCTTCACCTGTCCCGGGGATGGATCGGCGACGCCCCGGTCGAGATCCGGCCCGAGGGATGGGGCACCGTCGTGTTCCTCGAGGAGGGAAGGGAGGCGGGACGAATCATCCGGCGCTCGTGGCTGGGCCGGCGCTGGGATCTGACCGGGAGCGGTTTCGGCTACGAACTGGTGAGCGAACCGCTGCCCCGACGCTGGACCCTCCGCATCGGCGGACATCCGATCGCGGCCATCTCGGGCACCGCGTGGTCGTACAACCGACTGAGGATCAATGCCGACATCTCGGTGCCGGCCTGGGCGCTCGTGCTGGTGTGGCACGTCGTGGTGCGCCCCTGGGAAGCGGCCGCCGAGCCGCGCACCCTGCGACCGGTGCCTGCCGGCAGCCGATGACCTCCCCGCTCATCGCGGCCGCCGCGCTCGCCGCCATCGCCGACGATCCCACCACACGCCTCGCCGACGTGCGCTGGTACCTCGACAAACCGGGGCGCGGACACCAGGCGTACCACGAGGGGCACCTCCCCGGTGCGGTTTTCGTCGATCTCGACCGCCACCTGTGCGCACCCGAGGGACCGGGTCGCCACCCGCTCCCCGAGCGGTCCACCTTCGCCGCCACGATGGGGCGACTCGGGTTCGGCGACGACCACTTCATCGTCGTGTACGACGACACGGGAGGCACCATCGCCGCCCGCCTGTGGTGGATGCTGCGCGACGTCGGCCACGAGGCGGTGCGGGTTCTCGACGGCGGCATCGACGCCTGGTCCGCTGCCGGTCACCCGTTGAACACCGACGCGCCGGACATGACGCCGCGCATCCTCACCGTCCGACCGGGCCTGACCCGCCAGATCGACCGGGAGACCCTTGCCGGCCGGCTGGAGACGATCACCCTTCTCGACGCCCGCGATCCGGCCCGGTATCGCGGCGAGGTGGAGCCGATCGACCCGGTCGCCGGGCACATCCCCACGGCTCGGAGTGCACCCACCGCCGCCAACCTCGACGCCGCCGGGCGGTTACGCACCCCCGACGATCTCGCCGAGCACTTCCGCGCCCTCGCCCCCGCCGGTGAGGTGGTGGTGTACTGCGGCAGCGGGGTGACCGCATGCCACGACGTCCTGGCGATGACCGTCGCCGGACTCCCCGAGCCGACGCTGTACCCGGGGTCGTGGAGCGACTGGAGCAGCGCAGGAATGCCGGCGGCCACCGGGGATGAGCCCGGTGAGGTGACCGAGTAGCGCGGTTTCCCGTTACCCGTTACCCGTCAGCCGTCGCCCGTCTCCCGTCGCCCGCAAGAAGCGTTGCCCGTCGCTTTATCCCACGGCCGCTCGTGGGTGGCGTGACGCGGATCTCCCCGTCCGTGACCGCCGAAGACGACGGTGACGCCTCCCCCGTTGGGGAGGAGACAGAACACCGAAGTACCGCGACGACAATCTGCCGCGCTCTCTTGCGGGCGACGGGCGACGGGCGACGGGCTTTCTTACAACCCCAAAGCCTTCTCTGCCGCGTCGAGGCGCTGTCCCCCGCGCAGCACCGGGGCGAACAGGTCGCCGTGCCGGGCGATGCGCTCCCAGAGCGTGGCGATGGTGAACCGGGCCGGATCGATCTCGCCGACCTCATCCCAGAGGAGTGGAGTGGAGACCGGGGCCCCGACGCGGGGACGCACCGAGTACACGGAGGCGATGGTCTTGCCGCCGACGTTCTGGTTGTGGTCGATGAACACCTTGCCGGCACGCCGGGGGATGTCCCACTCCATCGTTGCCAGACCAGGGTCGGCCGCCACCACGAGACGTCCGACGGTCTCGACGAACCGGCGGACCCGTTCGTACGGGTGCACCGGGTCGAGGGGTACGTACACGTGGAGCCCGGTGGCTCCCGAGGTCTTCGGGTGACCCGTCAGACCGAGTCGGCCCAGGGCCACCCGGATCACCTCGGCCACCGTGACCACCTGATCCCAGGTGGCACCCTCGGCGGGGTCGAGGTCGAAGATGGCGAAGTCCGGCGAGTCCGCCGTTGCCACCCGGCTCAGCCAGGGATGGATCTCGATGGCGCCGAGGTTGGCGATCCACATCAGTGACTCGACGTCGGGAGCGGTGACGAAATCGATGACGTCGCCACGATGCCCCGACCACAGCGGCGCGGTGGGCAGCCACTCGGGCTTGTGGGACGGAGCCTGCTTCTCGTAGAACCAGTCGCCGTCGGCGCCGTCGGGGAAGCGGGCGAGCACGATCGCGCGGTCGCGCAGGTGGGGCAGCAGCACCGGGGCCACCGAGTGGTAGTACGCCACCAGGTCGCCCTTGGTCTCCCCGCCCGGGAAGAACGGCTTGTCGGGGTTGGTGAGCCGGACCCGTCGCTCCACACCCACCGGCACCCAGCCGTCGCCGTCGGTGACGATGCGCAGATTCTGCGGGAAGGCGACACGCCCCGATGCCAGCGGACGGGCGGCGTCGCCCGCCGGGACTGCGGGCCGGCTTGCGGTCACGGCCGCCTCGAACTCCTCCTGGATGGCGGCGTGGCTGGATCCCTCCCGGGCCTCGCTGATCAGCGTCAGACGCATCCCCGCCTCCACCGCCGCCTCCACCAGGGGAGTCACCCGCAGCGAGCCCTGCCCGTAGGGAACATGGCGAATCTCGCCGGCGTGACCGAACTCGTTGTCGGTGAACTGGCAGTGCAGTGGGTCGAGGGTCCACCCCGGAAAGTGCGCACGCAGGAAGGCGAACACCCCGAGGTAGGCCTCCTTGGTGGTGAGGGCGCCCCGAGACATGGCGTGGACGTGCGCCCAGTCGACCACCGGGTGGACGAAGGGGAACCGCTCGGCAATGAGGGCGATGTCGCCGAGGGTGCCGAACGCCCGATCGGTGCCGCCCACTTCGAGACCGAGCGCCACACCGAGGTGGCGCACCTTCGGTTCGATCACCTCGAGGCTCTCGGTGGCGAGATCGTGGAGTTGTTCGGCGGTCCGTCCCTTCACGTACCCGGTGTGAGCGACGATGACCCGCGAACCGAAGGCGTGCCCGAGTTTCATCGTGTGCTCCAGGGCGGAGCGGGTCAGCTTTGCCTTCTCGGGATCGTCCGAGGTGAGGATGGCGAAGTAGGGAGCGTGGATGGAGATCGCCACGTCCCGCTCCGCCGCCATCCTGCCGAAGGCGGCGCAGCGCTTCTCCTTCCACGGAAACCCGGAGGTGAAGGCGAATTCGAACGCGGTTTGTCTCCGGGCGACCAGTCCGTCGAGGAAGGCGGCGTCGTCCCCCTCTTCGGGAGGCAGCCCGGAGATGCCGAAGCGGATCACGTGACGAAGGGTATCCATTGGCGTAGATGGCGATACGGTGCCGGCCGACCGATGGCTGATGGCAGACAGCAGATGGCAGACAGCCGGTGTGCCTCTGAACTGCAATCCGCAATCTGCAATCTGCAATCTGGGATCTGGTGCCCGCTGCCTGCTGTCTTCCTATCCTCGGCTGATGGCGAAGTCGTCTGCCGATGTCGTCGTGGTCGGCGCCGGCATCGCCGGCGTCGCCACCGCCTACTTCCTCTCCGTGCGCGCCGGCGTCGAGCGGGTCGTGTTGTGCGATCCCCTCCCGCCGCTGACCCTCACCTCCGACAAGTCCACCGAGTGCTACCGCAACCTGTGGCCCAACCGGCCGATGGTCACCCTGACCAATCGCTCCATCGACCTCATCGAGGGCCTGGCGCGTGAGAGCGGCAATGCCTTCGGGTTGAATCGCCGCGGGTACCTGTACGTCACCGCCGAGCGCGATCGCCTCGCCGCCTTGCAGGCGGGCGCCGAGCGATCCGCCGGTTTCGGTTCCGGGCCGGTGCGGGTGCACCACGGCAAGTCCGGCGATCCCGCCTACGAGCCGGCGGCGGCGGAGGGATGGGAGGGCGCTCCGGTCGGCACCGACCTGATCGCCGACCCCAACCTGCTGCACCGCCATTTCCCCGGCTTGAGCGAACGCGCCGTCGGCGCCCTGCACGTGCGTCGCGCCGGCTGGCTCTCCGCACAGCAGATGGGCGCCTTCATGCTCGATCGGGCCCGGGCGGTGGGCCTCACCGTGCTCCCCCGGCGGGTGATCGAAGTGGAGGTGCGCAACGGGCGGGTCGCCGGGGTCACCCTCGACGACGGCACCCGGATCGCCTGCGGCGCTTTGGTCGACGCCGCCGGGCCCATGCTCGACCGGGTGGCGGGACTCCTCGGCGAGACGCTGCCGGTGCACTCGGAGGCCCACCACAAGGTGGGGTTCCGCGACACCCGCGGCGTGGTCCCCCGCTCCGCGCCGCTGCTCATCTGGAACGATCCGCAGCGGGTCGACTGGTCGCCTGAGGAACGAGCGCACCTTGCCGCCGACGACCGCGACGACCTGCTCGGCGAGATGCCGCCCTCCTGCCACGGCCGGCCCGAGGGCGGGGCCGGCTCGCCGTGGGTGCTCGCCCTGTGGGAGTACCGCAGGATCGTGCAGGAGCCGACGTGGCCGCTCCCCGAAGACCCGCTTTACGGCGAGGTGGTGATGCGGGGGATGGCGGCGATGCTCCCGGGGATGGCGGCCTACGCCGACCAGATGCCGCAGCGGATCGTCGACGGCGGTTACTACACCAAGACCATCGAGAACCGGCCGCTCGCCGGGCCGATGCGAACTTCGGGAGCCTTCGTCGCCGGTGCGCTCTCCGGCTTCGGGATCATGGTGTCGTGCGCCGTAGCCGAACTCGTCGCGGCCCACGTCACGGGCGGCCCCCTCCCCGAGCATGCCCCCGCCTTCACTCTCGAGCGCTACGACGACCCGGAGTACCAACGGGAACTGCAGAACCTCACCGAGACGGGGCAGCTGTAGGAGTAGGCACCAGGCTCCAGGCACCAGCGGGACGCGGGGAGCCTGGCGTAGCATCCCGTCCCGATGGGGGCGCAACACACAAGGGGCTTCTCCGATCCCGACGACACCGTCCGGGGCCCCGGATTGATCTCGCGTCGCGTCACGCTCGGCGCCCACACGGTTTCCCGTGCCACACATGAACCTGGATGGCGTTGGTCGACCCAGGCATCGTCGGTCGGCGCAGCCGAGTGGTGCCAGACACATCACGTCGGATACGCCCTGTCCGGGTCGCTCCACGTGGTGATGGCAGACGGGACAGAGTTTGATGTCACCACGGGCAGTGTCTTCAACATCCCGCCCGGCCACGACGCCTGGGTGACCGGCGACACACCGTACGAGACACTCGACTGGGTTGGTGCCCGTAGTTGGCTCGCCAACCGGTCCGCGTCATCGGGGATCCTGGCCACCGTGCTCTTCACCGACGTCGTCGACTCATCGGGCGAGGCACGCCGCCGGGGCGACCTGGCGTGGAGCGACGTCAACGCAACGCTCGATGAGCGCACGCGGGATTTCGTGGTCGAGTTCGGCGGGGAGGTCGTCAAGTCCACCGGAGACGGCGCCCTGGCGGTCTTCGACGGCGCGGCGCGCGCGGTCCGATGCGGGATCGAGCTCGTTTCCACTGCACCTCATCTGGGGCTCGCCATCCGGGTCGGGATCCACACCGGCGAGGTCGAGACGATCGCCGGCGACGTCCACGGCCTCGCCGTCCACGAAGCCGCCCGGGTGCTCGCCGCGGCAGCCCCGGGCGAGGTCCTGGTGTCGGAGGTCACGAGGGTGATCGCCGGCGGTGCGGGCCTCGCCTTCGGCGATCGCGGCAACCACGACCTCAAAGGAATCGGTTCGCGTCGACTGTTCGCCGCGACGCGGTCGGGGTGATCGTGTCACCCGTCGCCCGTCCCCCGTAAGAGCGCATCGCAGGCAACTCGTGCGGGCGATGTCACCCGCTTCTTGCGAACCGCACAGCGGATCTTCCCCTTCGTCATCGCGCAAGACTGCGGCACCACCTGCCCCGCTGGGGAGGAGATAGAAACACCGAAGAGCCGCGACAACAACCCAACGGGCAACGAGCAACTGGCGACCGGCGATTGGCGACTTCCGGTGGGCCGGGAGGGAATCGAACCCTCAACCGCCGGGTTAAAAGCCCGTTGCTCTGCCTAGTTGAGCTACCGGCCCGCTCCGAAGGTAGCGGGCTCAGCCCGCAGTGGGGTCACCGGTGACCTTGCGCACCCAGCGCCGGTACCCGAGGCGCCATTTGGCGACATAGGCGACATAGGCCGGCCGGGCGTACTGGCGAAACCGGGTCATGCGGGCATTGCGCTCCCGGAACGCCGCCACCGCCTCGTCGAGACCCGGCCCGTACTCGGCGCGCTGTTTGGGGAACACCTCTTCGACGGCGTACTCCCACAACGCGAGGTCGTGTCGGTTGACCACCTCCAACAACGAGCGCGTCGCCGGATCGGAGAGCAGGTGCTTCTTGATCTCGTCGGAGGGCGCCACCCACTTCGAGGCGTAGCGGATGTCGGGGATTCCCACCGCCTGCTGCATCAGTATCAGCGATTCGTCGAAGCGGTCGGAGCGCCCCACGAAGGAGAAATGCCCGAGGAGGGCGATGGCCTCGTCGGCCGTGCCATCGGGACCGGCGACGATCCGGGTCTGGCGGTCGCGGACCGCATCGTGGGTGATCCACTCATCGAAGTCGAGGTCGATCCCGCCGCGCTGCACGTCGTATTGGTAGTGCGAAGCAGTGCGCTCCAGCGGATCGCGCAGGAAGGTCACCCACTGGATGTCGCCCACCACGGACTCGAGCCCGGCGTACACCCGGAGGCAGTGGCCGAGGGCGCTGTCGAGACGGGGGTACCAGCGGGCCATCACCCTGCGCAGCTCATCCGGCGTCATGTGAGGTGCACCCGGGTCGAGGGGGAGCACGTCGCAGTGCCGCCACCCGAACGACCCCTTGAACACACTCGCCAGCGTGGTCCCCGCGGTCTTGTGGATGTGGACGACGCCGATCACCCTGATGGCATCGGACGGCACGAGCCGCATGTTGAGCGCTTGCCGCGTCGGAGGGGCACCGGCGATACCCTCGCCCAACACCGAATTGAGGAGGCACGATCCGCCAATCCGCACCGCGCACTGCGCTCGTCGTCGGCGAGGCGCTGATCGACGAGTACCCGGGCGAGCGGATCGTCGCCGGAGCTCCTCTGCACGTGGCGGCGCATCTCACCGCCCGGGGATGGCAGGCGATGCTGGTCACCCGGGTGGGCGACGACGCCGATGGGCGACGCGTGGTCGCCACCGCCCGCGATCTCGGGATCGACACCTCCCTGATCGAGGTGGATCCGACCCTCCCCACCGGTACCACCGCGATCACCCTCGAGCCCGACGGTCACACCTTCGACGTGCGCTCGCCTGCGGCATGGGACGCAGTCGCCGGGCCCAACCCGGTCCCGCCGCACGACGCTCTGGTCTTCGGCACGCTCCCGCTGCGGCATGCCACCGGTGCGGCGACGATCCGGCGCTTGGTGGCCGCCTCCACCGGACTGGTCGCCGTCGACGCCAACCTGCGGCCGCCCCACGCGAACCCCGAGGCGATCGCCTGGGTGTTGCAGGTGGCACGACTTCTGAAGATGAATGCCGACGAGGCCCGCACCATCGGCGAGCAACCGGGGGGACCGGAGTGGGTATGCGTCACCCGTGGTGCCGGCGGGGCCTCGCTGCACCACCGAGACGGGCGATCGTGGTCGGTGGCGGGGATACCCACGACCGTCGTCGACACGGTCGGCGCCGGCGACGCTTTCTTTGCCGTCATCATCGACGGACTGGTCGCCGGTGGCGATCCCGGCGAGGTGCTGGCGGAGGCGAACCGGGCGGCGGCAGAAGTCGTGGCTCGACGCGGTGGACTCCCCGGAACCTGAGAGCCACCGCCCTCCGTCCCAGAGGCATGAAGATCCGAATCACGCTCTTGCTGGCAGTCACCGTGCTCCTCGGCGCCTGCGCCGACGATGCCACCGAAACCACGACTCCCGACGGAGGCGACCCGGCGACGATCACCGGGGTCGAGTTCCTCTACCTGGAGTCCTACCCCGTCCAGGTCCGCGCCGTCGTCACCGGCGAACTCCCCACCCCCTGTCATGCCCTCGACACCGACGCCGCCGCGGCCGAAAACGGACGGATCGTGGCGATCGCGCTCGCGGTCCCTCCCACCGACGACGAGGTCTGCGCCCTGGTGGTCGAACCGTTCGAGATCACCCTCGATCTCGGCTCGTTCGAGAGCGGCGATTACGTCCTCGAACTCAACGGCACCGAGTACCACTTCACCATCTGACCAGGATTCCCCCGGCACGCGGCGACGGCACCGGATAGCATCGCCGGGTTCAGTCATCGAAAGGGGAAGGCTCAATGGACAAGAAGCAGGCTGCCGGCCTGACGATTCTGGGCGGCGCCGGTCTCGCCATCGGTTCGTTCCTGGCGTGGGGCGAGGTCATCGGGATCACCGTCAGCGGCATCGACGGCGGCGACGGCTGGTTCACTCTCATTGCGGGTGTCGTGCTGGCCGCGACCGGATACATGGCGTACAGCGGGAAGCCGCTGCCCATGTGGGTCGGCTGGGTGGCTCTGGTGGTCGGTGCCGGCGTGGCGCTGATCAACTACTTCGACATCTCGGGGGTCGACGGCGTGAGCGTCGGCATCGGCATGTGGATCATGCTGGCCGGCTCGGTGCTCGGACTCGTCGGGTTGTTGATGGGCCGCAAGAAGGCCTGAGCAGGTCGAATTCGGCGTCGAGGGACGGCCCCGCGCGGGGCCGTTCTTCGCGTTGGGGGCACCCGAGCGGGTGGCCTGATACGCTCCGGCGTCGTGCGGGGCGGCGCGCCTGAGCCCCGCGACTCGGTTGGTACGGAGGGGTGATGGCGGTTCGGACGATCGCTCGCGTGTTCCCGCTGCTCGCAGCCCTCTCGCTCACGGCATGCGGGGGCGGCACCCTTGCCTCGACCACCACGGTGACCACGTTGGTGCAGGAGTCGACCACGACCTCCCCTGCGATCCCCGACCCCGCCTTCGTTCCGCCGGAATGCGCCGGTGCCGCGGTCACCACGGTTCCCCTCGGCACACCGACCACCACCACCATTGCCCCGCAGGCACTGTCCCTCGAAGAGCAGACTTCGGTCGTCACCGGCATCGACAACGCCGTGCGCGACCAGTACCTCTACCCCGACTTCAACGGCACAGACTGGGAGGGGGGTGCCGCCGCGCTCAGGGCGGAGGTGGCGCAGGGCCTCGACACCGCTACCTTCTACGAGCAGATCGAAGATCTGATCACGTCCCTGGGCGACGAGCATTCCGATTTCGAGACCCCGGCCGAGGTGGCCGCCACGGAGGTGATGCTGGCGGCGACCAACGACTACGTCGGGATCGGAGTCCTGGCGGTTCCGGTGCCCGAGGAGAACCTGGTCACCGTGATCACGGTGTTCCCGGACTCCGCCGCCGAGCACGCCGGTCTCGAACCCCACGACGGCATCCTCGCCATCGACGGAATCCCCATCGGCGAGGACGACGCATCCAGCGGGGTCCGGGTGCGCGGACCGGAGTGCAGCCTGGTGGTCATGAGCGTACGCACTCCCGACGAGGGGGAGCGCTTGATCAGCGCGGTTCGCTTCCGGGTCGAGGGCGCCATTCCGATTGAGGCTCGCCTCGTGCCGACCGACGACGGCCGCACCATCGGATACGTCCTCGTCCCCACCCTCTTCGACGAGTCGATCGACGATCAAGTGAGGGCGGCTCTCGACGCCTTCGGGCCACTCGATGGGTTGATCCTGGACCTCCGGATGAACGGTGGCGGGACGAGCGCCGTGCTCGAGCCGCTCCTGGCGTTGTTCACCTCGGGCACGGTGGGAGACTTCATCAGTCGCGACGGCAGCCGCCCGTTCGAGATCCAGGCCGACGGCGTGCACAACAGCCAGACGGTCCCTCTGGTGGTGCTGATCGGCGACGACACCGTGAGTTACGCCGAAGTCCTGGCGGGGACGCTGGGTGCGGTCGGCCGAGCGACGCTGATCGGGGAGACCACCGAGGGCAACGTCGAGACGCTGCACGGGTACGGACTGCCCGACGGCTCGATGCTGTGGCTCGCCAACGAACGGTTCTATCCCCGCGCCGACCCCGACGCCGACTGGGAACGCGACGGCATCATCCCCGACGTCGTGGTCCCCTCCGACTGGCAGGACTTCACCTTCGAGACCGATCCGGCGCTGGGGCCGGCGTTGCAAGCGTTAGGGCAGGGGTAGGCACGGTCCATCGTCAATCGTCCACACCTTGTTCTTCTTCACTCCCCACGACACAAGAACCGGACCAAGAACCCCATTCCGACTCGGCAGCGCCTCGTTGGCTTTTCGGCAGGCTGGAACGATTCCACAAGTGCGCCGCCAAGATCTACTCCTGTATTGGAGTGGTACTTGGTACGTGGGTACCTGGTACGGCGTCTTCGGCCTGAGGAGTGAGGAACGGCAGCAGGAGGGGTCCCGATATACTCGCTGGGCCTTCAGGCCGGGCAATGGGTGGTCGGGTGTATCCTCGCCGGACTCCGCCCCCATCGTCCAGCGGCCTCGGACGCCGGCCTTTCAAGCCGGAAACACGGGTTCGAATCCCGTTGGGGGCACGTTGGGGGCGTGGTGAAGCTGGAGTTCACGCCGGCCTGTCAAGCCGGAGGTCGCGGGTTCGAGTCCCGTCGCCCCCGCCAAGTCGATCACGCGGTCAGGTAGCTCAGTTGGTAGAGCACCGGTCTGAAAAACCGGGGGTCGACGGATCGATGCCGTCCCTGACCACC
>DATDRW010000046.1:0-6161 GCA_035291545.1 Acidimicrobiia bacterium
TTCACCGAGTGGTTCTTCACCGAGTGGTTCGTGAGGCCGCGGGAGCACTGAAAGTTGGAGCCGGCGCCTCGTCCTGGCGAATTTGCAGATTGCAGTGGCCGTCCATCGTCTGAATCGGAATACCCCCCACCGACGAGGCTGTGCCTCGTCGACTCCCCCACAAGGTGGAGTGATCCGGGGGGAGTGATTCGCCCGTCGCGCTCCCGCCGTGTGCTACCTGCCACCTGCCACCTGTCGCCGTTTCGGTCTTCGCCAATCGCCAATTGCGGGAGGGCCGAAGGCCCGACCTCTACTCTCGCCGGGGTACCCTGCTCCTCATGGATACCCCTGAGGAACGCATTGCGCTGTTCATGGACTTCGAGAACCTGGCGATCGGGGCCCGGGAGGATCTGAAGGGGGCCAAGTTCGACATGAAGCCGGTCTCCGACGCCCTCGCCGAGCGGGGCCGGGTGGTGGTGCGACGGGCGTACGCCGACTGGAACCTGTTCGAGGACGCCCGCCGGATGTTGGCCGAGCACCACGTCGAGATGATCGAGATCCCGCAGCGGATGGGTGCCAGCCGCAAGAATGCCGCCGACATCAAGATGGCGGTCGACGCCATCGAGTTGTCGTTCGAACGGGACTACATCACCACCTATGTGATCGCCACCGGCGACAGCGACTTCACCCCGCTGGTGCACAAGCTCCGCGAGTTGAACAGACGGGTGGTCGGTATCGGTCTCCGTGGCAGCACCTCGGCAATGCTCCCTCCGGCTTGCGACGAGTTCCTGTTCTACGACTCGCTCGACGGCGTCGATCTACCACAGCCGACCCGACGACGCCGTCGCGACAGCGCCACGACCGAGGCGCCCGTGGTAGCCGCCGAAACCCACGACGACTCCGCCGACCTGGACCAGTTGATCACCCAGACCCTGTCCGGCCTGCAACGTTCTGGCGACGCGGTGGTGCTGGCCTCCAGCCTGAAGCGGGCCCTCCTGCGCAAGGACCCCACCTTCAGCCAGGCCGATCACGGGTTCCGCACCTTCGGCGAGTTGCTGCGCAACCTGGCGAGCCGGGGTGTGATCGACGTCGCCGACAGCGGCGCCCGCGGTGACCCCGAGGTCACCTTCAAGGCGTCGGGCGGCCAAGACGAGCACGCCTTCGGCCTGCTTCGCCAGGTCGTCGGCAAGGGGAAGGGCCCGGTGCCCCTCTCCGGCATCAAGGACCGCATCCGCAAGATCGAGCCGTCGTTCTCGGAGAAGGCATACGGCTACGGCGGTTTCCTGCAGTTCTCCAAGGCGGCAGCGGCGCGCGGGGTGGTGGCGATGGACTGGTCGGAAGAGACCGACGACTACCTGCTGTCGCTGCCGGATTGAGCGAGTCGGCTCCTTACCGCCCCGTCGCCCTGGTGCGCGACGTCCCCGATTCGTTTGCATCGTGTATCACGGTCCGGCCTGCGATCCCCCCGCTCGATCCGGTGCGGGCGAGGGGGCAACACGCCGGGTACGTTGCGGCGCTCGAGCAGGGGGGTTTCTCAGTGATCCAGATCCCGGCCGCTGAGGAACATCCCGACTGCGCTTTCGTCGAGGACGCCGCGGTGGTTCTGGGAGGCCGGGCGTTGCTCACCAATCCCGGGCACCCCACCCGCCGCGGCGAGATCGCCGGGGTGAGGGCTGCTCTGGCCCCGTTGCTTGCAGTGGAATCGTTGGGGGAGGGCACCCTCGACGGCGGTGACGTGCTCCAGGCCGGGGGCCGGGTGTTCGTCGGACTCAGCCGCAGGACCGATGCGGCCGGGGTGGCGGCACTCACCCGGTTCTGTGCCCCGGTGAAGGTGATCCCGGTGCCGGTGCGCGAAACGCTGCACCTCAAGTCCGGAGTGTCGGCCGTCGACACCGAGACCGTGCTGTGGCATCCGGCGGCCTGTGATCGCCGGGATTTGGTCGGACTCCGCGTCGTCGCGGTCACGGGGGACGACCCGGAGGCGGCCAATGTGGTTCGGCTTCCCGACGGGTCGGTGCTGGTGGCGTCCCGCCATCCGGCCACCGCCGAACTGGTCGCCTCCCTGGGCCGCCGGGTGCGGACGGTCGACGTGTCCGAGTTCGCCCGGGCCGACGGTGGGCTCACCTGCCTCTCGGTGAGACATCGGCCGGCGAGCGCCGTATCCTCGTCGTCATGAGCGAACCGCAACCCCCGGCTCCCGCCGAGATCGTCGACGCGGAAGCCGACGAACACTCCTACGTGCAGGCGCCCAAGCTGATGCGGATCGCCTCGATGACCCGGGCCATGCTCGAGGAGATCCGCCAGGCTCCTCTCGATGAGGCCGGCAGGCGCCGCCTGGTGGAGATCTTCGACCACTCGCTCGCCGAGATGCAGGACGTGCTCAGCGACGACCTCCGCGAGGAACTCAACGGCCTCTTCGTCCCGATGTCGTCGCAAACCGTCACCGAGGCCGAATTACGGATCGCCCAGGCACAGCTGGTGGGATGGCTGGAAGGCCTGTTCGCCGGTATTCAGGCGACACTGTGGAGCCAGCAGGCGGTGGCCGCGAGCCAACTGCAGCAGATGCGCACGCGTGCCATCGAGGCGCAGTCGGGGCGTCCCGGGGATCAACCGGGGCAGTACCTCTAGGTGGCCGACGGCTCGGGCCGGGTCATCCGTCGGCTCCGCACGGTCCCCACTCACCTTCTCCTCTTCGTGCTGGTGACCGTGCTCGCCCCTCTGTGGCTGGTCGTCGGTTTGGTGATCGATGCAGCGCGCTGGGTCGCCGTGCGCCGTCACGGGATGGCGGTGCGGATGTTCGCCTTCGGGTGGTGGTACCTGTTCGTCGGGACTTGGTGCCTCGCCCGGCTCATCGGCCATTGGCTGGTCGCCGGGTTCGGCCGCAACGAGGCTTCGATGCGGGAAGGCTCCTACCGCCTCCAGGTGTGGTGGGCCCGGATGCTGTTCGGTGCGGTGCGGCGGATCTTTCGCCTCACCGTGTCGGTGGAGGGACTGGAGCAGGTCGCACCGGGACCGATCATCGTGATGATGCGTCACGCCAGCATCGTCGACACGCTTCTCCCCAACGTCTTCGTCACCGGCCGGGCCGGGATCCGGCTGCGGTATGTGCTCAAGAGGGAATTGCTGGCCGATCCCACCCTCGACATCGCCGGCAACCGCCTCATCAACCATTTCGTCGACCGCAGCGGCGATGCCGCCGTCGAGGTGAAGGCGGTGGCGGCGCTCACCGAGGGGTTGACCGATCGCGAGGGCGTCATCATCTATCCGGAAGGCACCCGGTTCACCGAGGAGCGTCGCTCCCGGATCATCGCCGGCCTCGGGGACCGCGACCGCGGCCTCGCCGAACGCGCCCGCCGCTTCCGCCGGGTGCTGCCGCCCCGGCCGGGAGGTTCGGCGGCCCTGCTCGAGACCGGGTACGACGTGGTGATCGCGGCGCACACGGGTCTGGAACCGCTCGCCACCATCCCCGACGCCTGGTCGGGCCGGATCGTGGGATCGAACCTGCGCATCCGGTTTGAGCGGTTCGACGGCGCATCGATCCCGCAGACCCGGCGGGGACGGATCGACTGGCTCTTCGACCGCTGGGAGGAGGTCGACGCCTGGGTGACCGGGGCGTGAGTGATCGTCGCACTCTGTCGCGCTCAGACGGCGGTGATGTCGACCCGGTTGATCGTCGGCGGATCGTGGGGCCGGTCCTGGGCGCCGGTGGGGAGGGCGGCGATGGCGTCGACGACCTCTATGCCCTCAGTCACCCGCCCGAAGATCGTGTACGCCTTGGGCAAGCCGAGGTCCCCGAGGCACACGAAGAACTGCGATCCGTTGGTGTTGGGGCCGGCGTTGGCCATGGCGACCATGCCCCGGCGGTACTTGTGGGGGGTGTCGAGCTCGTCGCGGAACTGGTATCCGGGGCCGCCCTTGCCGGTGCCTGTGGGGTCCCCGCCCTGGATGACGAACCCGGGGACGATGCGGTGGAAGATCACGCCGTCGTAGAAGCCCGCAGACGCCAGGAAGAGAAAGCTGTTCACCGTCTGCGGGGCGTCGGCGGGGAAGAACTCCACGGTGATGTCACCGAGCGAGGTGTGCAGGGTGGCGCGGTAGGAGCGGTCGAGGTCGATGGTGATTTCCGGGGGCGACGAGTACTTCTTGGCCACGGGTGCGTCTTTCGGGTCGGGAAGGGGGAACCCTAACGAGGCCCCGGATGCCGGATGCCTACATCTGAAATGACAAAACCGTCTTACGCGTCAGATGCGCGTGTAAGAAGTTCTGTAAGAAAATCCGACCGGCCGACTCAGGCGAACCGGGACTCGTCGACTGCAAAGAGGCCGTCGGCGCCTGCCAGCGAGGTTGCGACCAGGCCGATGACGGTCGGCAGCACGTGCTCGGCATAGAACGCGGCCGTGGCGATCCGGTCGGCCAGGAACGCCGGGTCGTACCCCGCCGGTTCGGCAGCGGCCGCTCGGGCACCGCGGGCGAGCATCCACCCACCGAGAGTGTCACCCATCATCTTGAGGAACGGCGTCGCTCCGGCGAGCACGTCGTTGTACCGACCCTCGGCGAGCCACCCGCCGAACGTCATGGCGACCTGGGCCGATGCTTCCGCGGCGGCGGTGAGGCGTTCCCCGATGGGCTTGAGATCTCCGTCGAGCGAGGCGGCGTCGGCCAGCACGGCCTCGAACAGGCGGCGAATCGCATTGCCGCCCTCAAGAGGGATGCGGCGCATCGCCAGGTCCTGCGCCTGGATGCCGTTGGTGCCCTCGTAGATCGGGGCGATCCGCGAGTCACGCCACAATTGGGCCGCGCCGGTCTCTTCGATGTACCCGGAACCGCCGTGAATCTGGATGCCGAGCGAGGTCAACTCGACGCCGAGGTCGCTCGCCCACGCCTTGGAGATCGGTGTGAGGATCGCGGCGAGGCTTTCTTCCTGAGTCCGCACGTCCTCGTCTTCGGCGTGACGCGCCAGATCGAGGGCGAGGGCGCTGCGGCACAGGACACCCCGCATCGCCTCGATGTTGGCCCGCATCAGCATGAGCATGCGGCGGACGTCGGGGTGCTTGATGATCGGAGCCGCTTCGCCGCGGGCACCACCCACCGTCCGCCCCTGGCGGCGCTCGCGGGCGTAGGCGGCGGCCTGCTGGTATGACCGCTCGCTGACCGCCAGGCCTTCGGTGCCGACCGACAGACGCGCCTCGTTCATCATCGTGAACATGTAGCGCATCCCGTGGTTCTCCTCACCGATGAGGTACCCGACGGCTCCCTTGCCCTGGTCGCCGAAGGACAGGACGCAGGTGGGGCTCGAGTGGATGCCGACCTTGTGCTCGATCGAGAGGCAGGTCATATCGTTGCGCTCGCCCAGCGATCCGTCTGCGTTCACGAGGTACTTGGGGACGATGAAGCACGAGATGCCTTTGGTACCCGCCGGCGCGTTCGGAGTGCGGGCAAGGACGATGTGGATGATGTTCTCCGTCATGTCGTGTTCGCCCCACGTGATGAAGATCTTCGTCCCCGTGAGACGCCAGGTGCCG
Organism: Acidimicrobiia bacterium; assembly: GCA_035291545.1. Taxonomy (GTDB): domain Bacteria; phylum Actinomycetota; class Acidimicrobiia; order Spongiisociales; family UBA11373; genus UBA11373. The sequence goes on from DATDRW010000046.1 coordinate 5,502, forward strand.
TCGTCGGCGCGAACCGCCCTCGTGGAGAGAGCGCCCACGTCGGAACCCGCGTGTGGCTCGGTGAGCACCATCGTCCCGGACCACTCCGCCGTGACGAGTTTCTCCAGATACGCGGCCTTCTGCTCGTCGGACCCGTGGAGGTGGATCATGTCGACGGTCCCGTACGTGAGCATGGGACACAGTGAGAAGCCCATGTCGGCGGTGATGATCATCTCCTGAATGGCCGACGCCACCGCCCACGGCAGACCGCCGCCGCCGATCTCTCCGGGAAAGCCGGCGGCAGGCCACCCGGCCTCGACGAACCGCCGGTAGGCCTCCCGGTACCCGGGGGGCGTGGAGACGCTCCCGTCGGCGTTCCGCACGCTGCCGACGGTGTCCCCGATTCGGGAAAGTGGGGCGATCACCTCGCCGGCGAATCGGCCGGCCTCGTCGAGAATCCCGGTGAGTAGGTCGCCGTCGATGTGGGAAAACCGGTCGAGAGCCGTCAGGGACTCGAGTCCAACCACATGCTCGAGGGTGAATCGCATGTCGGTGACGGGGGCGCGGTAACCGGTCATGCACCCCAGGGTAGATATCCGCGCGACGATCGACTACGGCCATAGGTCGGTAAGCCTGCAGCATGCAGCCTGCAGCCCCGGCAGAGGTAGTCGGATGCAACGG
>DATDRW010000047.1:0-2893 GCA_035291545.1 Acidimicrobiia bacterium
GCGGGAAGCGGGCAGCGGTTTCGCGGCACCCCCGTACCATGCTCTCTGTGACCTCCCGGAAGAAGGCGGGTTTCATCGTCGGGGCGGGCGTCGGCGTCGCCGCAGCCACTGCGCTCCGCCGCCGCTGGCGGGGCCGTGCCGAGGTGCCTGCCTCGGCGACGCCGACCCAGCCGCGGAGCGACGACGCCGCGGCGGCGCGGTTCTTGGCCAATCTCTCCGCCGCGGTGCGCCTGCCCACGGTGTCTTCGATCGAGGGCGTGGATGCCGGGGTGTTCGGCGAGTTCCGGGCGATGCTCGAGCGCGCCTATCCGCTCGTCCACTCCCGTTTGGACCGAGAGACGATCGGGACGCACACCCTGCTCTTCACCTGGAGGGGATCGGACCCGGCGGTGCCTCCCTTCCTCCTCATGGCACACCAGGACGTGGTGCCGGTCGAGTCCGGTACCGAGGCCGATTGGGAGCACCCTCCATTTTCGGGGACCGTCGTCGACGGACATCTGTGGGGTCGGGGGGCGATGGACGACAAGGCGTCGCTGATCGGAATCCTCGAGGCGGTCGAGGCCCTCCTCTCCGAGGGATTTACCCCCGGCCCCACCATCCACGTGCTGTTGGGGCACGATGAGGAGGTGGGTGGCGAACGGGGCGCCGCCGCGGTTGCAGCGCGTTTCGGTGAGCGCGGCGAGCGGTTCGCCTTCGTGCTCGACGAAGGTGGAGCCGTTGTTTCGGATGTTCTTCCCGGTGTACCCCCGCTCGCTCTTCTCGGAGTGGGGGAGAAGGCCTCGCTCGACGTCGAGATCACCGCGGTCGGCGAGGGCGGCCACTCGTCGATGCCCCCGGCGCACACCACCATCGGTCGGCTCGCCCTCGCGGTACGGGCCATCGAGGACAATCCGATGCCGGCGCGCCTCGGCGCCCAGCGCGCCTTTCTCGAGACGGTGGCCCGGGTGATGCGCGGTCCCCGGGCGGTGCTCCTGCGCAACCTCGACTGGACCGGACGGGTGGTGGAGCGGGTCCTCGCCAAGACCCCACACACCAACGCCCTGATCCGCACCACGGCCGCAGCCACCATGATCCGGGGCGGGGTCAAGTCGAACCTGCTTCCCCAGGAGGCAACCGCAATCGTCAACTTCCGGATCCTCCCCGGCGACACGGCATCGGCCGTCCTCGACCACGTGCGGTCGGTGGTCGGCGACGGGATCAAGGTCCGGGCGGTGGATTTCGGCGCCACCTCGGACCCGGCGCCGCCGTCTTCGACGGACTCGACCGGGTACCGGTTGATCGCCTCGACCATCGCGGAGACTTTCCCCCGGGTCACCATCACCCCGTGGATCCTCCTCGGGGCCACCGACTCGCGGTACTTTGCTCCGGTGGCCGACGGCGTGTACCGGTTCGCCCCGTTCACCGCGGCGATGAGCGACCTCTCCCGAATCCACGGCACCGGTGAGCGGCTCGCCGTCGCCGATGCCGGTCCGGCGGTGGCGTTCTATCGCCGTCTCATCGTGCGGGCGGGGGCGCAATCCTGAGCGGCACATCGATAGTGTCGCCGGGTGGCGCGGAGCGGGTGCGCCGCATCGTCGCCATGACTTCCGCCGTGGCCGGTTCCACCATTGCCGCGGTGTCACTCGCCGGGTTCTTCGGTTCGCTGTGGTGGGTGCTCGACCTGACCGCGAACTTCCGCCCCCAGCAGGCCGCGATCCTGGTGGTGCTCGGCACCGTTGCTCTGATGGGTGATCAGCGGGTGGCCGCTGCCATCCTCGCCGTCGGGTTGCTCGATGCCGCGGTGGTGGCGCCGTACGTGATCGGCAGCGTGGGAAGCATCGTCGGCGACGACCGCGTCGAGGTGATGACGTTCAACGTCGGCGTCAGTAACCCCAATCGCGCCGACGTGGCCGCCTTCATCGCGGAAGAGGATCCGGACGTCGTCTTCATCTTCGAGTCGTCGTTCGAGTGGGAGGACACGATCCGGTCCTCGGACCTTCCGCTGCAGATCGTGGCCGTCGTCCCTCGCGGTCGCATCGCCGGGGTCACGGTGCTGGTGCGCCCATCCCTCCTCCCCGGTGTGGTCGAGGTGCAGCTCGGCGGCGAGGCCGCCGCGGTCACGCTCGATCTTGGCGACCGACGGATCGACGTGCTCGGCATCCATCCCCCGTCACCGACGACCGCCGCCCGGTCGGACCGCCGTGACCGGATGATGGCGGCGGCGGCGGTGTGGGTCCGGGGACGCCCGGGGGAGGTCGTGGTCGTCGGCGATCTGAATGCCACCCCGTGGTCGCATGGGCTCCGCACCCTCCGTCGCACCGGCGGGCTCGTCGACACGATGCGGGGGAGGGGTCTACAACCCTCGTGGCCGGTTGGGTGGGGGGTGTTGGCGATCCCGATCGACCACGTGTTGCATACCGGCGGTCTCGCCTCGGAGGACCGCAGGACCGGTCCCGCCTTCGGGTCGGCACACCGGCCGGTGATGGTCACGATCGGGTTCGCCGGTTGAGTGAAGAAGTTTCCCGTTTCCCGTTTCCCGTTGCCGGTTGCCGGTTGTCGGTTGCCGGCAGGAACGATGTCAGGTATCTACGGCCGCCTGGAGAGGGCTCTTATCGCTCCCCCCTTGTGGGGGAGCCGACCGGACGCAGTCCGGTCGGTAGGGGGTATTGGCGAGAGGAGACCCCCCATCGCCTCGGCTCGCTTCGCTCCCCGAGGCACTTCCCCCACAAGGGGGGAAGGATGAAGAGGCGCTCGACCCTAAGGGAGGCGGGCAACGGGCAACTCCAGCGCAAGAACCGCGACAGGCTCTGCGGGCGGGTTTAGCCGTTTCTTGCGGCTGGCGAGCGGCGGGTAACCGATAACGGGAAACGGGAAACGGGTAACGACAAGGCGACGGGCAGCCTTTTTCCGCGCG
>DATDRW010000048.1:0-4768 GCA_035291545.1 Acidimicrobiia bacterium
GACAGCTCGCCGGGCTCGAGGAACTCGATCTCTCGCACGATCCCCTCGCCACCCGGGTGGAGACCGTCGCCGCCCGAACCGTGTCGCAGGCCAAACTCGACGACCCGGAACGGATAGTGGGTCTCGAGCGCCTCGATCGGGGTGTTCCGGGTGTTGGTCATCCCGGTGTGGATGCCGGACTGACCGGGCCGGTGTGGCCCGCCACCCTCACCGCCGGCGATCGTTTCGTAGTAGACGGTTCCCCTTGCGCCGACCAGCACGTTGTTCATCGTTCCCTGCGAGGCGGCGTGCACGCGATCGGGCGCCGCTTTCGCCAGGGCACCGAGGACCACGTCGGCGATGCGCTGGCTGGTCTCGACGTTGCCCGCCGCCACCGCCACCGGCGGGATTGCGCCAACGATCGAACCGACCGGCGCTCGGAGCCGGATCGGCCGGTAACAGCCACCGTTGGCGGGGATGCTCGGATCGGTGGCGACCCGAACCGCGTAGTAGAGGCATGACAGGGTCACCGCCTCCACCGCGTTGAGGTTGCCCTCGATCTGGGCGGCGGATCCGGTGAAGTCGGCGAGCAGCTCGTCGCCGTCGACGGTGATCTCGACCCGGATCGGAACGTCGACCTCGCCCCACTCGACCACGTCCTCGAACGAGTACGAACCGTCGGGTAACGCCGCCAGTGCGGCCCGCATCCGGTCCTCCCCGTATCCCAGCAGCGCCCGGGATACCTGGTCGAAGCCCCTGCCGTACGTCCGCTGGACCTCGACCAGGCGACGGGCGCCTGCCTCGTTGCTTCCCATCTGCGCCGATAGGTCGCCGACCCGCTCGGCCGGAGTGCGGGTGGCTCCGACGAATCCGGCGAAGAACCCGTCGTGCCAGCGTCCGTCGACGACCGCCACCATCGGAGGCACCACGTGGCCCTCTTGCGCGAGGCGGGTGGCGTGCGCCGGCATCGACCCCGGTGCCTCGCCACCGACGTCGGCGTGGTGAGCCCGGTTGGCCGCCCAACCGATCAGGCGCCGCCCAACGTGGACCGGACGCACCAGGGTCAGGTCGTTGAGGTGGGTGCCGCCGTGGAACGGATCGTTGACCGCAAACTGAATCCCGGGAGCGGGATCCGTCCCGAAGGCGTCGATCACCGCCGCGACGGAAGCCGGCATCGAGCCGAGGTGCACCGGGATGTGCTCGGCCTGGGCGAGCATCTCCCCGTCGGCCACGAAGACCGCAGCCGAGCAGTCCATCCGCTCCTTGATGTTCGGTGAATGGGCGGTGCGACGCAGCACCCCACCCATCTCGTCGGCGACCGCGGCGAAGCGGTGGCGGGCGACCTCGAGGGTGACGGCGTCGACGCGGCTCACCACTCCACCTCCAGAGCCCCGGACTCGTGGATGGTGGCTCGCTCCCCGGCGCCCAGATAGGTGGCCGCCTCGTCTTCCTCGATCACGGCCGGCCCGACCACCTCGTCCCCCGGCCGGAGCCCGGCTCTTCGCCACACCGCCGCCTCGACCCGGCCCGCCGCGGTGAGCACGGGACGATTTCCCCGTCGTGGATCGCCCGCGGGAACCGGCGGGGGGATCTCCTCCCACCGCAGCGCCGGCGCTGCGGTGGCCTCGGCGCGCACCGTCACCGCCTCGACGGGATCACCCGGCCGATCGAACCCGTTGCGCCTCCGATGCGCCGCATGGAACCGGTCGAACAGCGCCGCCTCCGGTTCTCCGGGGTGGAACGGAACCGTGGTCTCGTGGGACTGGCCCCGGTAGCGAAGGTCGACGTACACCGTCGTCTTCCCCGACTCCGCGAGGGCGGCGTTCGCCTCGGCGGCGACCCCGGCGGCGATGCCTTCGAGACCGCTGAGTCCATCGAGGAGCACGCTCCGGGATACGTCGACCCGGGGAGGCGCCAGCAACAACCCGAGCGCCGAGAACACCCCGGCATGAGCGGGCACGACCACCGACGACATCCCGAGGTGTCGGGCGAGGGCGGTGGCGTGCAATCCCCCGGCGCCGCCGAAGGCGACCAGCACCGCATCCCGGGGGTCCGTGCCCTCCTCGACCGACACCCGGCGCACCGCCCGTTCCATGTGTGCCTCGACCACCTCGATGATCCCCAGCGCCACCCGTTCCGGATCGTCGCCGAGGTCGCCCGCCAGACGCCCCAAGGCGGATCGCGCGACAGCGAGGTCCGGCACCACCGTGCCTCCGAGCGGCACCTCGCCCCCGATGCGGCCGGTGACGAGATCGGCATCGGTAACCGTGGCCAGCAACCCACCCCGGCGATAACAGGCGGGACCGGGGTCGGCGCCGGCGCTCGCCGGACCCACCCGCAGGGCGCCACCGGGATCGACCCATCCGATGCTCCCGCCCCCGGCGCCGACGGTGTGAATCGCGACCGACGGCATCGTGGAAGGCAGTCCGTCGACGGTGCGCTGATAGGAGACCTCGGGGCGTCCCTCCTCGATGCGGCACACGTCGGTGGAGGTGCCCCCCATGTCGAAGGACACCACCGTCCGCTTCCCCAGGGCGCGGCCGAGGGCGGCAGCGGCCACTGCACCTCCGGCGGGACCGGAGAGCACGATCGCCGCAGGGAGCCCGGCGGCGCGCTCCAGCGGGATCAACCCGCCCGAGCTGCGCATCACGGTGGTCGGCGCCTCCACCCGGGCGGCGAGCCGCCGCAGATAGCGCTCCACCACCGGCATCAGGTAGGCGTTGAGGATCGTGGTCGACGCCCGTTCGAACTCACGGATCTCCGGGGCCACCTCCGACGAGATCGAGATGGGTGTCTCCCCGAGCGCCCGCCGGAGACCGGCGGCGACGATCCGCTCCCGCTCCGGATGGGCAAACGCGTACAGCATCGAGACGGCCACCGCCTCGGGCCGGCAAACAGCCACCGCGGCGATCACGTCGTCGAGATCTGAGGTCGGACCCGCGTCCGCGGCAGTGGATCGCCCGGGGATCCCGAAGCGCAGCCCGGCCGGGACCAGCGGTGCGGGACGGGTGACCGCATTGTCGTAGAGCGAGGGCCGATCCTGTCGCCCGATCTCGATGACGTCCTCGAAACCGGCGTCGGTGACGAAGGCGGTGCGTGCGCCGGTGCGCTGCAGCACGGCGTTGGTCGCCGCGGTGGTGCCGTGCACCAGGTCGACGCCGCCAGCGCCCACCACGGCGACGACGGCGATCACTCCATCGGACTGATCTGGGGTCGTCGACACCTTGGCGGTGTGGAGAGCGGTCCCGTCCCAGAAGGCGACATCGGTAAAGGTGCCGCCGACGTCGACGGCGACCCGCATCAGGCCACCGCTACGATGCCGCGGCCCGCTCCGGGAGTTGCCGCATGCCCGTCATCGTCAGCCAGACGCCCAACCCGAACGCTCTGAAGTTCACCGTGAGCACCGTGTTCGACGCACCGCGTTCGTTCGCCGCGGGCAAGCCGACCGACGACCCGGTCGCTGGACCGCTGCTCGCCATCCCCGGGGTGACCAGCGTGTTCATGTCGGCGGACTTCGTCACCCTGTCGAAGGATCCAACGGCGCACTGGGACGCGATCGTCCCCGAGGCCACCGGCATCCTCGAGATCACGTTCGGCTGAACTCCGCAGCATCGCGGCGAGGCTAGCCCCGGGTCGAACTCCCTACTCGCCCACCCCAATCCTGAGCGCGAACGGCCACCGCGCTCCGACCGCGTCGGCAATCGTCACCACCACCCGCCATTCACCATCGAGGTGCCGTGCCGAGACGATCCGCGGCTCCGCCCCCCACAGCGACGCCCGGGTCGACACCAGGTCGACGATCTCCTGGGGCAGCGTGGCTTCCTCCCCCTCCCAGGCCGGCGCCTCCGGCCCCACCGGAAGAGCGATGGGTGCGGGGAGATCGAGCACCGCGGCACCCGAGTCACCGCCCACCGCCACCAGCACCTCCACGGCCCGCACCGGTTGCCGGGTGAAGCCTCGATCGGGTGGGGCGCCCAAGGTGCGGAAGGCCACCGCCACCCGGTAGGTGCCGTCTCCGACCTCATCGACGCGGTAGGCCCGGGCCCACTCGACATACGACACCGCATCACCCACGTCGAGGGCGAGGTCGTCCGCCACCGATGCCGGCAGCGCCGCCCGGACGTCCGCCGATCCGCTCGGTTCGAGGTCGGCGGTGAAGTAGTCGGTGACGAACCACTCGGCGCGCACCATGGCGAGACGGGTGGCGGGGTCGGGGGGATCGGCCATGAGGTCCGCCTCGCTGTACAGCGGCAGGTCGGGGATGTCGGGCAGCGTGGTCGCCGCCACCGCCGGCTCCCCCGGTGCCAAGGGGACCGGGGCGGGTGGGGTCGCCCACCACGACCGAGCGACGATCACTCCCAGCACCAGGGCGCCGACCATGGCGACCCCGAGGTAGATCGCCTTGCGGCGGCGGTCCTCCGGTTCGGTCTCGGCCATGAGATCGGCCCAGGGCACGTGTTCGAGTTCTTCCCGGTCTTCCATGCGGCTCCCTCTTGACGAGCCCGGTGGGATGCGGACAGAGGTCCGGGGGAAGCCGCCCAAGGGCGTGGATGTCGCGGAAGGTACGCCGGGACGGGCCGGTGCTCAAGGGGGTCGATTCGCGAAGCACTATCCGTCACGACCCGCAGAGGCGATACTCAGACCCGTGACCGCCGCTATGGGCAGCAGCAACCTGAGCACCCTCACTGACCTCGCGCTTGCGGGCGAGCTTTGCGCGTCGAGGATCATCGCCGGTAACCCGCTTCCGGCATACACAGATGCTGACTTCCAACTGGAAGAACAGCGAAAG
>DATDRW010000049.1:0-14594 GCA_035291545.1 Acidimicrobiia bacterium
TACGAGGACTGCACGGTGATCGGGGTGCGGTCCGCGTCCGGATCCCGGCTCAACCCACCGGCGGACGCCGTGATCGGCGACGGCGACCAGGTGATCGCCCTCGCCGGAGACGACTCAACGCTGGCGGTGGCCGCACCCATGATGGCGACGGTGGATTCGGGGGCGTTCGCAGCCGACGGTGTGCTCCGAGAGCAGCCGCAGCGTGTTCTCATCCTGGGGTGGAACGGCCGTTCGGCAAATGTGATTCGCGAGCTGGACCAGTATCTACAGCCGGGGTCGCGGGTGACGGTGGTCGCCGATCACCCGGGGGCGGGGGAGGACATCGCTCGTCGCTGCAACGCCTTGCGCAACGTCACGCTCGAGTTCCAGCAGGGAAACACCACGGACCGTGCCACTCTCGACGGGTTCGACGTCCCATCCTTCGACAGCGTGATCGTGATGTGCTATTCGGATACCCTCGATGCGCAGCGGGCCGATGCCCGCACTCTGGTCACCCTCCTGCACCTCCGCGACATCGCAACGCGCGGCGGCACCGTGTTTTCGATCGTGAGCGAGATGCTCGACGACCGCAATCGCCAGTTGGCGCAGGTGACCAAGGTGGACGACGTCATCGTGAGCGAGAAGGTGATCAGCCTGATCGCCGCTCAGATTTCGGAGAACCCCGATCTCGCCGGGGTCCTCGGCGACATCCTCGATGCCGACGGTTCCGAGATCTACCTGCGGCCGGCCTCGCATTACCTGCGCCTCGGCGTTCCGGTCACCTTCGCCACGATCGTCGCGGCGGCCGGGAGGCGCGGGGAGACCGCGCTCGGCTTCCGCACCGGCGCCGAGGCCCGGGACTCGGGGCGGAACTACGGGGTCACCCTCAACCCGCCGAAGAGTCGGAGCTTCACCCCTGCGGAGTCCGACCGGGTGGTCGTGCTCGCGGAGAACTAGGTCGGGCCTGCGGCCCTCCCGCAATTGGCAATTGGCAATTCGTCAGAGAATCGCGCTCGGGCGCTCCATCGGGTCTGCCCCAACCTCAAGACATGCGCTCCTTCATGGTCAAGTGGCTGGCGCGATTCCCCTCCATCACTCCATGAAGGCCTTCACGGTGGTGGAGGCCCTCATAGAGCAGTTCCAGGCGCTGCGGAGCCTCATACCCGAGGACGAGCTTGAGCTGCAACCCTGGCTCTAGTCGGACCGCCCGCTTGCGCGACGGATAGTTGCAGGAAAACGGCTTTCCCCTCCTTTTTTTCCCCCCCCCGCTTTGCCGAAACCCCCGGTTTCCGGCCATAATCTGACCTCCGTCTCAGGAGTTCTCGTCAATGGATCAGGTATCCCTCCGCGCCGAGCAGCGCACCGAGTTCGGGAGTCGCGTCGGCAGGCGGCTGCGCCGGGCCGGTTCGGTGCCCGCCGTCGTCTACGGGCGCGGGCTCGATCCGGTCAATGTCGCCGTGGATCGCCGTGAGCTGCACGCCGCCCTGCACACCGAGGCGGGCTCCAACGCCCTCATCAACCTCGAGGTGACGGGTACCAAGAAGCCGATCCTCACGGTCGCCCGCGAGGTGCAGCGCCATCCGGTGCGCGGTGACATCTCGCACCTCGACTTCATCAGCATCTCGCTGGACGAGGAGATCCACGCCGAGGTGGCCCTCGAGTTCGTCGGCGTGCCCGTCGGGGTGAAGCGCGACGCCGGCATCGTGGAGACGATTCGCATCTCGGTGAATGTCTCGGCGTTGCCGCTCGACATCCCCGGCCACATCACGTTCGACATCAGCGAACTCGAGGTGGGTTCGAACGTGCGGGTCGCCGACCTCCCCGCCATCAAGGGCGTCACTTACCTCGACGAGCCGGAGACCGACCTCGTGGCCGTGATCATCCCGCGCGTCATCGTCGAGGAGCCCACGGCCGCCGCCCTCGAGGCGGCTGCCGCCGCCGAACTCGCGGCTGCGGCCGCGGTCGAGGCGACCGAAGAGACCGAGGAAGCCGACTGAACGAGCCGCTGCTCGTCGTGGGTCTGCGCAACCCCGGACCCGACTACCAGGGCACCCGGCACAATCTCGGAGAGGTGGTGGTCCGCTCCCTGGTGGGCGAATCCGCCTTCAAGCGGGCGCCGCGGCGCATCGCCGCCGAGATCACCGAGATGGAAATGGGTGGTCGCCACACCGTCGCCGCCTTGCCCACCACCTTCATGAACGAGTCGGGTGGGCCGGTGAGCAGCCTGGTCGGGTACTTCAAGATTCGGCTCTCCTCGTTGGCGCTGGTCCACGACGACATCGATCTCCCGTTCGGCAAGCTCCGTTTCCACTTCGGGAGGGGAGCGGGCGGCCACAACGGGGTGGCCTCGGTGATGCGGTCGTTGGGGAGCCGGGAGGTGTGGCGGATGAAGCTGGGAGTGGGGCGGCCTCCCGGCCGGCAGGAGCCCGCCGACTTCGTCCTGGAGCGGTTCCCCAAGCGTCAACTCGACGACGTGCGCCTCATGGTGGTGGCGGCCGTCGACGTGTTGCGCTGTTTCGGCGCCGAGGGGGGTGAGGCCGCCACCCAGGCGGCGGGGGACGCCACCGCCCGGCTCGGCATTCAGCCGTGAAATTCGTCGGCGCCATCGACCAGGGCACCACCAGCACCCGGTTTGTGGTCGTCGACCGCTCGGGACGCATCGTCGGCATCGACCAACGCGAGCACGCACAGATCTACCCGCACCCCGGATGGGTGGAGCACGACCCGCAGGAGATCTGGCGGGCCACCGAGGCGGTCGTCGCCGGAGGCCTTGCGGCCGCCGGCGCCACGCTCGGAGACCTGGCCGCGGTCGGGGTCACCAACCAGCGGGAGACGACGGTGGTGTGGGACCGCAGCACCGGTGCGCCGCTGGCGCCGGCGATCGTGTGGCAGGACACCCGTACCGATGCCCTGGTTGCCGAACTGTCCGCCTCCGGAGGCGCCGACCGGTTCCGCAGCCGCTGCGGGCTGCCGCTCGCCACCTACTTCTCGGGACCGAAGGTGCGCTGGTTGCTCGATCACGACTCCCGGGTGCGGGCCGAAGCCGAGGCCGGCGAAGCCGCCTTCGGCACCATCGACTCGTGGCTGTTGTGGAACCTCACCGGAAGCCACCTCACCGATGTCACCAACGCCTCGCGCACGATGCTGATGGGCCTCGACACCCTCGCCTGGGACCCGACCCTGCTCGACGCCATCGGAGTGCCCGCCTCGATGCTCCCCGAGATCCGGGCGAGCGTGGCCGTATACGGCGAGGGCCGCGGCCCCCTCGCCGGGGTGCCCATCGCCGGCGACCTCGGCGATCAGCAGGCGGCGCTCTTCGGACAGGCCGGGTTCGAGGCGGGCCGGGCCAAGAACACCTACGGCACCGGGTGCTTCTTGTTGCTCAACACCGGTACCGAGCCCGTGGCCAGCGTCAATGGGCTCCTCACCACCGTGGCCTACCGATTCGAGGGTCGACCCGCGGTGTACGCCCTCGAGGGGTCGGTGGCGATCGCCGGCGCCGCGGTGCAATGGTTGCGGGACAACCTCAAGGTGATCGCCTCCGTCTCCGAGGTCGAGGCGCTCGCCGCATCGGTTGCCGACAACGGCGGTGTGTACTTCGTCCCCGCCTTCTCCGGGCTGTTCGCTCCCTACTGGCGCTCCGATGCCCGCGGTCTGATCACCGGGCTCACTCGTTACGCCGGGGCGGGACACATCGCCCGCGCCACCCTGGAGGCGACGGCGTATCAGACCGTCGACGTGATCCGGGCCATGGAGGCGGATTCCGGGGTGCCGATGTCGACCCTGTTCGTCGACGGCGGCATGGTTTCCAACGAGCTGCTCATGCAGTTCCAGGCCGACGTACTCGGTGTTCCGGTGGCGCGCCCCGTCGTCACCGAGACCACCGCCCTCGGGGCGGCGTTCGCCGCCGGGTTGGCCGTCGGCTTCTTCGAGAGCCTCGACGAGGTCCGTTCGCTGTGGGCGGAGGGCCGGCGCTGGGAGCCGCACATGGACGCTGCAGAGCGCGAACGTCTCCTCACCGGATGGCACCGCGCGGTGGAGCGAGCGCTGTAGAGGGTCGGGCCTTCGGCCCTCCCGCAATTCGCAATTGGCGATTGGCCAGACGCTTGGTTCGGTGGACGGTTGACGGTGGACGATCGACTATGGGCTCCCGACCCCGAGGGGTCGCTTGGACTCTCCCCTCCGGCGCCGACTGTCGACTCCGCGCGCCGCGGGATCCCGCGAGGACATCAGAAACAGGAGCGCACCCACGACCCCGACGGCGGTCCATCGGATGTAGATCTCTACCCAGCCACCGGGGATATCTCCCAACGGCATGAAGCGCCAACGAGGGGGGAACGCGGTCGAGACGACCTGCAACACAAAGATCGACGGGGCAACGACGGGACCACCCCGGCCACTCGAGCGGCGTCCGGCCACTCCGGCGACACCCAGGCTCAACCCCACAAGCCCGCCGAACATTGCCAACAGAGCCCCGAACTCCTCCGGGTTGCTCGATCCCTGCCAAACGATCGCCGCCCACGCTGCCATCCAAGCCACCACGGTGGGCGGTACCACTACGAGGATTCGCTGCAGCCGGCGGCGAAGCAGGGAGTGCGGGGAGGGTGCTAGCACCTCATACGCGGGATCATCGAGCGAGAATCCCGCGGCGGCGGCCAACAAGAGTGCCGTTAGCTGCAACGGCAGGGCTACCTGATCGCCCAACTGCACGACCACGACTATCGACGACACGACGAGGGCGATGAGCGGCGGCTGCCAGGGAATCGATCTCGCTACGTGTCGATAGGTATCGAGACGCATCACAGGAGGCATCGGCCGATGTCTGGACAGACCCGGCCCACCACGACGGCGAGCGAGATGCCCCCAGCGACGATGGCGACGATGAGCGTGACCTCCAAGGCTCGTTGCATTCCGAATCGGCTGAGTGTCCAGACACCGATGACGGCTATCAGGCTGGCGATGTAGATCAGGTGCCACGCGGCCAGTTCCACCGACTGCAAGAAGCTGAACGGCCAAGCGGCGTGCCAACTGGCGTGGTCCTCTCCGGGAGACACGAAGTACAACCCGAGCGCCAGCACCGGAGCCACGAACGGACTCGGAACCCACATCGCCAGGGCCGCTCCTAAGACGCCCAACATCACGATGAGGAGGACGAGGTGCACGAAGTGGATGACCCCGATACCGGGAACTCCCAACTGGATGGCGGCGAGCGCCACCACCGATGCGAGCAGCACCGCAGCCGCGACGGCCGGCCAGGCGGTCGCCAACAGCAGACCGCCTGCGCGGGTCGCCGGACCCACGGGGAGGCTTGCGTGTTGTTCGTCGGTGTGCTCACGGTGGTCACGAAGCCCAGCACGGTTCGTCGCCACCATCGTGAGGATGGCGAGCATCATGAAACCGACGACCATCGTCCACGAGTCATCGTCCCACGAGGCGAACCGCGCCAACGAAGCCCGGAGAAAGATGGCGCTGCCGAGGAGGGCGATCCCCACCCCCGCCCAAAACGGGCCGCTGGAGATCAACTTGCGTCCTTCGAATTGGGCGATCGCGACGAAGGTTGATGGCCGCCCTCCCGACGGTAAGGCGCTCATGGCATCTTCTCGTGAGCGCCCGATCCATCCCTGACCATCAGGAGATAGGCGTCATCAATCGTCGGATCAGACCGCGTTGCACCTCGGGGCGGGGTACCGATGTGTCGGAACCTTCCGTCGCCCATGCGCCAGGAGAGCGCCGCCTGTGTGTCCGGTTCGGTCGCGATCCACACTTTGTCGGCGGCCGTTCTCACCAGGGCATCAGGTGACCCATCGAATCGCACCTGACCGCCGGCGAGCACGAGCACGCGCTCACACAATGCCACGACGTCCTCGGTCTGATGCGTGGACAGAAGGACGATGGGTCGGTTGGGGAGCTGGGAGACGACTTCTCGGAAGCGAAGCCGTTGTTGGGGATCCAAGCCGGCCGTCGGTTCGTCCAGCAGGAGCAGCTCGGGTGCACCCAACAGAGCCTGGGCAAGCGCGAGCCGGCGCCGCATACCGCCCGAGAGCGCCTTGATCTTGCGATGTGCCGGTTCAGCGAGCTCGACCGTTGCCAGCACCCTCCCCACCTCGTCGCGTCGTCGACTCCGATCCGACATGCCCTTGAGGATCCCGACGTAGTCGACGAACTCAAAAGCAGTGAAGTTTCGGTAGAAACCCGGCTCCTGCGGCATGTATCCCAACTGCCGGCGGATCTCGACCCGGTCGCCCGCTTGGTTCGGATCCAGGCCGAGCAACCGCAACCGGCCGCCGTCTGGCGCCAGAACGGTGGCCACCATCCGCATGAGCGTGGTCTTCCCCGCCCCGTTGGGACCGAGGAAACCGGTAATCCCTCGACCGGCCTCGAATGTGACCTGATCGAGCGCATGCACGCGCCCGTACCGCTTGTCTACGCCGGCCAACTCGATCGTCAGGTTCCGCATCGATGCTCCATCGCCCGCCTCCGGTCTGGTGACGGCTGCAGTCGTTGACAGGATGCGTCGGAAGCGTCACGAAACCATTACGGGATCGGGTCGGGCCTTCGGCCCTCCCGCAAGAGGGTCGGGCCTTCGGCCCTCCCGCAATTGGCAGTTGGCGATTGGCCAGACGCGTGGTTTGGTGAACGGGCAACGGGTAACGGGTGACGGGAAACGGGTGATGCCCACGAGGAGCCTCGACAGTGCACGGTAGGTACCATCCTCCGGATGTCGGTACCCGACGGGCTCGCTTACCTCCGCATTGCTCTGATCCCGGCGATCCTCGCTCTGATCCTGCCCACCGACCCCGTCGACCACGCCTTCGGCATCGCCGCTGCGCTGATGTGGATCGCCTCCACCACGGACTTTCTCGACGGCTACCTCGCCCGCCGCTGGCGGCAGACCACGGCCCTGGGCGCCTTCCTCGATTCGATCGCCGACAAGCTGCTCGTGTCCGGTGCCCTCTTCGGGCTGGTGGCAGTGGACCGGGCCTGGGCCTGGGCGGCCTTCGTGATCGTCGGGCGGGAGATCGCGGTCTCCGGCCTGCGCGGGGTCGCCGCCATGGACGGGGTGAGCGTGCCTGCCTCGTGGTGGGGAAAGGCGAAGGCCAACACGCAGTACCTGGCGATCTTCCTGGCGCTGCTGCGCACCGCCGACAGGTACGGGGGTCTCCACCCCGACCAGTGGGTGATGCTGCTGGCGGTGGTGGTCACCGTGATGTCGGGGTACGGGTACTTCGCCCGCTTTGCCCGGGTGCTGCGGTCCGCTCGCGCCTGTGCCTGACACATTTCTCACCGGCGGATCCGGATTCGTCGGCGGGGCGCTGTTACGCCGACTCGTCGGCGAAGGCCGCCACGTGCGCGCCCTGGCCCGCTCCGATGAGGCGGAGCGGATCGTGGCCACCGGCGGCGCCGAACCGGTTCGGGGTGACGTCCTCCGCCCGGTCGAGTGGGAGTCCCGGCTCTCCGGATGCAGCACGCTGTTCCACGCCGCCGGGGAGGTGGCGATGTGTGCCCCGGAGCGGCTCGAGGTGAACCCGGCCGGGACCCGCGCCGTGGTCGCCGCCGCCGCCCGCGCCGGGGTGGGCCGGATCGTGTACACCTCGTCGGCGGCGACCATCGGCGAGACCGCCGGGACGATCGGCACCGAGGACACGGTCCACTCCGGCCGCTACCTCTCCGGGTATGCCCGCTCCAAGCATCTTGCCGAGCAGGCGGCGCTTGGAGATGCCGCCCGCCTCGGGATCGACCTGGTCTCGGTCAATCCATCGTCGATCCAGGGACCGGGCCGCACCCACGGCACCGCCCGGATCTTCCTTGGGTTTCTCCGCGGCAGGCTGCGGTGGGCGGTGCGGACCCGGATGCCGCTGGTCTTCGTCGACGACGCCGTCGCCGCCCACCTGCTCGCCGAGCGCAACGGGCGGCCGGGGGAGCGGTACCTGGTGAACGGGTGGTCGCCCACGATCGAGGAGGTGGTGGCAACACTCGCCGCCGTCACGGGGATTGAGCGGCGGGTGCGCTACCTGCCGGGGTGGATGCTGTCCGCCTCGGCGGCGACGGTCGAGTTCGCCTTCCGCGCCGTTCGACGGCATCCCCCGCTGTGCCGAGCAATGGCGCGTGAGGTGCGCCACGGCCACCACTTCGACGGGTCGCGCGCCGAGCGAGAACTCGGCCTGCGCTACACCCCGCCGGAGGAATGGCTGGCGGCGACGGTGGAGTGGTATCGCGAAGAGGGATTGATCTGATCCGGTAGTAGCGGGCTAGTCGCCCGTCGCCCGTCGCCCGCAAGACGGGTCGGGGCGGGCGTCGGGCGTCGGGCGTCGGAGCGCAGGTAGCAAATCTCACCTCCGCTCCCGTTACCCTCTCCTCCCGCATGCCCGCACCGTTGGCGGCACTGGTCGGCCGATGGCGCGACCACCCCCCGATCCCGGAATCGGGGCGCTTCGTCGTGCCCGCCGCGGCCCGGGCCTTTTTCCTGGCGGGCCTCGCCGGCACGGCCTCCGGTCCGGTGCTGGCGGTGGTGGCGGGGGAGCGCGACGCCGAGGACCTCGCCGACGACCTGGAGTTGTTCACCGACGACTCCCACTTCCTCCCGGCGTGGGAGACCCTCCCCTTCGAGCACGTCTCGCCCAACGTCGGGACCATGGCGCAACGTGCCGCCGCCCGGCATGCGCTGCGCACCGGCGGCGCCGGTTCCGTGGTCGTCGGGTCGGTGCGGGCGGCCACCCAGCGGGTGTCGCCCTCGCCGGTCGAACCGGTCATCCTCACCGTCGGCGGCGAGGTCGACCTCTCCGCCCTCACGCAGCGACTCGCCGCGATGGGGTACGAGCGGACCGACCGCGTCGAATCCCGCGGCGAGTTCGCGATCCGCGGCGGGATCGTCGATCTCTACCCCGCCCAGGGGAGGGCGGCGGTCCGGGTCGACCTGTGGGGCGACACGGTCGAGGAGATCACCGCGGTCTCGGTGCTCACCCAGCGTTCGGTGGGCACCCGCCGATCGGTGACCGTATTCCCCGCCCGCGAGGTTCGTCCTGCCGGCGTCGTTGCCGAAGCGGCGCGGCGCCTGCTCCACGAGGCCCCCTGGGCGGCATCCACCTGGGACCGCATCGCCGACGGGATCTCGTTCCCCGGGATCGAGTCGTGGCTCCCGTGGCTGGCGCCGGCGAGCACCGCACTCTCCGAGGCGCACCCCAAGACCCGGGTCGTGCTCTTCGAGCCGTCCCGGGCGGGGGATCGGTCCGCCGATCTCGCCCGGGAGGAGTCGGAGCTGGCCGCGGCGCTGGCCCCGACCTGGGGTCCCGGCGCTCCCGCCGCCGGGGAGCATCCCTCCCTCTACCTGCCGCTCGATCCCGAACTGCCGCGAGACCGCCTGCTGGAGGCGCCGGTGACCCCGGCCGGGCCGGACGAGGACGGGGTCTCCATCACCCGGCTCGACGCCGTGCCCGGGGACGCCGAGTCGATCGCCCGCGGGATCGGATCCCTGGTGGGCAAGGGAACCCAGGTGGTGGTGGCCATGGACGGAGCGGCCGCAGCCGATCGGGTGACCGCGGTGCTCTCCGATGCGGGGATCGGGCTGGAGAGGATCGATCAGGTCGGCGCGGGTTCTGCGGTGATCGCCACCGGGATCCACCTCGGGTTCGTCATCCCCGCCCTGCGCGTCGCGGTGCTCGGCGAACAGGAGATCGCCGGGCGGCGTCGGGCGCACCGGCGCGTCTCCGCTGGCGGCGACGGCGCCGCCACCGCCTACTCGGACCTCAAGCCCGGCGATTTCGTCGTACATCGCCGTCACGGCATCGGGCGGTTCGAGGGCCTCGTCACCCGCAGCATCGGCGACGTCGCCCGCGACTACCTGCTGGTCGCCTACGCCGCCGAGGACCGCCTGTACGTGCCCACCGACCAACTGGCTGCGGTGCGCCGGTACTCGGGCGGGGAGTTGCCCCGGCTGAGCCGCATGGGCGGCGCCGACTGGGCGCGCACCCGCACCAGGGTGCGCCACGAGGTGGCGGCGGTGGCCGAGGAGGTGGTTGCGCTGCACCGCGCCCGGGCCCGGGCGTCGGGTCATGCCTTCACCCCCGACACGCCGTGGCAGCGGGAGATGGAGGCCGCGTTCCCCTTCGAGGAGACCCCGGATCAGGCCTCGGCGATCGTCGACGTGAAGGCGGACATGGAGTCGGAGGCCCCCATGGACCGACTCGTGTTCGGCGACGTCGGATTCGGCAAGACCGAGGTGGCGGTGCGCGCAGCATTCAAGGCGGTTCAGGACGGACGCCAGGTGGCGGTGCTGGTACCGACCACGCTGTTGGCCCAGCAGCACCACCAGGTATTCTCCGGCCGCTTCGCCCCGTATCCCATTCGGGTGGAGGCGCTCAGCCGCTTTCTCACCACCGCCGAGCAGAAGGCGGTGGTGCGCGGGTTGGGCGACGGTTCCGTGGACGTCGTCATCGGCACCCATCGCCTGCTCAGCGACGACGTCTCGTTCAAGGACCTCGGGCTGCTCGTCGTCGATGAGGAACAGCGGTTCGGCGTAGGCGACAAGGACCGGATCAAGGCGCTGCGCAAGTCGGTGGACGTGCTCACCCTCACCGCCACCCCGATCCCGCGCACGCTGGAGATGGCACTCACCGGAATCCGCAGCGTGTCGCGCATCGCCACCCCGCCCGAGGACCGCCATCCCATCCTCACCTTCGTCGGCCCCTATGAAGACCGGACCGTGTCGGCGGCGATCCGGCGGGAGATGCTGCGAGAGGGCCAGGTGTTCTACGTCCACAACCGGGTGCAGTCGATCGACCACGCCGTCGCCCGGCTCCGGGCGCTGGTTCCCGAGGCGCGCTACGCCGTCGCCCACGGCCGGATGAACGAGGGTCAATTGGAGCAGGTGATGCTCGACTTCTGGGAGGGGGCTTACGACGTCCTGGTGGCGACCACCATCATCGAGTCGGGACTCGACCTTCCCCAGGTCAACACCCTGATCGTCGAGCGCGCCGACCTGCTCGGCCTCGCCCAGGTGTACCAGCTGCGGGGACGGGTGGGGCGGTCGAGCCAGCGGGCCTACGCCTACCTGTTCCATCCCGAGGAGCAACGGCTCACCGAGGAGGCGTACCGCCGGCTGGAGGCGATCGGGGAGTTCGCCGACCTCGGCTCGGCGTTCCAGCTGGCGATGCGCGACCTCGAGATTCGGGGCGCGGGGAGCGTGCTCGGCAAGGTGCAGTCCGGCCACATCAGCGCCGTCGGTTTCGACCTCTACATCGAACTGGTGGCCGAGGCGGTGGGGGAGTTGGAGACCGGGGTGAAACCGGAACCACCCCCGCCGGAGGTGCGGATCGAGCTCCCCGTCGAGGCGCATCTCCCCGACGACTACGTGTCGGACCAGGACGCCCGGCTGGAGGCGTACCGGACGCTGGCAGGGGCGACCACCCATGCCGCGGTCGATGACGCAGTGGTGGAGTGGACCGACCGGTTCGGGCCGCTGCCGCCGCGGGCGGCGGCCCTCATCGACGTCGCCCGGCTGCGGGTGGAGGCGCTGCGCGTGGGGATCACGGAGGTGGTGGCGCTCCGCCGCGAAGTGAGGCTGTCGCCGGTGTCGTTGGTGGCTTCGCAGGAGATCCGGCTGCAGCGGATCGCCCCGGCGGCGACCCTGCAGAGCAAGCAGGGTGCCCTCTTCGTCCCACTTCCTGCCGGCCCGGCAGCGGGATTGGCGGAATTCATCCGTACAATGTGGCCTCCCGATCCGGAGTGACTCCCCTGCGCAAGCCCATCGCGACCCTGGCTCTGTTCGCCATGCTGGTGTCCGCCTGCTCGTCGGGATCGGGCCTCGTGGCCACCGTCGGCACCGACACCGAGATCACCGAGTCCGACCTGGGGGCGCTCTACGCCACCGAGACCCTCCCGGTCGACGACGCGCTGCTCGGGGCGATCTTCGCGATGATCGCCCGCGAGGTTCTCATCGCGGGAGCACAGACCGACTTCGGCATCACCCTCGACGAGGCCGCCGTGGAGTTCTTCTATCAGGACATGGCCGACCAGCGCGACGCCGAAGGAGTCGACACCGCCACCTGGCTCAACATCCCCAACGCCGGTGACGGCATGCTCCGCTTCAACGCCGAGCTCAGGGTTCTGCAAGAACAGGTGGTCATCGCTCTGGTGTCCGATCCCGCCTACCTCGATGCCGTGTTTGCCCTTCCCACCGCGATCACGACCATCTGCGCCAAGCACATCCTCACCGACTCCGAGGAGGCGGCCAACGGCGTGATCGCCGAACTCGAGGGCGGCGCCGACTTCGCCGAGTTGGCCGCCGAGGTGTCGGACGACCCCGTGCCCGGGGGTGACCTCGGTTGTCGTCAGGCGGGTGTCTACGTCTCGGAGTTCGCCGTGGCCGCGCTCGAGGCTCCGCTCAACGAGGTGTACGGCCCGGTCCAAACCGAGTTCGGCTGGCACGTGCTCATCGTCTCCGAGCGGTCGGCGCCCACCCGGGAGGAGGTCGTGGCCGATCCGATGACCTATTTGACCGAGGGCGAGGTGTCGGGACTGTGGCAGGAGTGGTTCAACGACCAGCTCCAGGTTGCCGTGGTCACCGTGGAACCGAAGTACGGAACCTGGTCGCCGGTGGGCATCCTCCCGCCCGAGTGAGGTGAACTACCCGATCCGCATCGTCGGGCTGGGCCCGGCCGGACTGGATCGGCTCGGTGCCGACACCAGGGCGTTGCTCCTCGATCCCGGGGTGACCGTGGTGCTCCGCACCGTCGTCCACCCGGCGGCGGGCGAGCTGGCGGCGCTTCGCCCCGCGGTCGCCTGCGACGACCTCTACGAGGCAGCCGGGGACTTCGCCGAGGTCTACGGCGGCATCGTCGAGCGGGTCCGTGCCTTCGCCGGCTCCGGTCCGGTGGTGTACGCCGTGCCCGGGAGCCCGCTGGTGGGGGAGGAGGCGGTGCGGTTGCTCGTCGCCGGAGGCGGCGTGGAGGTGGTGCCCGGCGAGTCCTTTCTCGATCTGGCGCTGCTCCGCACCGGAGTCGATCCGCTGGCACGGGGTTTGCAGATGCTCGATGCCCATGCCCTCGGGTTCCCGCTCCTGCTCCACGTTCCCACGCTGATCTGCCAGGTCGACACCCCGGGATCGATCCTGGCGGTGCGCGAGGCGCTCCAGGCGTTGCTCCCACCGGAGACGCCCCTGACCCGCCTCGCCGATCTCGGCTCTCCCGGGGAGGTCGTGGAGGAACTCGCACTCGTCGATCTGCGCTTCGAGCACGCCGGCCTGCGGGTGACCCTGTTCGTCGACGTCTCCGCACCGGGATGGCCCGGGCTGGTGCGGGCCAACGCCCGGCTGCGCTCCGAGTGTCCCTGGGATCGAGAGCAGACCCACCACAGCCTGGCCCGGCACCTCCTCGAGGAGGCATACGAGACACTGGCCGCCATCGAGGCCCTTCCCGCCGAGGCGCCCATGGGAGAGCCCGACATTGCCGGGTACGTCGAACTCGAGGAGGAACTGGGCGACCTGCTGCTCCAGGTGGTATTCCACGCCACCCTCGCCTCTGAGGCGGGCGTTTTCGGGGTGGAGGAGGTGGCAGAAGCGATCCGGCGGAAGCTGGTGGCGCGTCATCCGCATGTGTTCGGCGACGTGGAGGCGCACACCGCGGAGCATGTGCTGGCCAACTGGGACCGGCTCAAGCGCGAGGAAAAGGGCCGGGGATCGCTGCTCGACGGGGTCCCGGCGGCACTGCCGTCGCTGTCGCGCGCCCACTCCCTGCAGCGCCGCGCCGCCGGCGCCGGGTTCGACTGGCCCGACATCGCCGGCGTCATCGCCAAGGTGCACGAGGAACTCGATGAGGCGCTCGCCGCCGACGCCGACCGCACCCACGAGATCGGGGACCTGCTGTTCTCGGTGGTCAACCTCTCCCGGCACCTGGCGGTCGATCCCGAGCAGGCGCTGCGCCTTGCCGCCGACCGCTTCGACCGCCGCTTCCGTTCCATCGAGGCGAGCGGCGACGTGGCGGCCATGACCCTCGAGGAGATGGACGCGGCGTGGGAGAGGGCGAAGCGCGACGAGTAGATATCGTTTCCCGTTTCCCGTTTCCCGTTGCCGGTTGCCCGTTTCCCGTTGCCCGTTTCCCGTTTCCCGTTTCCCGACACCCGACACCCGACACCCGCTGCCCGCAAAGGCTGAGCGCTCAGGTCCCCTCGGCCCTCCGTCGCCGATCGGGGTGCGCTTGCGATGGCGCGTCGGCGGGATGCGCGACCACCCAGCGCCAGCCACACCGCTCACAGGTGAACGCCGTCTCGGACTTATTCGGCACCACCAAGGGCCAGGCCAGCGCCGCCAGCCCGATCGTGGCGATCGACAGAATGACCATGAACCGCTTGGTGGCGTCGCGCTGGCTGATCCCGCCGAACAGGTGGCAATGAGGGCACTCGATGAAGCGCATGCCTCGAGGATCGTCCCCCGGTGGGGAGAAGGCCAGGGGCGAAAGGCCGAACCAGATGCCGGATGCCAGATGCCAGATCCCGGATCCCAGATGCCGGATGCCACATGCCGGATGCCGGATGCCGGACCAATCGCTCCCCCCTTGCCGGGGAGCTGACCGGACTCAGTCCGGTCGGTAGGGGGTACTCCAACACCCGCGCCACTGTGGCCA
>DATDRW010000050.1:0-2004 GCA_035291545.1 Acidimicrobiia bacterium
ACGGCGACCGGTCGTACCAGGGGCGGAAGTAGAAGTAGGTACCGCCCGGTCCCATGGATGACCTCCTGTTCTTCGAACGACGGCATCCTCGCCGCAGGGATCGCTTCCGCGCAACCGGGGCGGCGGGGTCGACCGCCCCCGTAGGAAGAGGCCGTGGCGACCGACCGGATGTGGGCGGGCTTGAAAAGGCGCACCGGGTCCGACACGCCCTTCAATGCGATGGGACCGATCTCCTCGACGGTGATCCAGTCCTCCTCATCGAGTTCCTGCCCCACCGTGGACCTCACGAGAACCTCCCGCGGTCGTGCGTAGTCGGTGATGCGCGCTGCGACGCTCACCGTCCTGCCGAAGTAGTCACCGTCACGGAACACCACCGGGCCGGCGTGGATCCCCACACGTGCCACTGGCAGGCCATGGCTCTCGGTCTCGGCCCGACGAGCCGAACGGCGCGGCGCACCGCGGCGCTCCGCCCTCATGCGGTCTGTCCCATCCAGGAGATAAGGGGTATGCGCTCCGGCGCGTTTGGCCACCTCCTGGCGCAGTCTCCTGACCCCTGACGGGCGCTCGCTCGGACTGACGTCTGCCACGCGCGTGGCGTGCAACCGCGAGTCAGCGGTCGGCCCGCCGCTGGCCCACACCGACGAGGACTGGGAGAGAATCGGGCATACCCGTCCCGGAGGTGCACAGGCCATGACCGAGTTCCGCACCGAGTCCGACAACATGGGCCAGATCCAGGTCGACGCCTCCAGGTACTGGGGTGCCCAGACCGAGCGCTCGTTCCATCACTTCTCGATCGGCGACGATCGGATGCCGATCGAGGTGAACCGGGCGATGGGCGTCCTGAAGAAGGCAGCCGCCCTGGTGAACGCCGCCGAGGGCCACCTGCCCCAGGACGTTGCCGACCTGATCATCGCCGCCGCCGACGAGGTCATCCACGGGGAGCTCGACGACCACTTCCCCCTGTCCGTCTGGCAGACGGGCTCGGGCACCCATACCAACATGAACGTGAACGAGGTCATCTCTAACCGCGCGATCGAGTTGGCGGGCGGGGCCCTCGGCTCGAAGAGGCCGGTCCACCCGAACGATCACGTGAACAGGTCGCAATCGTCGAACGACACCTTCCAGTCCGCGATGCACGTCGCGGCCGCCCAGATGATCGTGGGGCGGCTGCTCCCGGCCGTGCGGGAGCTGGGAGACGCTCTCGCGAGGCGAGCCGAGGAGTTCGCCGGCATCGTGAAGATCGGACGCACGCACCTACAAGACGCCGTCCCACTCACGCTCGGCCAGGAGTTCTCCGGATACGTGGCACAGCTCGACTCCGATATCTCGCGGATCGAGATGGCGTTGCCAGGTCTGTACGAACTAGCGATCGGCGGCACCGCAGTGGGCACCGGACTCAACGCGCCGGCGGGGTT
This sequence comes from Acidimicrobiia bacterium, assembly GCA_035291545.1. Lineage (GTDB taxonomy): Bacteria > Actinomycetota > Acidimicrobiia > Spongiisociales > UBA11373 > UBA11373. Next base: position 1,416 of record DATDRW010000050.1, read on the forward strand.
CGGGGAGGCGTGCGCGGCGACGATTGCCGAGCTCACCGGACTGCCGTTCGTAACCACACCCAACACATTCGCCGCGCTCGCCGCGCACGATGCCGTGGTGTTCGCCTCCGGCGCGCTCGCCACGCTGGCTGCGGGCCTCATGAAGATCGCCAATGACATCCGCTGGCTTGGGTCGGGCCCCCGGAGCGGTCTGGGGGAGCTGATCCTGCCGGAGAACGAGCCCGGCTCGTCGATCATGCCCGGCAAGGTGAATCCGACGCAGTCCGAGGTCATGACCATGGTGGCCACGCAGGTGCTGGGCAACGACACTGCGATCAAGATCTCAGGCTCGCAGGGAAACTTTGAGCTGAACGTCTTCAAGCCGGTCATGATCCGGAACTTCCTGCACTCCACGAAGATCCTCGCCGATGTGTGCCGTACGTTCCGCGAGTTCTGCGTGGAGGGGCTCCAACCGGACCGAGCGCGGATCGAGGAGCTGGTGAACCGGTCGCTCATGCTCGTCACTGCGCTCACCCCGCGGATCGGCTACGACCGGGCCGCCGAGATCGCGACGAAGGCGCACCACGAGGGCATCACGCTGAAGGAGGCG
>DATDRW010000051.1:0-10686 GCA_035291545.1 Acidimicrobiia bacterium
TCGACCGGGATCAGCCCGGGTTCTGGGAGCGTAACGGGTATCACATGTACGGCGACCCGTTCCGCGAGCAGCGCTACTGGGGCGACTGAGGCATCAGGCACCAGGCACCAGGTGTCGGTCCGCCAGGACGCGGATGCCGCGACCTCTCCCTACTCGGGTTCTCGGACGAACTCGAGGGTCCGGATCGCCTCCCGTTCCAGCGTTTCCCGATCCACGGCCTCGCCGATTCCGGGACCGGGGTCGGGGGTGATCTCGCCGGCAACGATCTCCGGGTAGCGGCCGGGCGGGCCCATCAGGTAGGCATCCGGGGGACCGGCCTCGGCGTCGATGACGCCGGGGAGGCCGGCAAAGGCGAGGATGACGTGCCGGCCCACCGCGGTGTCGAAGGTGCCGCCCGCCTTGATGCCGATGCCGGCATCGACCGCCATGGTGAGGATCTCACGGGAGACGGCGAGCCCGAGGCGCCCGATCTTGAGAGAGAGCACGTCGGCGGCGGTCGAGGCGATCGCCGCCGCAGCATCCTCCGGTGAGCGGATCGCCTCGTCGAGGCACACGGAACACCCGATCCGGCCGCGCAGGGCCGCCGCGCCGACGAGGTCGCCGGGGGGGAGCGGCTGTTCGATGAGGCGGACCCCGAGCTCGTCGAGGCCGGCGAACACCGGGTCGTCGGGCGACCGATAGGCCCCGTTGGCGTCGACCGAGACTTCGAGATGCGGCAACGCCCGGCGCACCGCGGCGACTTGGGCGAGGTCGCGACCGGGTGCGATCTTGATCTTCACCGCGGTGACCCCGGTGGCGGCCACCCGCTCCGCCGCCACCACCAGATCGCCGGGATCGTCATACAGCCCGAAGGTCACCCGGGCCCGGACCGGCCGTCCCGTGGCTCCCAGGTGGCGCCACAGCGGCACGCCGGCACCACGAGCTTCCAGGTCTGCGTGGGCCGCCTGCAGGGCCGATACCGCCAGACCGACCCGGCGGGGTGCGCCGCTCGCCCCCGAAGAAGCCAGCTCGCCCCACACTTCGTCGATCGTCCCCCAGGCGCCGGAGGGCATCGTGGCAGCCTCTCCCCATCCGGTAACGCCATCGCGTTCGATGGCGACGATGACGGATCTGCGCCCCTTGTGGACCCCGGCGGTGGTTTGGAGTGGCTCGCGGAACCGCAACGCCACGTCGTACAGGGTGGTGCGGATCACCCCGGCCTCAGCCGCGGCCGTGCCGCGCTGCCATGTTCCGCAACACCATGTGGAGGATGCCGCCGTGGCGCAGGTACTCGACCTCGACCGGCGTGTCCACGCGGGCAATCGTGGGGATGGTGAGCACCGTGCCGTCACTCCTGGTCGCGGTCACCGCGATTTCGGCGCGTGGCGTCAGGTCGTCACCGACGGCGACGTCGAATACCTCGGTCCCGTCGAGCCCGTACGAGGCGGCATTCTTGCCGGGAAGGAAAGTGAGCGGGAGCACCCCCATCATCACCAGATTGGAACGATGGATGCGCTCGAAGGAGTCGACGATCACCGCCCTCACTCCGAGGAGGAATGCGCCCTTGGCCGCCCAGTCGCGCGACGAGCCCATCCCGTAGTCCTTGCCGCCGATCACGACCAAGGGGATACCCGCGGCGCGGTATGAGATGGCGGCGTCGTACACGCTCTTGACGACGCCGTCGGTGAAATCGGTGGTCACCCCGCCCTCGGTCCCCGGAGCCAGCCGGTTCTTGATCCGGATGTTGGCGAAGGTGCCCCGGGTCATCACCCGGTCGTTACCCCGTCGCGCCCCGTAGGAGTTGAAGTCCGCCTTGGCGACCCCGAGATCGAGGAGATAGCGACCCGCCGGCGAATCGGCGGCGATCGACCCCGCCGGGCTGATGTGGTCGGTGGTCACCGAGTCGCCGAGCACCAGCAGCGCCCGGGCTCCGCGGATCGCAATGATCGCGGACGGCTGCGGTGCAAGGTCGACGAAGAACGGCGGCTCTTGGATGTAGGTGCTCGCGCCCTTCCACTCGTACAGGTCACCCCCGCTGACCTCGACCGCCTTCCAGGCGTCGGCACCCTCGAAGACGTCGGCGTACTGCTCGCGGAACTGGGCCTCGGTCACGTTTGCAGACACCACCGCGGCGATCTCGTCCTGGCCGGGCCAGATGTCGCGCAGGTAGACCGGCCGCCCCTCACGGTCGGTGCCGAGCGGATCGGTGGTCAGATCGATGTCGACGGTCCCGGCGATGGCGTAAGCCACGACGAGGGGCGGAGAGGCCAGGAAGTTCGCCCGTACGTCGGGGGAGATCCGCCCCTCGAAGTTGCGGTTTCCCGAGAGCACCGAAGCCACCACCAGGTCGTGGGATTGGACGGCGACACTGATCGGTTCGGGCAGGGGTCCGGAGTTGCCGATGCAACTGGTGCACCCGTAGCCGACCAGATAGAACCCGAGAGCCTCGAGATCGTCGATGAGGCCGGCCTTCTCCAGGTAGTCGGTCACCACCTTCGAGCCGGGGGCGAGCGAGGTCTTCACCCAGGGCTTGCGCCCGAGGCCGCGCTCGCGGGCCTTGCGCGCCACCAGGCCCGCACCGACCATCACGAAGGGGTTCGAGGTGTTGGTGCACGAGGTGATGGCGGCGATCACCACGTCACCGTTGGAGAGATCGAAACGCTCGCCCTCGTAGGCGATCCCCTCGGCACCGGTCGCACCTTTCCCGGCAAACGACGTCGCCATCTCGTTTCGCCAGGTGCGCTGCACGTCGCCGAGGTCGATGCGGTCTTGGGGACGGCGGGGGCCGGCGAGCGACGGGACCACCGTCGACATGTCCAGCTGCAACGTCGATGAGTATGTGATGCGGCGGGAGTCGTCCCGCCACATCCCCTGCAGGCGGTAGTACTGCTCGACGGCCTCGACGAGCGCCTCATCCCGGCCGGTGAGGCGCAGGTAGCGGGTGGTCTCCTCGTCGACGGGAAAGAACCCGACGGTGGCCCCGTACTCCGGCGCCATGTTGGCGATGGTCGCCCGGTTGGCGACCGGCATGCCGGTGAGCCCGGGCCCATGGAACTCGACGAACTTGCCGACGACACCGTGGGCACGGAGCATCTGTGTCACCCGCAGCACCAGGTCGGTGGCGGTGGAGCCTTCGGGCAGCGCCCCGTCGAGCCGGAACCCGACGACTTCGGGGAGCAGCATGACGATCGGCTGACCGACCATGGCCGCCTCGGCCTCGATGCCGCCGACTCCCCAGCCGAGCACCCCGAGCCCGTTGATCATGGTGGTGTGCGAGTCGGCCCCGACCAGCGAGTCCGGGAACACCCGTCCCCCCTCGTCCCACAACACCTTGGCCAGGTATTCGAGGTTCACCTGGTGCACGATCCCCGTCGCCGGGGGCACGACCCGGAAGTTGTCGAAGGCGCTCTGCCCCCACTTGAGGAACTCGTACCGCTCGCGGTTGCGTCCGAACTCGCGCTCACTGTTCAGCTGCAGCGCCAGGGGGGAGTTGAACACGTCGACCTGTACCGAGTGGTCGATCACCAGGTCGCACTGCACGAGCGGGTTGACCAGCCGGGCGCTTGCGGCGTCTCCCGTCATCCGGACGATCGCCGATCGCATCGCGGCGAGGTCGACCACCGCCGGCACCCCGGTGAAGTCCTGGAGCACGACGCGTCCGGGACGGAAGGCGATCTCGGTCTCGGCGACCTTGGCGGCGTCATAGGCGGCGAGGGCGTGCACGTCTTCGTCGCGGACCCCGTGGCCGTCGTGGTTGCGCAGCACCGCCTCGAGCAGCACCTTGATCGAGTACGGAAGGTTGGCGACATCCCCGGAGTCGGCGAGGGAAGCGAGGCGGAAAATCTCCCGACGACCCAGGGGGGTGTCGATCGTGGTGCGGGCGCCAAAGGGGTCGTGTGCCATCGGGTTCCTCGCCTACCGGGGGGCTGAGTGTAAGAGGAAGCCTGCAGCAAGCAGCCCCGCAAGAACTTGCCTGAGGGCTGCACGCTGCAGGCTGCACGCTGCAAGGGGGAGTAACCTCCACCTATGCCTGGCATCATCCTCGCCGTCGTCATCGGCCTGCTCCTGCTGGCCGTCATCGCCATCTACAACCGCCTCGTGCGGCTACGCAATCGGACCGACAACGCATGGGCACAGGTCGACGTCCAGTTGAAGCGCCGCTACGACCTGATCCCCAACCTGGTCGAAACGGTCAAGGGCTACGCCTCGCACGAAAGGGCGACCTTCGAGGAGGTCACCCGGGCTCGCACCCTCGCCCAGGAGGCCACCGGCGTCGCCGAACAGGCTGCGGCGGAGAATGTGCTCACCGGCGCGTTGCGCAAACTGTTCGCCCTCGCCGAGGCGTATCCGGAGTTGCGGGCCAGTGAGAACTTCCGGCAGCTCCAGAGTGAGCTCGCCGAGACGGAGAACAAGATCTCCGTGTCCCGGCAGATCTACAACGACTCCACCCTCACCTACAACAACGCGGTGCAGACGGTTCCTTCGAATCTGATCGCCGGCATGTTCGGGTTCCGCACCCGGGTGTACTTCGAGGTGGAGAACGATGCCCGCAGCGCTCCCCAGGTGAGCTTCTGAAGCGATTGCTCGTCGTCGTCGGGATCCTGACGGCGCTGGTGGCGCTGGTTGCACCGCCCGCCTTCGCCAAGGACTACCACATCGCCGCCGCCCGGGTGGAGGTGGAGGTGGGCCCGGACGGCACCCTGTTCATCACCGAGCAGCTCACCTTCGACTTCGATGGATCCTTCTCCGGCGCGTATCGGGACATCCCGGTGCGCACCGGTGAGGCGGTGCTCGACGTCGTCGTGTCCGAAGGATCGACCGTGTTTGCTCCCGGAGCCTCCACCGCGCTCGGTTCCTCCGGTTCCCCCAACTCGTACGGGGTGGAGAACCTGGGTTCCCTGGTCCGGGTCGTGTGGCACTACCAGGCGAGCGATGAGGTTCGCACCTTCACCGTCGGCTACCGGATGATCGGACTCGCCGTCGCCTACGACGACGTCGTCGACGTCAACCTCCAGGTGTGGGGAGACGAGTGGTCGGTCCGGCTCGATCAAATCGAGGCCGTGATGCAGGTGCCGGGTGGGCCGGCCTCCGGCGACGTCCGGGTGTGGGGGCACCCGGCAACGGTTCAGGGGTTCACCGAGTTCGACTCCGACGGGGTGACGCCCACCCTGTACGCGGTGGACGTCCCCCCGGCGACGTTCGTCGAGATGCGGGTGGTGTTCCCCCGGTCGCTGCTCACCGCCACCACCGGCGCCACCGTGCGGAGCGGGCCCGGACTGGAGGGGATCCTCGCCGATGAGGAGGCCGAGATCGCCCGGGGTGAGACATCCGCGGCGGCGTCCGCCGAGCAGGAGGAGGGGGTGCGCAACGCCTTCCTCTCGCTGTTGTTCTTCCTGATCCCGATTCCGTTTGCGATCGCCTGGGGATACGCCCGGTTCGGTACCGAGCCGGGGGTCGACTACGACCGCGAGTACGAGCAGGAGCCTCCCTCCGACCACGCTCCTGCCGTCGTCGCGGCACTGGTGTCCCAGGGGCGGGCCGACGAGGCGTCCTTCACCGCCACGCTGTTTGATCTGATCCGGCGCGGCGTCTTCACCGCCGAACCCGTGTCGGTGGAACGGCACACCTGGGGCGGTCTGAAGCGCGAGCAGATCTCCGACCTGCAGATCGGCCTTGGGGACACGGCGAGGGAACTCACCGCCTTCGAGCGCCACGTGGTCACCGTGGTGAGCCGCGTGCTCGAGGAGGGTCCGCAGCCGCTCTACGAGTTCCGCAAGCTCATCCGGGAGGATGCCGCCGCCAACGCCGCCACCTATCAGTCGTTCCGCACCGCGGTGGAGAAGGCGTCCGGGTCGTCCGGGTTGCTCGACCTCTCGGGACGGGTGAAGGGGCCGGCGACCCTGGCGGTCGGATTCGTGTTGCTCGGCACCCTCGGCTGGTTCGCCGGTTCCACCTTTGTCGAGATGGCCACCGGGGTGGTCGACGAGGCCGCCTTCCGGGCCGGGATCGTGACCGTGACCGTGTTCGCCGTCGCCGTCTCCGCCGGGCTCTACGCCTTCCGCCGGTTGTGGGTACGCCGTTCCCGGGAGGGGGCGCTGCTGGCGGCGCGCTGGGGCGGGTTCCGCCGCTACCTCGAGGATTTTTCCCGTATCGAAGAGGCGCCGCCGATGTCGCTCGCTCTCTGGGAGGAGTATCTGGTCTACGGCATCGCACTCGGCGTGGCCGAGGACGTGCTCGCGGCCGCACGACTCCGGGCTCCCCAGGATCTCGCCGACTCCAGCAACCTGTACTGGTACGGCAGCCACGGGTTCGGTGGTCACTCCAGCAACGCCATCTCCGGGATCGAGCGCGCCCTGAACGGGGCCTTTTCCCCGCCGTCGTCGTCCGGAGGGGGCGGAGGTTTCTCCGGTGGGGGCGGTGGTAGCGGCGGAGGGGGCGGCGGCGGCGCCTGGTGAGGCGCGGCTCCCGGTAGCATCCCGCACCCGACCCGCGAGACCCCGTGACTGCTGCCCGACTGTCCGAAACGGTGCATGCCGTCGTCGACCCCGACCTGCGCAGACCCATCGGCGAGCTGGGGATGGTGCGCGAGGTCTCGCTCGAAGGAGACACGGCCCGGGTGGGCGTCGTCGTCCCCTCACCCGGGTGGCATACCGCCCCGCTCGGCGAGGCGATCGGCGCCGCGGTCAAGGCGCTGGGGATCCAGAGTGGCGAGATCGACGTCGCCTTCATGGACGACGCCGGCCGGGCGGCAGTGGCCGCCGTGCTGCGCCGGGACCGCCCCCCGATGCCGGGAGGGCAGGGGTCGAAGACCCGGGTGATCGCGGTGGCCTCCGGCAAGGGTGGAGTGGGTAAGTCGTCGGTGACCGCCAACACCGCCATCGCCATCCACCAGGCGGGTCTCGATGTCGCGGTCGTCGACGCCGACGTGTGGGGGTACTCGATCCCAAAGATGCTCGGAATCCAGCATCCCCCCCAGGCCGTGGACTCGCTGATCATCCCGTCGCAAGCTCACGGGGTCCGGGCGATCTCCATGGACTTCTTCGTTCCCACCGACGAGGCGGTGGTGTGGCGGGGGCCGATGCTGCACAAGGCGCTCGAGCAGTTCCTCGGCGACGTGTTCTGGGACGAGCCCGACATCCTCCTCATCGACATGCCGCCGGGGACCGGCGACGTCGCCATCTCCATGTCGCAGTTCCTTCCCCGGGCGCAAACCCTGGTCGTCACCACCCCGCAGGTCACCGCCCAGCGGGTGGCCAAGCGGGCGGCGGGCATGGCCAAGAAGGTGAACCAGGAGGTGCTCGGTGTCGTCGAGAACATGTCCTGGTTCACCGGCGACGACGGCAAGCGCTACGAGATCTTCGGCTCCGGCGGGGGAGCAGCCCTCGCCGGGGAACTCGGGGTGCCGCTGCTGGGATCTGTCCCGCTGCTCCCGGCGATGCGGGACGGCGCAGACCGGGGAGAACCGGTGGCGCTGGCGGCCCCGGGTTCCGAGGCGGCGGTTGCGTTCGATGCCATCGCCGCCCGCATCGTCGAACTGCGGCCGCGAGTACGGACGAATCCACAACTCGTCATTCGGTAGGTCGGGCCCTTCGGGCCCTCCCGCAATTGGCAATTCGCAATTCGTAAGAACGCGTCGATGCGTCTGGCTCAGACATTGTGGCGAATTGCGAATTGCGCCGAGAGGCGCGCCGACACGATCCGCGAATCTCACGGATGCGCGCACATCCGATACGCGGGACCGGCCAATTGCAGCCGGAGCCTCTGGCTCCGGCCCGATCGGCCCTACTCTTCGCCCATGAGCACCAGGGTCAAGATCGGGATGACGAGCGCCCCCCGTGAGATCGACGTCGAGGTGGCCGACCCCGACGCCTTCATGCGCGAGTTCGAGGCGGCGGTCTCCGACGGCCAGAAGCTGTGGTGGGTCACCGACGAACAGGGCAACCGTCACGGCCTGGTGGTCGAGAAGATTGCCTACGTCGAGGTGGAGCCGGAGCGCGACCGAACCATCGGGTTCGGCTAGCCGGGGCTCAGATCCGACGGTGCGCCGTCAGCTGGCGCGGCGGCGGCGCTCGGCAAGCCAGCGCTTGCGGAGACGGCGACGGTCGTCCTCGGCGTACCCACCCCACACCCCGGCCTCCTGGTTGGTCTCGAGGGCGTAGTTGAGGCACTCCTCGCGCACCGAGCACTGGGCGCAGATGGCGCGGGCGAGGTCGATCTGGTCCACTGCCGGGCCGGTGGTCCCGATCGGGAAGAAGAGGCTCGGGTCTGAGTCACGGCAGGCCGCGAGTTCCCGCCAATCGGTGATGGTCAACATGTTCGGGTAATCCTCCTGAAGCGCCTCGCGAATGTGAAACCTTTCACAAGGCCGGGCAAAATGTAGGCCGGAGCGCCCCTGCGGTCAAGGGGTTTTTCGGTCCTTTTCCACCTCAACCACCCCGGCGGGATCAGGCTTCCCGGCGAGTAATCTCGACCCGGAAATGCCCATCCACGAGGAACTCGCCGTCGAGCTGAAAGATGCCATGCGCCGGCGCGACCGGCGGCGCCTCGACGTGATCCGCCAGGTCGAGACCGAGGTGTCGCGCGCCAAGAGTGAGCCGGGCTTCAGCGGCGAGATCGACGACGCCCTGTACGCCCGGGTGATCGCCTCGTACGTCAAGAAGATGGACAAGGCCCGCGACGAGTTCGCCACCGGCGGGGAGCGCGGCAAAGAGGCCGTCGACAAGCTGACCTTCGAGATCGACTACCTCTCCCGGTGGGCGCCGACGGGTGCCGACGAAGGCGCGGTCCGTGACGTCGTCCGGGTGGCGCTCATGGAGCTGCGGGTCACCGATCCGAAGCAGGCGGGCCAGGTGATCGGGCACATCATGAAGAACGGCCCCAAGGGCCTCGACGGGGCCCTGGTCAGCCGGCTGGTTCGGGAGGCGCTGGGGGCCGAGTGACGCTGCCTCGCTATCAGCCGATGCTCGCCACGGCGTGGCCGGGTCCGTTTGCGGAGCCCGGCTGGCATTTCGAACCGAAGTGGGACGGGATCCGCGGCATCTTCACCTGGTCCGGAGATGCCGTTGCCCTCCACACCCGCACGGGGGCCGATGTGGCGGCCCGCTACCCGGAACTGGTTCCGGGTGGGTCGGTGCCGCCATGCGTGCTCGACGGCGAGGTGGTGGTGCTCGGCGAGGGGAGGGCGTCGTTCGAACGCCTGCAGCAGCGCTCCTCCCTCACCACGGCCGGGTTGCGCGACCACCCGGTCTCCTTCGTGGCGTTCGACCTGCTCCACCTCGCAGCGAGGCCGTTGCTCGACGCACCCGTCGAGGAACGGCGCACCCTCCTCGACGGGCTCGGGCTCTCCGAACCCTTCGTGACGATCGAACCCGTCGACGACGGTCGTGCGCTCTGGGACGTCGTGACCGGGCGTGACCTGGAGGGCATGGTGGCCAAGCGCGCCGGGAGCCCATACCGGCCGGGGGTGCGGTCGCCGGACTGGAGGAAGGTCGCCCATCTGCACACCTTGAAGGCGATGGTGGGAGGGTTTACCCCGGGTGAGGGTGGCCGCACCGGCACGTTCGGCGCACTGGTGCTCGGGCTCGGGGATGGTCACCGGCTTCGCTGGATCGGCTCGGTCGGCACCGGTTTCGCCGACCGGGATCTCATCGCGATTGGGACCGCCCTCGGCGAGATGCGCCGCAGCGATTCGCCATTCCATGCCGATCCCGAGATGCCGGCGATGACCCCGGTGGAACCGGTGCTGGTTGCCGTCGTCGCCTACCGCAACTGGACCACCGCGGGTCGGGTTCGCCACCCCCGGTTCAAGGGGTTCACGGATGATCCGGTCGAGTCGGTGACATGGGAGCGGGAGGGGCCGGGGTAGCGAAGAGATGCCAGGCTCCAGATTCCAGAGCCCCGACTCCAGAATCCCCAGTCCCTCTCTGGTGCCTGGCATCCGGCATCTGGTATCTGGCACCTGGTACCTGGTACCTGGTGACTATCCCGCTTTTCGCTTCGCCTTGGTGGCCTCGACGCTCGCCTTGAGCGCCTCCATGAGGTCGACGACTCCCGTCGGCTGCGGCGTTGCCGTGATGACGATCTCCTCACCGTCCATCTTGCGGCGGGCCAGCTCCTCCACCGCCTCGCGGGAGTCGTCCACCCATTGCGCCGGATCGAACGGTGCGGTGAGGTTGTCGATGATCATCTCCGCCATCTTGAGCTCCTCGGGCCGGACCTCGACCTCCTCGGTGAGCTCTTCGAAGGTCGGCTCGCGGATCTCGTCCGGCCAGTACATCGTCTCCATGACGATGACGCCGTCCTCGGCGCGCAGTGTCGCCGGGTACTCGCGGTCCCGGATCGCCACGCGGGCGAGGCCGACCATCTCCTTCTTGGACAGCGCCTTCACGAGAATGCGGTACGCCTTGACCCCGGTCTTCTCCGGGGCGAGGTAGTACGAGGACCGATAGAAGATCGGGTCGATCTCCGCCGACTTCACGAACTGAACGACATCCACCATCCCGGCGCTCTTGACCTTGAGTGCTGCCTCCAGCTCGTCGTCGGTGAACACGACGTAGCGGTCCTTCTCGAACTCGTACCCCTTGACGATGCTCTCGAAGGCGACCTCCTCACCGTCACTCTCCGCCACCCGCTTGTACTTGATCCGGGAGTGGTCGCCGGAGCGGAGCTGGCGGAACTTGGGGCGGAGGTCGTCGGTGGCGGTGTACA
>DATDRW010000052.1:0-2256 GCA_035291545.1 Acidimicrobiia bacterium
GAGGTGACCTTCGACATCGACGCCAACGGGATCGTGGCCGTGTCCGCCAAGGACCTCGGCACCGGCAAGACGCAGCAGATCACGATCACCGGCGGCACGGCGCTGCCCAAGGACAAGATCCAGGACATGATGAAGAACGCCGAGGCGCACGCCGCCGAGGACCACGCCCGCCGCCAGGCCGCCGACGCCCGCAATCAGGCCGACCACGCCTCGTACCAGATCGAGAAGCAGTTGGCCGAGCACGGCGACAAGCTGTCCGCCGAGGAGCGGGCCGGGGTCGACGAGAAGATTGCGGCGGTGAAAAAGCTGCTCGGCGACCCGGCCGCCGACGCCAAGGACCTGAACTCGGCCACCGAGGAGATGCTCAAGGCCGCCCAGGTGCTCGGACAGAAGGTGTACGAGGCCTCGCAGACGGCCGCCGGCCCCACCGGCGGCAGCGGCGACGGCGACGTGGTCGAGGCGGAGATCGTCGACGAGGGCGGCGAGTCGTGAGCGACGACCTCCTCGAGGGCGCCGCCGCACAAGGCGAGGTCGTGGTCGGCGAGATCGTCGACGACGGAATGTCCCGCGATCTCCCCGAGGACCCCGAGGCCGCCGTCGCCTACCTCCTCGAGGCGCTGCGCACGGCGCAGGAGGAGGCCACCGCCTACCTCGGCGACCTGCAGAGGGTGGCGGCCGAGTTCGAGAACTACCGCAAGCGCGCCATGCGGGAGCGTGACGAGATCGTGGCCCGCGCCACCCAGGCTCTCATCCGCGACCTGCTCCCGGTGCTCGACTCCTTCGACGGCGCCCTGGAGTCCGCGGCGGCAACGCCCGGCGACGAGCGCCTCCTCGCCGGGGTCCGTTCCACGCACCGGTTGCTGATGGACGTCCTCGCCCGGGAGGGTCTCGAGGTCATCCCCGCCGCCGGGATGCCGTTCGACCCGGCGGTGCACGAAGCCGCCACCGGTGGCGGCACCGGGCACCTGGTCGTCACCGCGGAGATGCGGCGCGGGTACTCGCTGCGCGGCCGGGTGCTCCGCCCGGCGCTGGTCGGCGTCGCCGCCGACGACCCCGGAGGTGGTGATTGACCATCCGCCGCGAGTGGCTCGAGCGCGACTTCTACTCGGTGCTCGGCGTCGGTCGCACCGCCACGGCCAAGGACATCAAGAAGGCGTATCGCACCCTCGCCCAGAAACACCACCCGGACAACAACCCCGGTGACGAGGGCGCCGAGTCGCGGTTCAAGGACATCAGCGAGGCCTACGACGTCCTCTCCGATCCCAAGACCCGGGCCGAGTACGACGGGGCCCGGGACGCCTTCGCCCGCGGCGCCTACATGGGGACCGGCCCCGGCGGCGGAACCCAATACGTGCGCATGGAGGATCTCGGCGACATCGGCGACCTCTTCGGATCAGGCGGGGGGATGTTCGGAGGGTTGGGGGACCTGTTCGGCGGCGGCAGGCGCGCCCGCGGACCGCAGCCCGGCGGCAACCTCGAATCCGAGGCCCACCTCTCCTTCCACGAGGCGATCGAGGGGACGACCCGCACCCTCACCATCGACGGGCCCGATGGTCGCGGGGAGGTCCAGGTCAAGATTCCCGCCGGGGTCAACGACGGCGCCCGGATCCGGCTGCGCGGCAAGGGCCGCCCCGGATCCAACGGAGGGCCGGCCGGCGACCTCTACGTCACGGTCCACGCCGCCCGCCACCCCGTCTTCTCCCGGTCGGGGAAGGACCTGAAGGTGCGGGTGCCCGTTACGTTCGCCGAAGCTGCGCTGGGTGCGGCGATCACAGTGCCCACCCTCACCGGCACCGTCACGGTGAAGGTGCCTCCCGGTACCCAGCACGGGACCACGTTGCGCGTCTCCGGCAAGGGAGTCGCCACCGCCAAGGGCACCGGCGACCTGCTGGTCACCATCGAGGCCAGGGTGCCGGAGCACCTCGACGGCGAGCAGCGCGAACTCCTGGAGCGACTCCGCAGTCTCGAAACCAACCCACGAGCCCACCTGGGGGTGTGAACCGTGACCGATTCCCGTGAAGCCGTCTACATCATCTCGGTCGCGGCGGAACTCGGCGGCGTGCACCCGCAGACGCTGCGCATCTACGAGCGGCGCGGGCTGCTCCATCCCTACCGCACTCCGGGAGGCACCCGCCGTTACTCGGCCCAGGACCTCGAGCAGCTCGGGCTCATCCAGGAGCTCACCGCCGACGGTGTCAACCTCGAGGGGGTCCGCAAGATCCTGGAGTTGCGCGACGAGGTGGAGCGGCTCCGCCA
>DATDRW010000053.1:0-3631 GCA_035291545.1 Acidimicrobiia bacterium
CACCCGAAACCCGAACCTCACGCGGCCGGCGTCACCTGCAGGCTGAACTTCGGGTATTCGTCGGTGATCCCCGCCAAGAAGGCGTAGACCCGCAGCGTCCACTGCATCGCTCCGGCCGCGAAGTCCTGAATGCCCACCGGGAGCGCCCCGGTGAACACCACCACGAAGTAGCCGAACCAGGTTGCCACCGCCGCGGCCAGGTTGACGAAGGCGAGTGCGATGAGGTGGGGGATCACCGCGATGATCTTCACGAAGAAGATCCCCGCCACCGCCCATCCCTTGCTCGGATTGGCGGGCGCCTCCACGCGCACTCCGACCGGGTACTCGGGGTCGGTCTCGAACGGGGGATAGACGTCGGTGAATCCGATGATCCATCCGTAGGTGCGGGAGGTCCAGCCGAATGCGATCTCGATGAATCGGTAGAGGCCGCCCGGCATCTTCCCGGTGAAGGCGACCACGAAGTATCCGATGTAGCCGGCGATCACACTCAGGTCTTGCAGCGCCGAGACGATGATCAGGTGAGGCAGCGCCAGCACAACCTTGATGAGGAGGATCCCGGTCGCGGCCAGGCCCCGCTTGGGGCTCACCGCGTGCTGGTAAACGAGTGTCGGCTGGCTCATGCGCTACCTCCTGGGGCGACCGATTGCGAGCGTACTCGCTGCTCCGGGCGCGATTCATCGGCCGAAAGACCCCTCCGGTACCCTGATGGCGGGAGGCTGGCATGAGCGGTCCACGGCCGGTGCGCGCCCCGCGGGGCACCGCACTCACCACCAAGGGCTGGTTGCAGGAGGCGGCACTGCGCTGCCTGATGAACAACCTCGACCCCGAGGTGGCGGAGCGCCCCGACGACCTGGTGGTGTACGGCGGCACCGGGCGGGCGGCGCGCTCATGGGAGGCGTTCGACGCCATCGTGCGCACCCTGACCACCCTGGACAACGACGAGACCCTGCTCGTGCAGTCGGGGAAGCCGGTGGGAGTCTTCCGTACCCACGAGATGGCGCCCCGGGTGCTCATCGCCAATAGCCTGCTCGTGCCCGACTGGGCGGATTGGGAGCATTTCTGGGAGCTGGAGGCGGCCGGGCTGACCATGTACGGGCAGATGACCGCCGGTTCGTGGATCTACATCGGCACCCAGGGGATCCTCCAGGGCACATTCCAGACTTTTGCCGCCATCGCCGACCAGCGCTTCGGCGGGACCCTTGCCGGCACGCTCACCCTCACCGCCGGGCTCGGGGGGATGGGAGGAGCCCAGCCGCTCGCGGTCACCATGAACGGCGGCGTCGCGCTGTGCGTCGATGTCGATCCGGCGCGCATCGCCCGTCGCATCGAGCACGGCTACCTGGACGAGTCCGCCGACGATCTCGACGACGCCGTGGTACGCGTGCTCGCCGCCAAGCGGGAGCGGCGGCCGCTCTCGGTCGGGGTGGTGGGCAACGCCGCCGAGGTGTTCCCCGAGCTGCTCGGCCGCGGCATCGAGATAGACATCGTCACCGATCAGACCTCGGCCCACGATCCGCTCAACGGATACGTCCCCGCCGGACGCGACCTCGAGGACGCCGAACGGCTCCGGGGAAAGGATCCCGGCCGGTACGTCGAGGAGGCCCGGCTGTCGATGGCCAAGCACTGCGCGGCGATGGTCGGGTTCCAGAGGGCCGGTGCCGAGGTGTTCGACTACGGCAACAACCTGCGCGGCGAGGCCCGACTCGGCGGGTTCGCCGACGCCTTCGCCTACCCCGGATTCGTCCCCGCCTACATCCGACCGCTGTTCGCCGAGGGCAAGGGCCCGTTCCGCTGGGTTGCGCTGTCCGGAGACCCGGCCGACATCGCCGCCACCGACCGGGCGGTCCTCGACCTGTTCCCCGAGGACCGGGCGTTGCACCGTTGGATCGGCCTGGCCCGAGACCGCGTGAAGTTTCAGGGGCTTCCCGCCCGGATCTGCTGGCTGGGATACGGCGAGCGGGACAAGGCGGGTCTGGCGTTCAACAACCTGGTGCGCTCGGGGAAGGTGAAGGCGCCCATCGTCATCGGGCGCGACCACCTCGACTCGGGGTCGGTGGCCTCGCCGTACCGGGAGACCGAGGCGATGCTCGACGGTTCCGATGCCATCGCCGACTGGCCGATCCTCAACGCCTTGCTCAATACCGCATCCGGAGCGGCGTGGGTTGCGGTGCATCACGGCGGCGGGGTGGGGATCGGCAAGTCGATCCATGCCGGCGCTCAGGTGGTGGCCGATGGGACCGACCAGGGTGCGCTACGCCTGCAGCGGGTGCTCACCAACGACCCGGGGACCGGGGTGATGCGCCACGCCGACGCCGGGTACGACATCGCCATCGACGTGGCGCACGAGCGCGGGGTGCGGATTCCAATGGAGGAGGAATGAGTCGCTTCCCGCTTCCCGCTTCCCGCCTCCCGCAGGAGCGCGGTGTCGTCGTCTTGCGGGTAGCGGGTAGCGGATGCTGATCACCAACATCGGTGAACTCGTCACCAACGCCTCCGGGTTGCCCGGCGATCTCGGGCTGGTACGCGGGGCCGCGGTGGCGATCACGGACGATGCCATCGTCTGGGCGGGCTCCGCCGCCGAGGTCCCCCGCGCCTATCGCGCTGCCGAGACTCTCGACGCCGGGGGACGGGCGGTGCTTCCCGGCTTCGTCGACGCCCACACCCACGTGGTCTTCGCCGGGGACCGCTCCGATGAGTTCGCCCGGAGGCTTCGCGGCGAGTCGTACGAGCAGATCCTCGCCGCCGGGGGCGGCATCCACAGCACGGTGGCGGCGACCCGCGCCGCATCCCTTCCCGCACTCATCGCGGGCTCGTTGCCTCGCGTCCAGCGCATGCTCCGGTCGGGAACTACCACGGTCGAGGTGAAGTCCGGATACGGCCTCACCACGGAGAGCGAGGTCCGGATACTCGCCGCGGCCCATGGGGTGGGCGTCGCTACCGGGATCACCGTGATCCCCACCTTCCTCGGCGCCCACGTCCCCGACCGGGGGACGGATCGTTCGGCCTACGTCGATCTCGTGGTCGAGGAGATGCTCCCCGCCGCCGTTCCCCACGCCCGGTTCTGCGACGTGTTCTGCGACCGTGGTGCCTTCACGGTGGACGATGCCCGCCGCATCCTGACCGCCGCCGCCGAACACGGGTTGGGAATCCGGATCCACGCCGAGCAACTCACTCATGTCGGCGGCGCGGAGCTGGCCGCGGAACTCGGTGCCGCCTCGGCCGACCACCTCGACCACGCCACCGCTGCGGACGCCGCCGCCCTCGCCGCCGCCGGAGTAGTGGCAGTGCTGCTCCCGTCGGCCTCGTTCTCGATGCGGGCGCCGCAAGCGCCGGGACGCATGTTGTGGGATGCCGGGGTCACGGTGGCGTTGGCCACCGACTGCAACCCGGGAACCTCGTTCGTGGAGAGCATGCCGTTCGTGATCGCCCTCGCCTGCCTCGAGATGGGGCTCACCCCGGAGGAGGCGGTGTGGGCGGCGACGCTCGGTGGAGCGAAATCGCTCCGGTTGACGGATCGCGGCCGGGTAGTGCCGGGCGCGGCCGCCGATCTCGTGATCCTGGACGCCCCCTCGTACCTGCACCTCCCGTATCGTCCGGGAACGGATCTGGTGTGGCGCGTGGTGAAGGCGGG
>DATDRW010000054.1:0-4944 GCA_035291545.1 Acidimicrobiia bacterium
GACCGCCACCCGAATCGGCTGAAGGCCCTTCCCGGCGGAGAGCCCGGTCTGCTCCAGCATCCCCCGCAGTGCCGCCTCCACCGAGGTGACCGACCAGACGTCGAGGGATTCCAATGCGGCGGCTGCGCCGTCGAGCGCCGCACCCGCCTCGATCGTGGTCATCACCTTGTCCCAGGAGGCCGGGTCGTAGGCGATCTCTTCCTCGACCAGGAACCGAACCTGGGGGGTGATTTCGGTGAGCCGCTTGGCGCGTTCCTGGACGAGCGGTGCCACCGCGCCGAAAGCCTCGCTCTCCGCGACGGTCAGCGTGCGGCCGAGGTCGCTCTCTACGATCGGCAGCGCCGCGGCGACGAACTCGGCCGCCGGCATGGCCCGCAGGTAATGGCCGTTCATCCACTCGAGCTTGGCGATGTCGAACACCGCCGGGTTGCGGGAGACCGCACCGAGGTCGAACCGCTCGATCATGGTCTCCAGGGAAACGATCTCCTCGTCGTCGCCCGGCGACCAGCCGAGGATCGCGAGGAAGTTGCGCACCGCACCGGGAAGGAAGCCGGCGTCGCGGTATGCCCGGATCGCGGTGTCGCCGTGCCGCTTGGACAGCTTCTTGCCGTCGGGACCGTTGAGGAGCGACAGGTGGGCGTACTCCGGACGCACCCCTCCCATCACCTCGGTGATCAGGATGTGCTTGGGGGTGGAGGGAAGGATGTCCTCGCCGCGGATCACGTGGGTGATCAGGTAGTCGACGTCGTCGACGGTCGAGGCGAGGTGGTAGGTGGGCGAGCCGTCGCTGCGCAGCATCACGAAGTCGTCGACGTTGTCGTGGGAGAAGACGATCTCGCCGCGCACCACGTCGACGAACCGGGTCTCTCCCGGGCGGGGAACGGCGAGGCGCACCGGGGGTGGGTTGCCGGCGGCGATCCGTGCCGCCGCCTCGGCGGCGGACAGCCGGTGACGCCCGTCGTACACCGGAGAGGCTCCCGCCGCCTCTGCCTCCACCCGGATCGCCTCGATCTGGGTGGGAGTGGCGCCGTCGTAGTAGGCCGCCCCGGAAGCGACGAGGGACTCCGCCACCTGGCGGTATCGGGCAGAGCGATCGCTCTGCCGGTACGACCCGTGCGGGCCGCCCGCCCCGATTCCCTCATCCCAATCGATGCCGAGCCATGTGAGGCTGTCGAGGATGTCCGTCTGGTACTCGGGGGTGTTGCGCTCGGTGTCGGTGTCGTCGGATCTCAGGACGAATACGCCGCCGAGATGCCGGGCGAACAGCCAGTTGTAGAGGGCGGTACGGCCCCCTCCGACGTGGAGGTAGCCGGTGGGCGACGGGGCGAAGCGGACCCGGACGGTCACGAGCCGGCCACCACCGGGTTGACCAGCTTCCCGATCCGCTCGATGTCGACTTCGACGCGGTCGCCGGGCCGGATGGGGCCGACTCCCGCCGGGGTGCCGGTGAGCACGACGTCGCCGGGGAGAAGCGTCATGACCCGGGTGATGAACGCGAAGATCTCGGCGACACCGAACACCATGTCGTCGGTGGAGGCCTCCTGCCGCAGCTCGTCGTTGACCGAACAGGCGATCCGCAACCCTATCGGGTCGACCTCGGTCTCGATCGCCGGGCCGAGCGGGCAGAAGGTGTCGAAGCCCTTGGCCCGGGTCCACTGCCCGTCCTTCTTCTGCAGGTCGCGGGCGCTGACGTCGTTGGCGGCGGTGTAGCCGAGGATGTGGCCCGCCGCGTCCTCTGCGGCGACGCGACGGCTCACCGTGCCGACCACGATCGCCAGCTCCGCCTCATGGTGCACCTCGCGGGCCTCGGGGGGGATCACGATCGGCGCTCCCGGCCCGATGACCGCGGTCGCCGGTTTGAGAAAGATGACCGGCTCGTCGGGTACCTCCGCCCCCCGTTCGGCGGCGTGCTCCAGGTAGTTGCGCCCCACGCCAACCACCTTGGTGGGAAACACCGGGGCGAGCAGGTGGACGACGTCGAAGGGCACCACCGTCTCGGTCGGCTCCCATGCCACGAACGGCGTGCCCCGGTGCACCCGGATCCCCTCGGGCTCGGCGACCCCGTAGGCGATCTCGTCCCCGGGAAGGCGGATGCGAACGATCTTCACCCGATCACCGACGCAATTGTGCCAGGGGAAGGCCGATCCGATCCGCGGGGATCGCAGCGACCAGCTCACGGAGCCGGGCATGGTCCGCTCCGATGCCGTCGAGGCGCCCGGCGGTGGCATCGTCCAGCTCGAGCAAGGCGATGGCGGCAGTGACGTCACCGGCGACGGGAGCCCGGCCCAGCTTCGACGCCCGGGCCGCCATGACCGTCGCTACCGCAGCCTCCACGTCGCCGCGGTGATGATGGCCTCCCGGCAGCGTTCGGCCCCGCAGGGTGCGCAGGGCATAGCCGGTGTCCGGCCCGGGAGTCCCGAACGCTCCTCCCCAGGGGACGTCGCCGGGGACGAGCATGTCGCCGGGACGATCCGGCGACCAGCGTTGCGGCGCGCCGGGGTGGGCGGTGGCCCGGGGAAGATCCTCGACTCCGAGCGGGACGTTGGGCTGCTGACCCACGATGCCTCCTAGGCGAATTCCAGCCAGTGACGGTAGGCGGGAACCTCACCCCTGACCGCCGCCATGTACCGGCTCTGGGCGCGGCGGGTGACCGGTCCGGGGGTGCCGGGGCCCACGGTGCGATCGTCGATCTCATAGATCGGGGTCACCTCGGCGGCGGTACCGGTGAAGAATGCCTCGTCGGCGTAGTAGAGGTCGGATCGGCTGAGCTGTTCCTCGACGACGGTCATCCCGTCGTCGCCGAGCAACCTCATCACGCTCGCTCTGGTGAACCCGTCGAGCGCTCCCGCCCAGGTGGGCGGCGTCCGCACCACCCCGTCTCGCACCACGAAGAGGTTCTCCCCGGTGCCCTCGACGACATAGCCATCGTGGTTGAGCATCAGCGCCTCGTCGTAGCCGGCGGTGAGGGCTTCCTGTTTCGCCAGCACGCTGTTCAGGTATTGCCCCGCGCCCTTGGCGTTGGGGACGAAGGACTCGTGGCCCACTCTCCGCCATGATGACACCCGCACCCGGACGCCCTTGTCCAACCCCTCGGCGCCGAGGTAGGCGCCCATCTCGAAGGCGATGATGGCGGTGTTCACCACTGCCCCCTTGGGGTTGAGGCCGATCGATCCGGTCCCGTAGAACACGATGGGGCGGAGGTAGCAGGCGGACAGGTCGTTGGCCCGCACCAGGTCGAGCGCCGCCTTGGCGAGCTCATCGGGCGACCACGCCAGGGGGATGCGGTACGCCTTCGCCGAGGCCGCGAGCCGTTTCATGTGATCGGTGAGGCGGAATGCCGCCGGACCATCGACGGTGGCGTACACCCGAATCCCTTCGAAGACCCCCGACCCGTAGTGGAGCCCGTGGGAAAGCACGTGGACGGTGGCCTGATCCCACGGCACCAGATGGCCGTCGAACCACACGAAGCGCGTCGGGGTCAACATCGGCTCCTATGTTGTCACACCGAGGTGGCGGCGGTGCCAATCGAGGATCGCATCGAACCGCTCCCGGCGATACTTCGGCTTTCCCGACCGGGACAGCTCGTGGCCGCTCCCGGGAAAACGCAGCATCTCCGCTTCGACGCCGCGCTCGACGAGCACCGCGAAATACTGCTCGGCCTGCTCGATCGGGCAGCGGAAGTCGTCCTCGGAGTGGATGAAGAGGCACGGTGTGGTGACCTCGTGTGCCCGGGAGAGCGGGCTCGCCGCCCACAGGGCATCCCAGCCGCGGTACGCCCAGTCCCCGAGGTAGTTGCGCGGGAACCAATACCCGATGTCGGAGGTTCCGGCGAACGACGTCCACGAGTAGACCCCGCGCTCGGGGACCGCCGACTTCCAGCGATGGTCGAGCGGGAGGATGCGCCCGGTCATGAACCCGCCGTACGACCCACCCATGATCCCCATGCGGTCGGGGTCGAGGCGGTCGAAGCGGGCCAGCGCAGCATCGACGACCGCCAGGATGTCCTCGAGGTCGGGGGGCCGCTCCTCCGACCACCGGCCGACCGGGGCTCGCACGAAGTCGGTGCCGCGCCCAGACGACCCACGGGGGTTGCACGCCACGACGCCGAACCCGGCAGACGCATAGAGCTGAAACTCGTCGAAGAACCCGAACCCGTACTGCGTCGCCGGTCCCCCGTGGATGTTGAGCAGCAGCGGCACCTTGCCCGTACCCGGGGGGAGCAACACCCAGGCGTCGAGGTCGACACCATCGTGATCGACGGTGAAATGCTCAGGCTCGACCAGTCCGGCATCGGCCCGGCAACCGCCGTTGAGGTCGGTCAGGGTCCGCTCGGTGCCGTCCTCCCACCACACCAGCTCGCCGGGATCGGCCGGCCCCACGGAGACCATTGCCATGGCCGACCCGTCGTCGCGGGTGGTCATGCCGGTGATGAGCCGTGCGCCTCCAACGACGTCGTCCCACGAGCCGTCGGGATGCACTACGACGATGCGGACTGTGCCCCGGTCCTCGACGGCAGCGCGGAACGACCCGTCGGCGAGCCACTGCGGCCCCGCCGGGGCCACCACCGGTGCGGGCACGCTGAAGTTGCGGTCGAGGCCTGCGGCGAGACGGACCGGGCCCGACGGATCGATGCGCCATACCCCCGAGACCCGCGGGTACCCCCACGGCTCCGGGTCGCCGGTGAGGTGGGGAACCCCATCGGGCCGATACGAGAGTTCGTTCCACGAGCCGCGCTCCACCAGGGCGACGGGCTCGCCTCCGGTGACGGGGACCTCCCACGCCTGCGATCCGGGTTCCACGTAGCGGCGGTCGTGGCGGGCGCCGACGAAGCCGACCGCGGATCCGTCGGGACGCCAGGCCACACCCCCGTCACGGTGATCGCCGGTGGTGAGTGCCACCGGTTCGCCGCCGGCGGGATCGACCAGATAGACGTTCCTGCGGCGG
>DATDRW010000055.1:0-3506 GCA_035291545.1 Acidimicrobiia bacterium
CCGAGGAGCACACTGCCGAGGGGCGGGCCGACGAACGAGTTCATCACCATCTCGGCGCCCCACAAGTTGCCGTTGGCGCGTTCCAGTTGGTCGGGTCCCACGATCGACGGCATGAAGGTCTGCGCCGAGTTGTCCCGGAGCACCTCGGCCATGCCCATGAGCAGGGCGGCGACCACGAGCACGAGGTACAGCCCGAGGTTGCTGGCGATGGCGGCGCCGCCGGCGATCGCCTCGGGTGTCGGCAGGCCATCCTGGGCCGAAAGCACTGCGACCGCGATGGCGACGGTGACCCCGGTGCGCACCACGTCCATCGCCACCATGAGCTTGCGGCGATCGACGCGATCGGTGATCACCCCGGCAGGAAGGGTGAAGAACAACCAGGGCAGCCGCTGTGCCACTGCGATCAACGCGATCAGGACCGGGTCGCGGGTGACGGCCGACGCCAGCCACGGATAGGCGATGGCGCCGACGCCGTCGCCCAGGTTGCTGATGACGCTGGCGGTCCACAACCGCCAGTAGTTGGCGTTGAGCCGCACCTTCGGCTTCTTCTCGGTGGTCGTGATCACTCGTCCTCCCTCAGCGACGGTCGATCTGTCGGATACATGCCGACGACCAACCCGTAAACGGTGGAACCGCCCCGGGGCGCCGCCGCAAAACGTTCGGCGAGATCGAGGAGTTCGCCGGCGAACTCCTCGATCCGCGCGATGGGGATGCGGGCGTGACGGATCGTGAAGAATCCGGTCTCGTCTTCCCGGGGCGGACGCATCTCCCCCATCGCCTCGACCATGAACCCGTGCTGCTCGTCGCCGATCCCCTCGACGCGGGGAAACAGGTAGGTGCGGGCGAGGCGTCCGTAATACTTCTCGGTCATGGCCCGCACCTTGTGGGTGCGCACGACCTTGATCAGGCCGGCGTCCTCGAGCGTCTTGACGTGGTAGCCGATCGTGCCCTTGGGCTTGTCGAGCGTATCGGCGAGTTGGGAAACGGTGGCGGGACGCTCGGCGAGCAAGACCATGATGTCGCTGCGGGTGGGCTCGTTGAACGCCGCGGCCTGCTCCGGCGTCATCGCCAGCATGCCTTCGGGGGGCCGATACGGGGTCTGCGTACTCATGGTCTGCGATTCCCGTATGGTCGGGATTGACAGACCATAATCGGCACCGGCCGCGGTTGGCAAGCGGGACGCCGCCGTAGCCTCTCGGGGATGACCCGCATCACCGTCGCCCGCGGTGACCTCACCACCCAGGACGTCGACGCCCTCGTCAACGCCGCCAACGAACACCTGGCGCATGGGGGTGGGGTGGCCGCCGCGGTCTCCCGCGCCGGTGGGCCGACCATCCAACGCGAGAGTGACGCCTGGGTCGCCACGCACGGACCCCTCGCCCCCGGGGTCGCCGCGGTCACCTCGGCTGGGGCAATGACCGCCCGGTGGGTGGTGCACGTCGCCGGACCGATCCACGGCGTCGCTCGGGACAACGAGGGTTTGTTGGCGACCGCGGTCCGGGCCGCTCTCGACCGTGCGGTGTCGGTGGGAGCGCGGTCCGTTGCACTGCCCGCGATCTCGACCGGGATCTATGGATACCCGATGGGAGAGGCCACCCGGGTCATCGCCGTAACGGTCACCGCCTGGTGCAGCGAACACCCGGACGCGTTGCAGGAGGTGCGGCTGGTGGGGTGGGATGCGGACGCCGTGGAGGGGTTCGCGCGATCGTTAGTGCTCCCCCCTGAGGGGGGAGCACCCGAGCAAGCGCAGCGAGCGAGAGGGAGGAGGGTCTCCCCATCCGACCCGACCCGCGCTGTGGGTGGAGACCCTCTCCGTCGCCGCCCCACGGGCGACGCCACCTCCCCTTAAGGGGGAGGAATGCGCAACCACACCTCGTCGCCCACCCGCACCGTCATCGGCCGCTCGAGATGGGCCACGTCGAGGATGTAGCCGCGCATCCCCTCGTCGAGAAAGGCGACATCCTCGGGTTGGTCGCGTTGGGCCAGGACCGTGTCGAGCCCCTTGATCCACGAGGTGAACTCGGCGCACGGGGCGGCCACCCGGGCGCGGCGCAACTCGACCTCTCCGTCCGGGGTGTGCACCACGATGGTGCCGGCGAGGTCGGTCACCAGGAATCGGTCGGCGGTGGACACGAGGACGTTCTCCCCCGCACACCCCATGGGCGCTGAGCCAAACCGCTGTGCCATGCGGTCGTAGTGCCCGGTAAAGCCGATCGAGAGCGCCCGTCGCCCCCCGGCACGATTGCGGGGGTGGGCGGTGTGGTGGGCGTCGAGCACCCAGGCGTCACCGTGTCGGCCCACGATCCCCTGCGGTCCGATCGACGCCTCCTGGACCACCACAATCCCGGCGGGGTCGTACCCGATCCCCTTCTCCTTGATGGGATCGCGCTGCACCTGGAGTCGGGCGATGGGTCCGAGAAGGAGGTCGGGCATGGCGGGCATTGTGGCATTCGTTTCCTCCTCCAGAGGGCAGGAGGGTCCTTCTTCACTCTCCCCCCTCAGGGGGGAGTACCTGAGCGAGCGCAGCGAGCGAGGGGGAGGAGGGTCTCGACACCCGACGCGCTCCACGCCGAAGGTGGAGACCCCCTCCGTCGTCGCGGAAGACGATGACGCATCTCCCCCAAGGGGGAGGAACAGAGGTGGAGCGGCGTCTCCATCTGTCGCCGCCGCGGCCGGCGACCCCTTCTTCTGTCGCCGCCGAAGCCGGCGGCTCCCTCCTCTTCTTTCTCCTCCCTTAGGGAGGAGTACCCGGCTCCGGAGGAGCCGGGGGAGGAGGGTCTCCACACCCGACGCGGCCACGCCCACCGCGGAGACCACTTCGGTCGTTGCCGAAGACGGCGACGCTTCGTCCCCTAACGGGGAGGAAGCGGATTCCCGAACACCACCTCGTTCAACAGGTCCGGCCTGTCCGTGATGATCCCGTCGACACCGGTGTCGAGCAGACGTCGCATCGCCGCGGGGTCGTTGACGGTCCACACGTGCACCTGCCTCTCCGCGCGATGGGTCGCATCGACCAACCGCTTGGTGGCGATCCGCTCCGGGACCTGCAGTGCGTCGGAGGTACCGGCGGCGGAACGGCGGGCGTACGAGGCGGACACCGCCCGCGAGATCTCCCGGGGGCCCGCCGAGGTCGCCACCCGTCCCTCAGTGATCTCGCGGAAGTGGCGGATGCGGGCGTCGTGGAAAGACCCGATCAACACCCGGTCCTCCGCCCCGAGGCGTCGCACCTCCTCGGCAACCACCGCTTCGATCCGCGGTTGTTTGAGATCGAGGTTGAACATTCCGTCGGGAAAGGTGCGCAGTGCCTCCTCGAGGAGCGGCATTTGGATCCCCCTCCCCCGCAGCGGGTAGCCCCCGGCCTTGTCGAATTGGTGAGCGGCGTCGAGCGTCTGCAGCCTTTCCCAGTCGTGATCCCAGAATCGCCCGATGCCGTTGGTGAGCCGCTCCAGGGTGTCGTCATGGAAGATCACGACGCGCCGGTCGCGCGACACATGGAGGTCTGTCTC
>DATDRW010000056.1:0-9801 GCA_035291545.1 Acidimicrobiia bacterium
AGACGATGGCTCCGGTGATGTCGTCCCGGGCGTCGCCGTGACGGTGCGGTGGGTACTCGGAGAGCCGCGAGGCGTTCACCCAGCCGGCAACCACTCCTTCGACGTAGGCGAGGATTCCGGTGGTCTTGCCGGCACGGATGCGCTCGAGCATCTCTGCCCGATTCTCCTGCCAGGTGCGTTCCCCCCAGTTCGACCCGTCCAGATGGTGGAACATGCAGTAACACGACGCCCACCCGACGTTGTCCGTGAACGCCGTGTCGTCGAAAAAGCCGGCGAAGTCGTCGACCAGACCCGGGGACAGGGGTCGGGTGGAAACCGGCCCCAATGCCTCCCGCGGCGCCGGTATCGGACCGAGAGCGCGCTCCCGCTCGATGGCGTTGCGTGCCGTCACCGCGGTGACGTCGATCTCGTGCGCCTCACCCAGATGGCCGCGCATCAACCCGATGAGGGCGTCGTCGTCGGTCCCATCGAACGTCATGCCGCAGAAGCACCGTGTGCCGAGCACCGGCCGAGGCTAGTGCCCGTCACGTGACGTAGCGCGAGTGATCACCCGCCAATCGTGATCTCGACTGCGGCAGATGGAGGCCGGCGCACGACCGGAACGCCGAAGGCAGGCCCAGTACGAGGCCGGCGGCCGTGGCGAGAGCTGCTTTGCGATCCATGGTCTCTCCTTGCTTGGTCTGTGTGATCCACAATGGGGGAGCACGCCTCAAGAAGTCCTGAAGAGCCCCGGGGGAGGGCAATAAGCGTGTCGCACTCGTGTGCGACACTGCTCCGGTGACCGGCGCGGCCACCATCCTCCACGCCGACCTCGATGCCTTCTACGCATCGGTCGAGGTTCGCGACCTGCCCGCTCTGCGGGGCCGTCCGGTTGCCGTCGGAGGCGGGGTGATCCTCTCTGCCACCTACGAGGCCCGCGCCCTCGGAGTGCATGCTCCGATGTCGGTGGGTGTGGCCCGGGCCCGCTGTCCCGGCCTCGTCGTGGTGCCCGCCCATTTCTCCCGCTACGTGGAGATCAGCCGGTCGGTGATGGAGGTCATGAGGCGTTTCACCCCTTTGGTCGAGGCGATTTCGATCGACGAGGCCTTCCTCGACGTTTCGGGCACCACCCGGCTGTTCGGCGAACCGCACCAGATCGCAGCACGAATCCGCTGCGCCGTTCGGGCCGAGGTGGACCTCCCGATCTCGGTGGGCGCCGCAACCACCAAGCACCTCGCCAAGATCGCCAGCAGGGTGGCCAAGCCGGATGGGATGCTGGTCGTCGAACCCGGATCCGAGTCGGGGTTCCTTGCCCCGCTCTCGGTGGGCCACCTCTGGGGGATCGGCCCGGTGGGGGAGAGGCGCCTCGCCGAATACGGCATCCGCACCATCGGTGATCTCGCCGCCGTGCCGGAGGACGCCCTCGCCTCGTGGCTCGGGCGGCACTGGGGACGCCACCTCTGGCACCTGGCCCACAATCACGATCCCCGTTCCGTGGAGGGGGGTCACCGGGCGGGATCGGTGGGTGCGCAGAGCGCCGGGGACGCCACCGCAACCCCGGACCGCCACACGACCCTGCTCGCCCTCGCCGACCGTGTCGGTTCCCGGCTGCGGCGCAAGGGCCGCGCCGGCCGCCGGATCACGGTGCGAGCCCGCTTCGCCGATATGGCGTCCGTCACCCGCAGTCTCACCCTGCCGGCACCGATCGCCGAGACCACCTCGCTGTACCGCGCCGCCGCCGCACTCGCCGACGGCCTCGTCGCCGAACGCGCCGCCGGGCGCCGGGTCAACCTGGTGGGCATCTCGGTCGACCTCCTCGAGGATGCTCCCCACCTTCAGCTCGAGCTCGCCCTCGGCGCGGGGGAGGGACCGGACGACCCCGCGCTCCGCGCCGGCTCCGACATCCACCGGCGCCTCCGGTCGCTCGACGCCGCAGTCGATGGCGCCAGGAACCGGTTCGGACGGGGCGCGGTGCAGCGGGCCGCCGTCCTCGGCCACGAGCCGGAGGTGCGCTCGCCCACCGACGCCGCCGCAGACTCCGACCCAGGGTTGGGCGATGCGTAGCGTGCCCGGCATCCGCTCCCAACCAGTGAACCACCGCACGCCCCCGGCACGAGATCCTCGGCGCGGCGCGAGCCGTCGCAGCCGGCGCGGGGACTCCAACCACATGCCGACCTGAGTGGGGGGAGCGCCTCCTGGCTACCTTTCGCCTAACTTGACAGAACGTGGATTATGGGCGCATGGTGCTCAGGCCCCGAGGCGCACCACGACCGAGTCGAAAACGGTTCCATCGACTTCGTGGGCCTCGACGGTGATGACTCCGGACCCACCAACGATGGTGAGGAAATGGAAGGACTCCGCCGCGGCGACCTGCTCGGGTGTTCCCGGCGGACATTCGGTGAGGCCGTAGAGCCGCCGGCCGCCGCCTCCGGTCACGATCGACCAACCGCTCTCGGTGCGGAACCGCTGATAGTTGTGATCGTGGCCGTTGAGGACCAGGGTCGCTCCGGCGAGCAAGTCCCCCCAGCGCTCGTCCACCCCCGGGGTGCTCCCGTGGATGCTGCACGACACCCAGGGGTGATGGAACACCGCGATCCAGGGCCTTCCGGCTAGGTCGCTCGTGATGCGTTCCAGCCACGCCTGTTGCTCCCCCGATCCCATCTGGTTGGAGTCGAGCAGCACCAGGGTGGTCTCGCCCACCGACTCGGTGCGCCATCGCGGGAAGCTGCCGAAGGCGGCGACGTTGGCCAGCCATTGCTCGGGCGTCTCGAGATCGTGGTTGCCCGGTACCGGCCACACCCCCAGGCCCGCCCCGTCGAGCCACCCGTACGGCTCCAGCCACGCCGCCGCCACATCGGCTGTATAGAAGTTGTCCCCGGTCGTGACCAGCGCCCTCGTCTCGGGATGCTCGAGCACCCAGGCGGCGACGGCATCGGCCACCGCACGCTCCGCCTCACCGCCGTCCCCGAAGTCCCCCACGACCACCAATGCCCAAGGTTCCGCGGACGCCCCGGGCGTGGTAGTCGCCACCGCCGTGGTCGTGGTGGTGCTCGTCGGCTCGACGCGGCTCGTGGACGGCGATGCGACCGATCCCGGGGCCGAGCCCGTAACCGGGAGCGAGCCACACGCGGGGGCGATCAGAATGACGAGAGCCAGCGCGATGCGGCGCACCATCACAGCGTATGCACCGCCGGGGAATGACCCGGGTGGCGGAAGGGTTGGAGCACGGCGTGGCCACCATCGCCCTCACCAAGGACACCTTCACCGAGACGGTCTCCGGGGCCGACACGGTGCTCGTCGACTTCTGGGCCGCCTGGTGCGGCCCTTGCCGCGGCTTCGCTCCCATCTTTGAGGCCGCCTCGGAGCGGCACCCCGACCTCGTGTTCGCCAAGGTCGACACCGAGGCAGAGCCCGATCTCGCCGGCTACTTCGGCATCCGCTCGATCCCCACCCTGATGGTCTTCCGGGAGAAGGTGATCCTCTACAGCCAGGCCGGGGCGCTGCCCGCCGCCGGCCTCGATGAACTGATCACCCGGACCCGAGAACTGGACATGGAAGCGATCCGCCGCCGGATCGCCGAGCACGACACCGGTCACGCCTGACTCGGCAGGTACTTCGGCGCCACCGAGCGCCGGAGTCGCTCACACTCGGTGCGCACCCAGCAGCCCGTGAGGTGATCGTTGACCATGCCCATTGCCTGCATGAAGGCGTGCATCGTGGTCGGCCCGACGAAGCTCCAGCCCCGCCGCTTCAGATCCCTGCTGAGTGCCGTCGAAGCGGGGGTGACTGCCTGGAGGTCGGAGAAGCCGCGGGGTGCCGGTGCCGGGCCCGGTGCGAAGGGCCACACGTATGCGGCGAGGCTGCCGAACTCGTCGATGAGCTCGAGGGCCCTTCGGGCGTTGTTGATCGCCGATTCGATCTTCCCCCGGTGACGGATGATCCGGGCATCGTCGAGCATCCTCCCGATCTGTCGCTCACCGAATCGGGCCACGGCGGCAGGGTCGAAACCCGCAAACCGTTGGCGGAACGCCTCTCGTTTGCGCAGCACCGTGATCCAGGAGAGCCCAGCCTGGAATCCCTCGAGCGCCACCTTCTCGAACAGGGCCGGGTCCGATTCCTCGGGGCGGCCCCACTCGGCGTCGTGATACTCGCGGTAGAGGGGGTCCTCCCCCGGCCAAGCGCACCGCCGCCGTCCATCGGCGCCGCGGAGCAGGTCGCTCATCCCCCGAATTCCAGGGATGCCGAGTTGATGCAGTAGCGGAGCCCCGTCGGCTCGGGGCCGTCCGTGAACACGTGGCCGAGGTGCCCCGAACACGAAGCACAACGCACTTCGGTCCGTTCCATCCCGTGGCTCGAGTCACGGAGAAGAGAGACCGCGTCTCGCGCCGCGGGGCGCACGAAAGAGGGCCACCCGGTCCCGCTGTCGAACTTGTCCACGGAATGGAACAGGTGGGCCCCGCAACCGGCGCACCGGTACGAGCCATCGGCATGGTGATCCCAGTACTCCCCGGTGAAGGGAGCCTCCGTACCCCCGGCGCGCAGCACCCGGTACTGCTCCGGGCTGAGGCGCTCGCGCCAGTTGTCGTCGGGAAGGTCCGGCATGGTTCCTGGGTTGAGAACCATACCGGATACGAGAGGAAGTCCATGGCCGCGATCGTGATCATCGGGGACGGGCCCGGAGGACTGAGCGCCGCCCTGTTCCTCGCCCGCGGCGGTCACGGTGTGACCGTCATCGGCGCCGATGCGACGGCGATGCACTTCGCCCACCTCAACAACTACTTGGGGGCGCCGGACACACCGGGTAGCGCACTCCAGGCGACCGGAAAGGATCAGGTGCTCGCCGCCGGCGCCACCCTGGAGGCCGCCACGGTGGTCGCGGTCTCGGCCGAGGGCGACAGGTTCCTGGTCACCACCGACGACGAAGCCAACCACGACGCCGACTACGTGGTGCTGTCCGAAGGGCGCAAGCATCCCCTGGGTGATGCCCTCGGACTGGAGCACACGCCCTCCGGTGCGCTCGCCGTCGACCGCGACCAGCGGACCTCCCGGGACCGCGTCTATGCGCTCGGCCGAGCCACCCGTCCCACCAGGAGCCAGGCCATCATCTCCGCAGGCGACGGTGCCGTCGCGGCCCTCGACATCCTCGCCCGCGAGGCGGGCGGCGACGTCCAGGACTGGGACAAGCCCCCCGCCTGAACACCCTCGACCCGGAGGTCGAGACCGCTCCTCCACAACCCTCGATGTTCCCTCGAGTCACGGGTTCAAGATGAAGTCGAGGGTTGGCGGGCGGGCCCAGCGC
Source organism: Acidimicrobiia bacterium (assembly GCA_035291545.1). Classification (GTDB taxonomy): domain Bacteria; phylum Actinomycetota; class Acidimicrobiia; order Spongiisociales; family UBA11373; genus UBA11373. The sequence goes on from DATDRW010000056.1 coordinate 5,279, forward strand.
CCCCGCCCCCGAACTCCTCCGACGCGAACACCGCCGCCAGCCAGGTCGTGAGCGGCACCGCCGACACCAGGCCGATACTGCCCACCAGGGTGCGCACCACCTCCACCGCCACGATCTCGCTATTCAACACCGTGCCGATGGACTGGTCGGCCAGCACGAAGAACAGGAGCAACGGCATGGCGGCACCGGCGTAGGCGAGCAGCAGCGTGTTGACGGTGGAGGCGACGTGGTCCCGCCCCACCTTCATACCCGAACGCACCAGGGCGCCCCTCCCGAGGTCGGGACGGAGCGCGTGCAGCTCCCACACGGTCGATGCCTGGGTCACGGTGATGTCGTCGATGGCGCCGAGGGCGCCGAGCACGATCCCGGCGAGGATCAGCCCGCTGAGGTCGAAGTGGCCGGCAATCGTGATGATGAAGGCCTCATCGGCCGTCAGCCCGCTGAAATGGGCTACACCCACCACCAGCCACGACAGGAGGGCGGTGAGGGCGAGGGCGGCGAGCGTGCCCAGCAACGCCACGGTCGTCATCCGCGTGAAGCCGTGGGCGGCGTACAGGGCCAGATAGGCGATCACGGCCGAGCCGACCACCGCCACCAGGAGCGGGTTGCGGCCGTCGAGGATGGCGGGGATCACGAACTGGAGGAGCACGACGATGCTGGCAGCCAGCCCGACGAGGGCCGCCAGACCGCGCATCCGCCCCAGCATCACCACGACCACAGCGAACAGCACCCCCAGCCACAGCAGGACCGGTCGCCGCTGGCGATCGGCGTACGCGTAGCGGAATTCGAGATCGACGCCCTCCTGGTAGTTGAGGACGACCCGCTCGCCGACCGAGAACGACGGTGAGGTCTCCGACACCACGTACGTCATCGGAAAGACCGAGCCGGCATCCGGACCCTGGGTGAGGCGAAATCCGATCTCGACACATTGCAGGTCCGAGTTGGCCTGGCACGGGGCCCCGGTGACGTCGTCGACGACCGCTTCGTATACGCGAGCGTTGATCCCGATGAGAGACAGGTCGGGGCGCTCCTCGCCGATGGGGCGCAACAGGAACATCCCCACCAGGACCGCCGCCGCCAGCCCTCCGGCAACGATGCCGGGGAGCACCCGCAGGACGCCGATCCGCTCCGGTTCGAGGAAGCGACGCAGATCCTCACCGCGCTCCCCCATCACATTCGAACCACCAGTCCCCTCAGCAGGGACTCGGCGCTGTCGGCGACCTCGGCGACGGCGCGGGCGAAGACCTCGTGGTTCTGCCGCGACGGCGTCCGGAACCCGCTGATCTTGCGCACGAACTGCAGGGCGGCCGCCTCGAGTTCCTCGCGGGTGGCGCCCTCCGGCTTCCTCAACTGGACGATGCTGCGGCACATGGCGGCCAGGGTAGGACCGCGGGTCACGGATCGTCCCGGTGACGGTCTCCGGTGCGCCGGTACACCCCATCTGCCCGGGTCATGATCCCCTCGTCGACCAGGCAGCGCCGCAGGGCGGCGTAGTCGCCGTGGAACATCTGGAGGGTGAAGTTCACCCCCCGCTCTTGATACCGGACACCCGACTCGAACTCCATGGCGAGCCGCTCGAGCACCGGTACAGCCTCCCCGGGACGTTCGATCGTCGCTCGAACCTAGCCCTCCGCGGGCTCGGCATCGCGCAGGCACACCTGTTCGGCGACGACCTCGAGGCGGCTGCGCCGTCCGTCGTCCCCACTCCAGAAGCGTCGCTGCACGGCGCCGGCGACCCACACCCGCGTCCCGGGAGCGGGGTCGGCGTCGATCAGGGCATCGTCGGGGTCCCAAAGGGAGACCGGCACCACGTCGACCCGGCGGCTCGGCTCCTCGGTGCGCACGGTCACCAGATACCGGGCAAGACGGCTGCCGCTCTCGAACTGCCTGATCTCGGGGGGTGCCGCCAGGCGGCCGGCCAACACCACCAGGTTGAGGTCCATGCGGGCTTCCTTTCCGGATGCCGCGCAGTACCGGAACGTACGAGGTGCCTGTGACAAACCGGCGTTTCCCGTTTCCGATTCCCGTCGCCCGTCGCCCGCCCCAGCCCCCAGCCGCGGAGCGAGCACCATCTCGCGGTCTTGCCCATTTCCCGTTGCCGAGTTGCTTTTCGCTCTTTGCAAACTGCAAATTGCGAATTGCGGAGGCCCCGCAGGGGCCGACAGAAGCGCTACCTTCGGGTGATGGTGCAGACCACCGTGACCGCGCTCGGCAACGACCTGTATCTCATCGATGCGTTCATGCACGACGAGCCGCATCGACTCGCCTGCTACCTGTTCGACACCCCGAACCGCCTCCTCATCGAATGCGGCCCGTCGCGGTCGATCGGGCACCTCTACGACGCACTCACCGATGCCGGGGTCGACGACCTGGCGGTCATGGCCGTCACGCACATCCACCTCGACCACGCCGGCGGGGCAGGACATCTCGCTTCCCGGTTTCCCGGAGCCCGGATCGGCGTGCACGCCGCCGGGGCGCGTCACCTGATGGCGCCGGATCGCCTGTGGGACTCGGCGACGCGGATCTACGGGGAGCGGGGGATGCAGGACCTCTGGGGCCCGATGCAGCCGGTCGACGAGGACCGGCTCCTCATCCTCGAGGAAGGGGACCGGATACCGCTCGGCAAGGGCCGGTTCGTGGAGGTGATGTACACCCCGGGTCATGCCAAGCACCACATCGTCTTTTTCGAGGAAGAGACCGGCGGAGCATTCGTGGGTGACGCCGTCGGCATCGCATTCCCCCACGGCCACGTCGTTCAGCCGGTCACGCCCCCTCCGGACTTCGATCCCCACCTCGCGACCGAGAACCTGAGGCGCATCGCAGCCCGTCGGCCGGCGTTCATCGGTTTCGCGCATTTCGGGCCCGCCACCGATGCTGCCGCCACGCTGGCGTCCGCGGAGGAGAGGCTGTGGAATTGGGTGGCCTGGGTGGAACGCGCCGGGGACGGCGACCTCGCCGAAGCGATGCGGACCTGGGTGCTCGACGACTACCGGCACGGCGGTTACGACGAGGCGACGATCGCCACGCTCGACCGCAACACCTTCTGGCCGATGCAGGCCGCCGGTATTCAACGCTGGATGTCCCTCCACACGTGAGCCCGCCTCCTCGTGGAGAGCCTGCAGACGGGCCGCGCTAGAGAGCCGAGATCGCCCGGTCGAGCTCGTCGAGCCCGGGGAACGCCGGGTCGGTGATCTGGATCGCCTCGTAGAGCCGCCGCGCCGTGCGGCCGTCGCCGAGGCGCGCCGCCGCTCGGGCGGCTACGAACCACACCCGCAGTTCGCTCTCCTCCGGTGCGTTCCCGATCCGCTTCGGGTTCGTCACCTGCCAGGCCTGTCGCTCCCTGCCCGTATCGAGGAGAAAGGATCCATACACCACCCGAGCCTCGCGGTCGGTGTCCCGGTCGCCCCCGATCCGACGGAAGGTCGCCCACAGCTCTTCGACGTCTGCAGGACGATCGAGGGCACGAAGCACGTCCATCTCGACCGGCAGGTGAGTCGTCTCCCCGGTCAGGCGCCGGAAGGTGCGCAGTTCGCGCAGCGCCTGCTCCCAACGCCCCAGCCGGTAGGCCGAGAGCCCGAGCAGCTCGCGCACGGTTGCGGTGCGTGGAGACAGTTCTTTGGCGCTCTCCAGGTCGCGCAGCGCCCGCCCGTGCTTCCCCGCGGCGAACGACTTCGCCGCCGCGTGGAGGAGTTCGAGCGCGGGTTGGATCCGCTGCTTGGGGGTGACCCGGGCCACCTCCTCCTGGATCCAGCGCGGCAGATCCCCATCGGGCGACCACCGCTTGCGGGCCGGGGGTTTCGCCGGCGCCGCCTCCCGGTGCTCGCGGCCGGAGCCCCCCCGATCGGCGGCCGCGTCGTGCCTCGTCGAGGTGGCCGCGGGACGGCCGACGCGCCCGGGCGCCGGACGACGAACTTGAGACCCCTCGCCGCCTTTCCTGCCTCGAGTCGTCATCGTCGACCTCCCCCGGGATCGTACCCACGCGAGTGGGCCGCCCTTGCGGGGCGGCCCACTTCTCGAAAAATCCGGCAGCGACCTACTCTCCCGGAGGCCTACGCCCCAAGTACCATCAGCGCGGGCGGGCTTAACTTCCGTGTTCGGAATGGGAACGGGTGGTTCCCCGCCGCTATCACCACCGGAAACCGGTGACTGCTCGACACCTCGAGCACTCCATAGCGAGCACGCACGTCTTGGAATCGAATCAAGCCCTCGACCGATTAGTACCGGTCAGCTCAACACATTGCTGTGCTTCCACTTCCGGCCTATCAACCTGATGTTCTCTCAGGGGTCTTACCCGCTTGATGCGGTGGGAGGTCTCATCTCGAGGCCGGCTTCGCACTTAGATGCCTTCAGCGCTTATCCGTGCCGTACGTAGCCAACCAGCGATGCCCTTGGCAGGACAACTGGCACACCAGAGGTACGTCCATCCCGGTCCTCTCGTACTAGGGATAGCTCCTCTCAAACCTCCTGCGCCTGCGACGGATAGGGACCGAACTGTCTCACGACGTTCTAAACCCAGCTCGCGT
>DATDRW010000057.1:0-5622 GCA_035291545.1 Acidimicrobiia bacterium
CGCAACGCCGCCAACCCGATCACCAACCCCATCGCCAGCGCGGTCATCGTTCCGCCCGTCGCACCATCGCTACCACCACCGCCACCCCGATCGCCTGCAGCGTCACACCGATCACCACGACAAGCCCGAGGGCGGGATCACCGGCGGCGTCGAGTCGTCCCGAGACCACCGTGCCCGCCAGCAACACGGCGGGGAGCCCGGCGACCACCCAGGCGGAGGCGCGCGCCTGGGCGGTCAGGGATCGCCGTTCCCGGATCAACTCCCCCTCGCGCGCCGCGCGCACCGCCAGCGATTGCATCACCACGGCGGCGGGGCCGCCGCTCTCGGCGGCGAGCAGCCACGCCGCCGCCGTCATGCGCCCGTTGACCGGGAGGGCGGCTCCGAGCAGCCCGGCCACCCGGGGAGCGGGGAGCCCGGCTGCGGCGGCCCGCGCCGCGCCATGGAGCGGGAGCCGTTCGCTGCGGTCGGCGGCGGCGACCAGCGCAGACCGCAGCGAGGCCCCACCGGTCAGCTCGGCGCTGAGGGTCTGCAAGAACCCGGCCTCGTCGTCGGGACCGGGTCGCGTCCAACGCGCTTGCCACCGGGTGAAGCCGGCGTACCCGGCGATCCCGGTGAGGGCCAGCGCCGGATGGGTCGCCGCCACCCACGCCATCGCGACGAGCGCGAGCGGAACCCCAACGGAGATGCCGACTGCGGCGAGCACCACGGTCACCATTCCCACACCACCCGGGTGTGCTCGCCCTCGACCCGCACCACCGACACCACCCGGCGCTTCCCGGAGCGCCGCTCCAGGTGGACGACGATCTCGATGGCGGCGCGCAGCATGCGGCGGACCGCCACCTCGGGGATACGGGCGTCGCCCGACAGGGCGAGGGTCTCCAGCCGCCACAGCGCCTCGTCGGGTCCGTTGGCGTGGACCGTGCCCATCGAACCGGCGTGCCCGGTGCTCATCGCCTGGATCAGGTCGAAGGCTTCGGCGCCGCGCACCTCGCCGACCACGATCCGGTCGGGGCGCAGCCGCAGGGCATGACGCACCAGGGTGCGCAGGGTGATCTCACCCGCCCCCTCGGCGTTGGGCGGCCTGGCTTCGAGACGAACCACGTGGCCGAGCAGCCGCAACTCGGCGGCGTCTTCGACGGTGACCACGCGCTCCTCGGGTGGGATCTCCGCCGAGAGGACGTTGAGCAGGGTCGTCTTCCCCGATCCGGTGCCGCCGCACACGAGCAAGTTCCGCCGCTCCCGCACTGCACCGGCGAGCAGTGCAGCTCCGGCGGCGTCGATCCCTCCGGCGGACACGAGATCGGCGAGTGATGCCATCGTCGCGCGAAAGCGGCGCACCGCCACCACCGGACCGTCCACCGCCGCCGGCGGGATCACCGCGTGGAGCCGCGAGCCGTCGGGGAGGCGGGCGTCCACCGCCGGCGAAGCCCGATCGAGGCGGAGCCCGAGCGGGGCGATCACCCGCTCCACCGCGGCCACCACCGCCTCCGACCCGGAGAAGACGATCCCGGTGCGCAGCAGCGACCCGGCGCGCTCGACCCACACCTCGTCGGGGCGGTTCACCAGGATGTCGGTGACCAGAGGGTCGGAGAGGAGCGGCTCCAGAGGACCCAACCCGATCAGTTCGTCGACCGCCAGGGTCGCTACGCCGGGATCGAGCGGAGCCTCTTCGGCCGCCAGCGCCGCGGCGGCGCGGGTCACCTCGGGACGGCGCAGCGGGATGCCCGATGCGACGATCCGGTCGACGATCCGGCTCACCGGTCCCACGGGAACCTCCATGCAGTGCTCCATGCTGCGATCCAGCGGTCCTTCGCCGGAGGGCGGTGTCCCCGGAGCAATCCGGCGACCGTGACGGGGTGGGGCACCGGGAGCCGCACCCCTTCCGCCGGCATCCGCATGAAGGCCGGGGTTGCCTGGAACACCGCGGGTCGATCGCCGATCGGGTACAGGTCGCCGGGGATCAGCAGCCGAACCGGAATCACCCCAAACGGGATCCCGGCGGGCCGGGGCCGGGGAGGGAGCCGCAGCACCACGGTCGGGTGTGCTGCCAGCAGCGCCTCCACCACCCGCGCCGCCTCCGCCGGCGCCACACCGCCGTTGCGCAACACCGCCACGCCCGGTCGCGGCTCGAGATCGGGACGGCGCACCCCGTCGGTGACCAGGTCGGCGAGGGAGCGGTCGCCGGGATAGCGGGGACCGCCGCCGTCCAGGTCGATCAGCAACGCCGACCCCGCGGCGATCGCCAACCCGAGCGGGGCGAGCGCGCCGAGCAGTCCGTCCTCCGGTGTCCAAACGGCCAGCACCGGGATCTGTCACGCTCCTGATCGGGCCGCGGAACCGTACGAATCGGCGGGGGTGTGATCAAGAGGGCTGTCGGATGCGCCGAAGGCTCTCGTATCATCGGAGGCGGATGACCGAAGCGGCGTTCTTCGACCTCGACAAGACCGTCATCGCCAAGTCCTCCACCCTCGCCTTCAGCGGCAGGCTGTACAAGGCGGGGATGCTGGGACGGCGGACGCTGCTGCGCGCCGCCATCGGTCAGTTGATGTACCTGCTGTTCGGCGCCGACCAGGAGTCCCTCGACCGGGCCCGCGAGGCGATGCTGTCGCTGACCAAGGGATGGGACCGCGCCGAGGTGGAACGCATCGTCGAGGAGGCGCTCGAAGAGGTGGTCGCCCCCCTGGTCTACGCCGAGGCGCTGTTCCTCATCGACGAGCACGTGCGGGCGGGACGCCGGGTGTTCATCGTGTCGGCGTCACCCGAGGAGGTGGTGCGTCCGCTCGGACGCTACATCGGAGTCCCCGACGTGATCGCCACCCAGGCCCGGGTGGATGAGAACGGCAAGTACACCGGCGAGGTCGAGCGGTACGTATATGGAGCCGCCAAGGCCGAGGCGGTCCGTGCGGTGGCTACCGCCGAGGGGATCTCGCTCGCCGACTCCTACGCCTATTCGGACAGCACCACCGACCTGCCGCTGCTCGAACTCGTCGGGCATCCCCACGCCATCAACCCGGAGCGGGAACTGCGTGAGACCGCGGAGGAGCGCGGATGGCCGATCCTCGAGTTCCGCCGCCGGGTGTCGCTGGCCAAGCGCCTCACCCAACCGGTGCCGCTGATCTCGGGGGCGACCCTGGCGGCGGTCATCGGCGCCGGCATCGCCTGGGCGATCGTGCGCAAGAGGCGAAGCCGAGAGGCGTAGGGAGGCGACGCGGCGCTGAGCGCCTCCAAGCCTGCAGCTTGCAGCTTGCAGCTTGCAGCCCGGAGTGTCCGGCGGGACTGCATGCTGCCTGCTGCATGCTCGGATGTCCCTTGCGGTCGACGGGCGACGGGCGACGGGCGACGGTTCGACGGTCCGACGGGCGACGGGCCGTGGGAACACACTGCGCCATCCATCCGTTTCCTCCCCCACAGGAGGGGAACCATGTTCACCAAGTCGCAGATGATCACCGCCGGCGACGCCCTCGAGGGCCGCCAGGAGGACGTGGCGGTCCCCGAGCGCCATGCCGTCCTCGGGACGACCCTCAAGCCTCCGTTCCCGGAGGGGATCGAGACCGCCGTCTTCGCCATGGGCTGCTTCTGGGGTCCCGAGAAGGATTTCTGGCAGACCCCGGGTGTCCACAGCACCGCGGTCGGCTATGCCGGTGGATTCACCGCCAACCCGACCTACGAGGAGGTGTGCTCGGGTCGCACCGGGCACGCCGAAGTGGTGCTGGTGGCCTACGACCCGAAGAAACTCAGTTACGAAGACCTGCTCGGGGTGTTCTGGGAGCAGCACGACTCCACCCAGGGAATGCGTCAGGGCAACGACCGCGGCACCCAGTACCGCTCGGCGATCTTCGCGGTCAGCGACGCGCAACTCGACGCGGCGAAGCGGAGCCGCGACGTCTTCCAGGAACAGCTGACCAAGGTGCGGATGGGACCGATCACCACCGAGATCCAACCCCTGGGCGCCTTCTACTACGCCGAGGACTACCACCAGCAGTACCTGCACAAGAACCCGATGGGCTACTGCCCGGACCACTCGTGCGGGGTCAAGTTCCCCAAGTCGTGACCCTCGTCGGCACCGTCGACGGGTTGTGGTCGCTGCCGGAGCACACCCGGCGGTTTCCCGGGGAGCGGATCGATGCCGTGGTCACCGGATGGGTGCTCAGCGACGGCACGAGGATACGAAGCGGCGCCGGCGTCGTCGGCCTGAGCGTGGCCGAACAGATCAACTGGCTGCTTCCCGGACGCGACGAGCTGCTGTTCGGGACCGCCGAGGCCGGCCTATATCGGTTGGATCTGCTGACCGGGCGCTTCGCTCGTGACGCCGGTTTCGATCGGGCGCCGGGCCGCGACGACTGGTACACGCCGTGGGGCGGGCCGCCCGACGTGCGTTCGCTCGATCGCGGACCCGATGGGACGCTCTACGTGAACGTGCACGTCGGCGGGATCGTACGCTCCACACCCGCCGATCCGACGTGGCGCGACACGATGGACATCGACGCCGACGTCCACCAGGTCAAGGCTCATCCCACCGTTCCCGGTCTCGCCTTCGCCGCCACCGCCCGCGGCCTGGCGGTGACCCGCGACGGCGCCGTCACCTGGGAGTTCCACACCAAGGGACTCCACGGCGACTACTGCCGGGCGGTGGCCATTTCGGGTGAGCGGGTGCTGGTTTCGGTGGCCACCTCCTACGCCGGGGGCCGGGCTGCGGTGTACCGCGCCGACCTCGGGGTGAGCGGTTTCACCCGGTGCAGCGACGGGTTGCCGAAGTGGTTCTCCACCAACGTGAACACCGGGTGCCTCGCCCTCGTCGGGGACGAAGCGGTGATCGGCGATGAGAACGGGACGGTCTACCGCTCCGCCGACGGCGGGGACACCTGGGCCATCGAGGCCGACGATCTCCCCGAGATCACCTGCGTGGCAGTGAGATAGCAAGGCACCCTCGCCAATCGCCCAGGAACCTCTTCTCCCGACATAGCCAGCGCTATATGCTGAATTGCATGCACAGCACCAGCGTTCGCATCGATGGCAGCACCCATGAGGAGCTGAAGCGGCTGGCGGGCGAGTTGGGTACGACGGTCGGAGAAACGGTTGCACTTGCCGTGCGCCGGCTCCGCCAGGACCGTATCGGGGAGGACCTGCGCGCGGACCCATCGACCGACGAAGTCGCCTGGCTCGATGCCGACCTCGGGTGACGTGGTAGATCTCGACCTGGGGGTCCCGGCGGGAATGGAGGCCGGCTTCCGCCACCCCGCGGTCGTGGCAACGGCACAGCGCACTCTCGACGCCTCACCGAGCGTGATCCAGGTCGTACCGCTCACCACCACGATCCGCCGCTTTCGGTCGGAGATCGTGATCGAACCCGACGCGAGCAATGGCCTGGACCGAACCTCGGCTGCCCAATGCCAGCGCATTCGAGCGATTTCGGCAGACCGCGTCGAGTGTGTCCGGGGAAATGTCGGCCCTGCCATGCTCGCTCAGATGCGGGAGACTCTGGGTCTGATCCTCGACATCCCGTCGCAGCCCGCTTCCGTTTCACAACGGCGCCACGGCTCCGCCGCATCCGGTATCCGGCATCTGGTGCCTGGTGCCTGGTGCCTGGTGCCTGGTACCTATTCGCCCACGTCGTCGGGCGGC
>DATDRW010000058.1:0-4885 GCA_035291545.1 Acidimicrobiia bacterium
CGGGTGCCCGGCTTCGACGCCTACGACCCCGCCTTCGTCCGCGACCCCTACCCGACCTACGCCCGCCTCCGCCACGAGGGGCCGTTCTCCGACGAATCGTGGGGTCTGACCTTCTTCTCCCGGCACCGCGACGTCGCCGGCATCCTGCGCGACCGCCGTTTCGGCCGCGACATCCGCCACGTGCTCCCCCTCGACCGGATCGATCGACGCACCTATCCCGAGCATCTCCCTTCCTGGTACCGGATGATCCGGGGCTCGTTCATCGACCTCGAGCCTCCCGAGCACACCCGGATCCGGTCGGCGGTCAACCGCTCCTTCACCAAGAGCCGGGCCGAGGTGAAGCGGGAGTCGATCACCGCGCTCGCCACCGATCTCTTCGAGCGGGCTGCGACCCCGGGCCACTTCGATGCCGTCGCCGAGTACGCCGCCCCGATCCCGGTTGCGGTGATCGCGGACCTGATGGGCATCCCCGGGGAACGGCAGCGGGATCTCCTTGCCTGGTCCCACGCCATCGTGCGGGTCTTCGACCTCAACGTGACTCCGGATGAGGAGCGGGCGGCAGAACGGGCAGTCGAGGAGTTCTCCGGGTACCTGCGCACCCTGGTCGCCGAACGGCGCAAGGCTCCCGGCACCGACCTGATCTCGGAACTGGTGACGACGGCCGGACTTCCCGACGACGATCTCGTCGCCACCTGCATCCTCATTCTCAATGCCGGGCACGAGGCCACGGTGCACGCCATCGGCAACGGGATCCTGGCATTGGCACGCCACCCCGAGGTCTTCGCCGCTCTGCGGGCCGATCCCGACCTGCTCCCCACGGCCACCGACGAGCTCCTCCGTTGGGATCCCCCGCTCCAGATGTTCGAGCGCTGGGTGCTGGAGGATCTCGAGTGGGAGGGCGTGCGACTCCGCACCGGGGACAAGGTCGGCCTGCTCTTCGGCGCCGCCAACCACGATCCGACGGTCTTCCCAGATCCGGAGCGAATCGACCCCGGCCGCACCGACAACCCGCACCTCGCGTTCGGTCTCGGCACCCACTTCTGCCTGGGAGCACCCCTCGCCCGGGTCGAGATCGAGGAGGCACTCGGCGTGCTGGTGCGCAGGGTCGACACCCTGGTGCCGGCGCTGGACGAGCCGCCCCGGACTCCCAGCCTGGTGTTTCGCGGGGTCGACGAGTTGCCGGTCCGGGTCACGGCGAACCCGGCCGCCCCGGCACCGCCGCCGGGGGTTTCCTAGCCTTTCCCGGAAGGCCGATGGCCCCTGGCCGGACGAACCGACAAAGGGCACCATCGGGGGAACAGACCAACTCGGAGGAATCGATGGCCGAAGAGCTCAACCCGCACACGATCGCCCGCACCCAGTTCGACCACGCCGTCCCGTTCGTGGACAGCGTCGCCGGATGGAAGGGCATGGCCGAGTGGCTGTTCGCCCCCGAGAAGATCGTCTCGGTCACCATCCCGGTCGTCATGGACGACGGCTTCGTCCGCACCTTCCGCGGGTACCGGGTGATCCACAACACCGGACGGGGGCCGGGCAAGGGCGGCATCCGATTCCATCCCTCCGTCGACGAGGACGAGGTGATGGCCCTTGCCACGTGGATGACCTGGAAATGTGCCCTGGCCGGGATCCCCTTCGGCGGTGCCAAGGGCGGGGTGAACTGCGACCCGAGCCGGTTGTCGCTCGAGGAGAAGCGGCACATCACCCGCAGGTTCATCACTGCGCTCGGGGACAACATCGGCCCCCACACCGACGTCCCCGCACCCGATCTCTACACCGACGCCCAGACGATGGCCTGGATCTACGACACCTACTCGATGATGCATCGGGGATCCAACAGCCTCCCCGTCGTCACCGGAAAGCCGCTCGACCTGGGGGGGATCGTCGGCCGCTCCACCGCCACCGCCCGCGGCGTCTACTTCTGCACCGAGCATTTCCTCACCCTCGAGGGGATGCCGGGCCTGAAGTCCGTCAAGGGCGCCCGTGTCGCCATCCAGGGGTACGGCAACGCAGGGCGCCACGCCGCCACCATCTTCCGCGACGCAGGGGCGGTGATCGTCGGGGTCAGTGACACCCGCGGGAGCGTCGTCACCCCCAAGGGCCTCGACCTCCTTGGGGTGGAGGCCCACAAGGACACCACCGGAAGCGTCGCCGGCACGCCCGGCGCCGAGACCCTGCCTCCCCTGGCCGTGCTCGAGACCGAATGCGAAATCCTCATCCCGGCGGCGATGGAGAACCAGATCACGACCGAGAACGCCGGTCGGGTCAAGGCGCCACTGGTGGTCGAGGCGGCCAATGGGCCGACCACACCCGGCGCCGACGTCATCCTCGGCGATCGCGGCATCAAGATCCTCCCCGACATCCTCGCCAACGCCGGCGGAGTGGTGGTCTCCTATTTCGAGTGGGTGCAGAACCTGCAGAACGAGGAGTGGGACGAGGAGCGGGTCGACGAGGGTCTCCGCAAGCGCATGTACCGCTCCACCGAGGCGGTGATGGCGAAGCAGAAGGAACTCGCCGGTGATCTCGCCACCTACGAGGCCCGGTGGCAGGAGATGATGCCCGGGGCGGCGCCGCTCCGAAGCCCCGACTTCCGGGTCGCAGCCACCGTGGTCGCGGTGGCGCGCGCCAAGGCGACCGCCGAGACGCGGGGCGTGTGGCCGTGAGCCGCACCCCCGCCTGATTGGGCGGAACGCCCGTCAGCCCACCGGAAGCCGGTCGAAGAGCGCCTGGCGCAGCCGCGGCCGGCGCCCGGCGTCCTCGGTCCGGTCCATTGACTCGGTGAGCTTGCGGCCCAGGTTGACACCCACCCAGCGCAGCGGTTCGGGCTCCCATTTGCGCGCCCGGTGACCCACCCAGGGCAGGTGGACGAGATCGGACTCGGTCTCCCGGACCAGATCCCGCACCGTCTTGCCGGCGAGGTGAGCGGCGGCCACCCCCTGGCCCACGTAACTCCCGGCCGTGATCACCGAACCGTCGACGGTGATCGCCGGACGCCAATCGCGCGGGATCGCCAGCGGACCGCCCCACTCGCCCTCGAAACCGACCCCCGCGAGCACCGGGAAGAGATCGACGAGCGTCTTGCGGAGGAAGTCGAACGTGCGCGGATCGAGGTCGAACGACGGTTCGATCGCAGACCCGTAGTGGTACGGCGCCCCCCGCCCCCCGAACGCCATCCGGTCGTCGGCGGTCCGCTGCCCGTAGATGATCAGATGCCGGCCGTCGGAGAACGTCTCCCGCCCCCTCAATCCGATCTGATCCCACGTCGCCGCGGGGATCGGCGCCGTCATCACCATGAGTGAGTACACCGGGATCACCCGTCGCCGCTGTCCCCCAAGCCGGGTCCGGTACGCCTCGACGGCCTGGACCACCCGATCCGCCCTGATCATGCCGCCCGGCGTCCACACGCCGCCGGGGACGATCCTGCCCGGGGTCCGCTCGTACACCACCACCCCTCGTCGCTCCGCGGCCGCAGCCAATCCGAGCACGAGGCGTGCCGGATCGACCGCGGCGCAGTGCGGCGTGAACGAGGCTCCGAACAGGCGCGAGGGAGCCACGTGCCGGGCCGCCTCGGCGGGTTCGAGCCAGCGAAGGTCGGATTCGCCGAAACCGGCGCGGTGCGCGACCTCGATCGACGCCTTCAGCCGGGGCACGTGCCCGGGCCGGGTGGCGGCCACGACGGTTCCGCCGTGGACCAAACCGCAGTCGATACCCTCGGCGGCGACCACCTCCCCCATCTCGCCGACCGTCCGGATCATCTCGCGGTGCGTGCGCACCATCCCGTCGCGGGTGTCCGGATCGGCGAGCATCCGATCCATGCCGGCGAGCTCAGCCGACGCCCATCCCCCGTTGCGTCCCGACGCCCCGTACCCGACGTGCTCCTTCTCGACCACTGCGATGCGGAGTCGCGGGTCGGCCCGGGCGAGGAAGTAGGCACTCCACAGTCCGGTGTACCCGGCACCCAGAATGCACACGTCGACGTCGCGGTCACCGTCGAGCGCGGACCGCTCCGGGCGCACCGCCCGACTCATCCAGAACGAGACACTGGAGGGATCGGCGGCGCCACCCTTGCGGTGCGAAGACATGAAGCGATCGTACCGGGGACTCGTCGGCGTCGATCGTCCATCGTCGTGTCGGTCCACGGTGGACGGACCGCCAGACGCGAGGAGGGCGGGCACGGCCCGCCCTCCCGAAGTTTCGCACTGATGTGCGCTAGCGCTTCTTGGCCGCCGGCTTCCGGGCCGCAGTCTTCTTCTTGGCCCCAGCCTTCTTGGCGGCGGGCTTCTTCTTGGCAGTAGCCATGAGTTCCCTCTCGTGAACTCCCCTTCCGGGGAGTGCGTCCACTCGCGGTGTGCGAGTGCTGTACCACGCAAGTTGTACATCACGCGTGTAGTTCCCGTCCCTGCCATCACACGGCGGGACCACGCCATATTCATGTCGCACGCGAGCACCGCCCAGGCAGGAACCCCGATACCGGGGTCGCGGTCGTCCCCACCCCCTGTGGAGAAACTCGTCGCTCGTCAGGTTCACGCCCTTGGCGGTCACGGTACTGCCGCGAGGCGGGTACGCTGAATCTCCCCATGGTTGCCGTCATCGCCGTCGTCGAAACCGCCGCCTCGTACCGCCGCGGACTCGAGGCTGCCCTCACCGAAGCGGGCTTCACGACCACCAGCGAGCCCGGCGACGCCGATGCGGTGCTCCTCGCCCTCAAGGTCCCGGAAGGGTGCGAGGCAGCCGACGCCCTCGTCGCCGCCGGGAAGGTCGTCGTCGCTCTCCTCCCCGACCCGAGCCCGGCGGGACACGCCCATGCCTTCGAGCACGGGGCGGCCTCGGCGACTGCATGGGATGCGGATCCAGCCGAAATCGTGGCCGCCCTGACCCATGCCATCGA
>DATDRW010000059.1:0-26034 GCA_035291545.1 Acidimicrobiia bacterium
CCCGTATACTCCCCACCTCATGCAGACCATCTCCATCACCCCTCGGGGGGCCCAGCCCAAGGTGACGCTGACCTCCGCCGCCGCCGCCAAAGTGGCGGAGTTGATCGCCAAGGAGGGCGACGAGTCACTGGCACTCCGTCTCGGGGTGCGGCCGGGCGGGTGCTCCGGGTTCAGCTACCAGCTGGAGCTGGATACCACGATCGATGAGGGCGACGTCGTCAATGAATTCGACGGGGTGCGCCTGGTGGTCGACGGCAAGAGCATGGGGATGGTCGGGGGCGCCGAGATCGATTACCGCGACACGCTCCAGGGCGCCGGGTTCCACGTCAACAACCCGAACGTCACCCACAGCTGCGGCTGTGGAAACTCCTTTTCGTAGCCGTTCCGTTCCTGCATATCGACCGTTCACCGGTGGTACGCGTGCGGTCCTCGACGACGGCAGCCGAACGGGTGATTCGGGGTTGGGAGTACCCTGCAGCCTCCCGACTCCGGCTCAGGAGGGAGCAGACATGCCCAAGTCCGTCCCGCCGATCACCCACGGCCCCAAGCCCGTCGGGCCGTACTCCGTGGCTACGGAGGCCAACGGGTTCGTCTTCGTCTCCGGCCAGGTGGCGTTCGACCCGGCCACCCACTCCCGCGTGGAGGGTGATGCCGCCGCCGAGGCGGAGCGGGTGATGACCAACATCGGCTTGATCCTCGGCAACCTCGGCCTCGGCTACGACGACATCGTGAAGACGAGCATCTTCCTGGTCGACATCGCCGACTTCGCCGCCGTCAACGAGGTGTACGGCCGGTTCTTCACCGGTCCTCCCCCCGCCCGCTCGACTTTCCAGGTGGCCGCGCTCCCCGTCGGGTTCAAGGTCGAGATCGAGTTGATCGCCGCCCGTTGAGAGGGACGCCCATGAACCAGAAGCAGATATTCGCCGCTCTCGGCATGCAGGATCTCGAGTCGGGTGTGTACGCCGGGGAGTGGCTTCGGACCTCCGGTAGCGGGCTCGAGGTGGAGAACCCGACGAACGCGACCGTCATCTCTCGTATCCGGCAGGCGTCGGCCGCCGATTACGAAACGGTGCTCACGTCCGCGCAGGAGACATTCCTCCGCTGGCGCATGCTGCCGGCACCCAAGCGCGGTGAGTACGTCCGGCAGATCGGGAACGCGCTGCGCGACCACAAGTCCGCCCTGGGCGCCCTGGTCTCCCTCGAGATGGGGAAGATCGTCGCCGAGGGCGAGGGCGAAGTCCAGGAGATGATCGACATCGCCGATTTCGCCGTCGGGCTGTCCCGGCAGTTGTACGGACTCACCATGGCCAGCGAGCGTGCCCGGCATCGGATGTACGAGCAGTGGCATCCGCTGGGACCGGTCGGGGTGATCTCGGCGTTCAACTTCCCGGTGGCGGTGTGGTCGTGGAACGCCTTCATCGCGGCCGTCTGCGGCGACACGGTGGTGTGGAAGCCGTCGTCGCAGACTCCGCTGTCGGCGATCGCCGTCACCCGGATCGCCGGAGAGGTCATGCGCGGCTCCGGGTTCGAGGGCGTATTCAACCTCGTCGTCGGCAAGGGTTCCGAGGTCGGCGACCGCCTGATCAACGACCATCGGGTGCCTCTGATCTCGGCGACCGGGTCCTGCAACGTGGGGGAGAAGGTGGGCGTGGCAGTGGCCAAGCGCCTGGGTCGCTCTCTGCTCGAGCTGGGCGGAAACAACGCCGTGATCGTGCTCGACGATGCCGATCCTGATCTGGTCACCCGCGCAGTCCTGTTTGGAGCCGTGGGCACCGCCGGTCAGCGCTGCACCACGATCCGGCGGATGATCGTCGAACCGGGCATCAAGGGCGACGTGCTCAAGCGCCTCGTCGACGCCTACCAGCAGGTCCGGATCGGTGACCCGCTCGACCGCAGCACGCTGATGGGGCCTCTGGTCAACGCCGGTGCAGTCGACTCGATGCTCGCCGCGGTGGGCAGCGCCGTGCAACAGGGCGGCAAGGTGCTCACCGGCGGCAAGCGCGCCGAGGTGAAGGGGCTCGCCGGCCACTTCGTCGAGCCGACCATCATCGAGATCGATCGCGACGCTCCCATCGTCCAGGAGGAGACGTTCGCCCCGATCCTCTACGTGATCGAAGCCAACGGGGTCAACGACGCCATCGCGGTGCAAAACGGTGTGCGCCAGGGGTTGTCCTCGGCCGTGTTCACCAACAGCCTGCGTGCCTCCGAGTTGTTCCTCTCCCACGATGGCTCGGACTGCGGCATCGCCAACGTCAACATCGGCACGTCGGGTGCGGAGATCGGCGGCGCGTTCGGCGGCGAGAAAGAAACCGGCGGCGGGCGTGAGGCCGGATCCGACTCCTGGAAGGCGTACATGCGGCGCCAGACCAACACGATCAACTGGAGCGCCGACCTGCCCCTCGCTCAGGGCATCGAGTTTGGTTAGGCCCGCCCTTTCCGTCTGCGGTGGTTCTCGATGGGCGCAATAGCCGCCGACCTTCCGGAGTAACACCCGGGCGGTCGTCTATCGTGACATCCCGGCGGCACCCGTGGCCGACCGAGTGACAATGTTGCACATGACCCCCACCCGGTTACGCCCGGAGCGACTTCTCACCTTCGTCGCGGCGACGATGCTGCTGCTCGTCGTCCTTGCGCCCGCAGCCGCGGCGTTGCCCTCCCAGTCCGAAGACCTGTCACCCACGCGTGAGATCGATCCCCGGCTCGGATACGTCAGCGGTGTCGAGCCGGGCACGGTGCTGGGTGGTGTCACATTGCCGGTGGACTGGTCGCAGCGCGTGTCTCCGTGCCCGAGCAACGAGGACGCCAACCACTTCCAGACGCGGGTGGCGCCCAACCTGCACCCCCCGCTGTGCCCCGGCGACGAATCGGAGGCGGTCGCCAATCTCCAGATCCTGCTCCGGGAGAAGAAGCTCTACCGCGAGCGAATCAGCGGGGTCTTCGACGCCAGGACCCAGTACGCGGTGTTCACCTTCCACAAGATCGTCGGACCGGCCCACTCCGACCCCCGCACCGCGGTCGGGGAGTGGCTCGACAACCCTCCGCCGGGGGACTGGACCGCCGAGGACTGGGTGATGCTCGAGGCGTTCGAGCCGAAGCCGCCGAAGGCCAGGATCGACCAGCCGGATCGGGTCGAGGTGGACATCGGCCACCAAGTGCTGTACCTGATCCACGGCGACGAGGTGGTGGCGATCATGCCGGTGAGCACGGGTCGCGGGTACGGAGAGCGCGGATGCCGGGCGGCCGGAGGCTGCAACGGCCTCAATGTGACTCCCCGTACCGAGAACCTCTCCGAGGGGAGCGTCTTCTACGCCGAGCACGCCTACGGCCGGGGCTGGTCGCCGCTCCCCGCGGGGTGGTCGATCTACAAGGCGATCTTCTACTACGGCCAATACCGGGAGTGGAATTACGCCATCCACGGCTACCGGCAGGTGCCGAACTACCCGGCATCGCACGGCTGCACCCGGCTCACCGTCTGGGACATGGACTACCTCCGCCCGTCGGTCGCCCGGAATGCCCCCGACTCCCGGGTATGGACGGGGATGACCATCCACGTCTGGGACGCTTGACCCGCGTGTCTGCACGCGGCCTGCAGTACTGAGATCGGGAGGTAGAGCACATGCGCCGCGCATCCGGGTGGGCGCTCATCGTGATCGGGGTCCTCGTCGCCCTGCTCGGAGTGGCGCTCGCCATCCAGATGGTGGGTCATGCGGATTGGTGGCAGGTGGCGGCGTTGGGAGTGTTGGCACTGACAATTGGGTTTCTGTTGTTGCGCACCGGGCGGCGGGTGCGCGCCTGAGGCTTCAGGGAGCGGTGGCGAACGAGGCGACCAGGATGGCGACGCCGACGCCGATCAGGGCGATCACGATCATGATCGCAACCAGCACCCGCACCGCCCGCACGTTCGGCTGACCCGCCCGTGGCGCCGGAGCCGGGGGGGTGATCCGTGTCCTCCTGCGGAGTGTCTTCGGTGATGCCGGCGCGCGCACCGGCGCAGGCTGCCCGGTCGGAGCGTGTGCCGGAGTCGCAGCCGGGGGCGCGCTCATCAGCCCGTCACGGGCTCGGCGGATCATCTCCGCGCTGCTGAGAGGGCTCTCGTCACCGGGTGTGGTCATGCCACGACGATACCGGGGTCGGTATCGTCCCCGGATGCCGCTTCCCCGGTTCTCCACTCCCCGTCTCGCCGTCGTGCCGTTCGCACCCGGAGATGTCGACGCCTACCACGACGTCTGGGGTGATCCCGAGGTGATCTGGTGGGGGCACTCGATGAGCCGTGCCGCCAGTGCCGTCGCTCTGGCGGCACTCGTGGCGCGCATCGATGCAATGCCGACCGGCCTCGGTTGGGGCTGGCTGGTGGCGCGCGACACCGGTGAGTCGGTGGGAGACGTCGTGCTGCAGCCGGCCCCGGATCCGCCGGGGGGCATCGAGGTCGGGTGGCATCTCGCCCGTCGTCACTGGGGTCACGGGTATGCCACCGAGGGGGCGGAGCCGCTCTTCCCGCACGCGTGGTCGCTCGGGCTGGAAGAGGTGGTCGCCACCATCATTCCGGTGAACACGCCCTCGATCCGCGTGGCGGAACGCCTCGGCATGGCGCGGCGGGGGCCGACGGTGCCTCGCTCCGGACTCGCTCACGGCGTGTGGGTGGTGAAACGCCCCTGACCGGGCCTCCTACCCTTGCTCCCATGGATCCGGTCGCCATCATCCGCCGCGCCTCGGTGCGTCTCGCCGACGTCGCCGCCGCCGACGCGTCGGTACCGGTGACGCGGTATCCCGGATGGACGATGCTCGACCTGGTGGTGCACACCGGGAGCGTCCACCGTCGCACGATCGTCACGATCGAGACCAGGGCACAGGAGCGGGTGGGGCGAGTGTTCCCTCCCGACGAGGAACCGGCAACGGTGCTCCCCTGGTTCGGCGAAGGGGCGACGCGGATGGCGGACCTGCTCGAGGCGACCGATCCCGCCACCCGGGTGTGGGGCTTCGGCGATGGATGGTCGGTGGGATCGTGGCGCCTGCGCATGGCACTCGAAACCGACGTACACCGCTGGGACGCCGAGCAGTCCGTCGGCGAACCGGCGGCGGTCGATCCCGCGCTGGCGGCGGCCGGTATCGGGGAGTTCATCGCGCTGTGGGGTGGGATGCTCGAGGTTCCGGCGGGTTCGGTCCTCGGCATGCGGGCGAGCGACACCGATGACACCTGGACCCTGACCGCCGGTGACGGCGGGGTTCGGGCGATCCCGGGCGGGGATGCCGCCGGGGTCATCGGGCCGGCCTCCGACCTCTACCTGTGGCTCTCGGCCCGGGTGCCGCTCGACGCCCTCGAGCACCGGCCCGCCACCCGGTTGTGGGACGTCGCCCTCCGGGCGCTCCCCGACGCCAAGCGATAGCCAGATATCAGGTACCAGCGGCCAGATACCAGAGGCCAGAAGGCGCGTGGGATCTGATCTGGAATCTGATCCGGAATCTGGTATCCGGTATCCGGCATCTGGAATCCGGCATCCGGCATCCGGATTCCGATTCTCAGACCGCAGTGCCGGTGGACCAGTCCGCATACAGGCCGGCGTAGACCCCGCCGGCGGCAAGCAGGTCGCGGTGACGGCCGTGCTCGACGAGGCGTCCCCGGTCGAACACCAGAACGTCGTCGGCGGCCTCGGCGGTGGCGAGCCGGTGGGCGATGGTTACCGAGGTCCGCCCGCTGATGAGTCGGTCGATGGCGCGGCGCAGCGAGACGTCGAGCGCCGGATCGACCGCAGAGGTGGCCTCATCGAGCACGAGCAGGTCGGGGTTGGAAACCCACGCCCGCACCAGCGCCACCAGTTGCCGCTCCCCGGCGGACAGGCTCGAGCCCCGCTCACCCACCCGGGTGTGGATCCCGGCGGGGAGCTGGCCCAGCCAGTCCTCGAGGTCGAGCTCATGGAATGCGGCCGTCACCTCGGAGTCGCTCGCCCCGGGATGGCCGTAGCGGATGTTGTCGGCGATGGTCCCGGTAAACAGGAACCCCTCCTGGGGCACGAAGGCGACCCGGGAGCGGAGGCTGGTGCGGGCGACGGTGCGCAGATCGTTACCACCGATGAACACGATTCCCCGATCGGGATCGAGGAGGCGCACCAGCAGCTTGGCGAAGGTGGTCTTGCCCGAGCCGGTGGCCCCGACCACCGCCAGCCGGCCGCCGGGGGGCACCGCCACGGTCACGTCCGAGACGACCTCGGGCCCTCCCGGGTAGGCGAAGCCAACCTCCTGGAACGACACGTCGAGGATGCCGGGAGGCAGGTCGACGGGGTTCGCGGCCTCGGGGATCTCGATCGGGGCGTCGAGGGTGTCGACGATGCGCCGCAGTCCGGAGGCGGCGCTCTGCGCGAAGTCGAGGATCTCCACCAGGGTTTGGATCGGGGCGATGAGCAGGTTGACCAGGAACAAGAACGCCAGGAGCACACCCACGGTGATCCCCTCCTCGGGTCCCATGAACAAGCCGACCGTGATCACGATCACGGTGAGGGCGGCGGCGAAGATCTCGGCCGTGGAGAACAGCACGTTGCCGAAATGCGCCGCCTTGAACTGCGCCTGGAACCGGCGCTCCAGGGCATCGGCCACCCGGGCCAGGGTCGTGGCCTCGGCGCCGTAGGCGCGCACCTCAGGTAGGGCGTTGATCGCCTCTCCCATCACCGCCAGGCTGTTGGCCACGTTCTCCCGCACCCGGTCGTAGCGGCGCCGGAGCACCCGCTGGAACCAGAGCAGGCTGGCGGCGTAGACGATCACGCCGACGAGCACGATGAGCGCCAACCGCCACTCGTAGAGCGCCATCACCACGAGCGACATGAACACCTGGGTGCCGTTCACGAGGAACATCACCCCGCCCCACTCCAGGAATTCCTGGAGGGTGGTGACGTCCGAGGTGACCCGTGACACCAAGGCGCCACGCCGCTCGGTCTGTACGGTGAGCATCGACCGTTGCAGCAGGTGGGAGAAGACCGACACCCGCAGGTCGGAGAGGCCTGTCGACGCCTGTTTGACGAGACGGACCAGCCCGGCCCGGGTCATCACGCCGCCTACCACGACCGCCACCAGGCCCACCCCGGCCGCGATCGCCACTGCACCGAGATCGACGGTGTCTCCGGAGATGTAGTTGTCGAGGGTCTGCTGGACGATCACCGGGATGAGAAGCTGTACACCGGTCCCGCCGAGGTTGAACAGCAGCACCACCCACAACCTTCGGGCGATGATCGGGACCTCGGTGATGGCGCGCCGGATGGCGGCCGGTGTGGACAGCTGCCGCACGTTGGCGGTCACGACGCCTCCAACCGGGCCGCCGCCTCGTGTTCGTATGCCTGCACCAGGCGGGCGTAGCCGGGCTGGGTGCGGATCAGGGTGGCGTGGTCACCCTGGGCTACCACCCGGCCCTCGTCGACGAAGATCACCTCGTCGGCGAGGCGGATCGAAGACGGCCGGTAGGCGACGATGACGATGGTCGAGGGCAGTTCGGCGGCACGGAGACCGCGCAGAATCTCCGCCTCGACCGAAGGATCGACCGCCGAGGTGGCGTCGTCCATGATCAACACCCTCGGTCGGCGCACCAGCGCCCGGGCCAATGCAACCCGCTGGCGCTGGCCACCCGACAACGAGGCGCCCCGCTCACCGATGCGGGTGCCGTATCCGTTGGTGAGCTCCTCGATGAAGTCGTGCGCACCGGCCAGCCGGGCCGCGGCGATCACCCCCTCCGGGGGCACTTCGAGCCCCATCGTGATGTTGCCGGTGACGGTGTCGTTGAACAGGAAAGAGGACTGGGAGACGTAGGCCACCTCGCGGGGGAGCTGGTAGCGGGCGAAGTCACGCAGGTCGCGTCCATCGAGGTGGATACGCCCGGTACCCGGATCCCAGAGGCGGGCGAGCAGCAGCGTCAGCGTCGTCTTGCCGGAACCGGTGGGCCCGACCACGGCCACGGTTCGTCCCGCCGGGATGTCGACGACTACGTCGGAGAGGACGCTCTGTTTCGGGTCGTAGGCAAAGGTGACCGCATTCGAGTCGACCGGTGCGGCGCCGGCCTCGGACATCGCCTGCAGGCCGCCGTAGACAACACGCTGGTCGGCGTTGAGCACCGCCTCCACCCGGTTCCACCCCGGGATCGAGGCGGCCATGTCGAAGAGCACGAAGGCGATCAACTGGATCGGGAAGGTGAGCAGCGACAGCAGATAGAGGGAGGTGACGATGTCGCCGGGGGTGATCGCTCCGGCATCGACGCGCAACGCCCCAACGCCGAGCAGGACCAGGCTGACCGCGGGGATGAGGACGACGATCAGCGTGCGGTAGGTCTCCCACCGCACTCCGACGTCGATGTTGCGGTCGCGCAACTCCTCGGATGCCGCCCGGAGTCGTTCCGTCTCCATGTCCTCGCGTCCCAGGGACTTGATGGTGAGGGCGCCGTCAAAGCTCTCGTGGGCCACCCCGGTGACCACCCCGAGCTGGGTTTGGATTCCTTCCCAGGCCGGGTAGAGGGTGATCGCCGACCGTATCTCCACGAAGACGATCACCCCCATCCCGACGAGGGCGACCACCCCCAGCCACACGTCGGTGAGGGTGAGCAGCACGACGGTGCCGACGACGAGGAGTGACACCCCGGTGGCGTAGGGAAGGGGTGCCAACACCCCGGTGCTGCGTTCGGTGTCGTTGTCGGCGACCGAGAGCAGGTTGCCGATCGACTGGCGGCCGAACCAGGAGAGTTCGAGTTCCATCTGATGCTCGATCAGCTTGCGGCGCAGATCCTGCTGGTTGCGCAGCTGCAGCCATCCGGCCGAGGTGCGCCGCATGACGATGGCTGCGGCCCGCCACAGCGCTACTCCCAGGACGGCGAGCACGACGGGCACGACCTTGCCCTCGGTCGGCGTCCCCTCGTCGAGGATCGGGATGATCGCAGTGTCCGTGATCCACCCGATCACTGCCGATGAGGCGATGATCGAGGCGGCGAACATGGCGGCGCCGGTCACCGCCGAGGCGAACGACCAGGGCCGGGCCTTGATGAACCGGGCCACGATGCGGAACCCGCCGCCGATCACGTCGCGCGCGTTCGGCGGCTTCGAGGGAGTGGTCACGGGCGGCAGGTTAGAGGGGCGTCGTGACGGGTCCAGCGGGCTGAAGCAGGCCCGGGACTTCCACAGGTGCCGGGTGAGCGATGCCTGGTCGGCGTGCCCCCGAAGGTGTCGTGGGCGGTGATGTCCACCCCCGCCGCAGGGCATCGGGTTGGCGGCTCGGGGTTCGTCGTCCCCCGATCCCTCCTACCCGTATGGATTCTGATCCCGCCGACGATTACCAAGGCAAGCGAGAGATGACAAAGGACGTTCCCCATGGCCGATGACCGCATCACGGAGTTCATCCGTCGGTTGCGTCGGGAGGCCGACTCGGCGGATTTCAGCGTGCTTGCCGAAAGGGCGATCCGAACCGGGTCGAGGCGGCCGGGTTGGGTTGGCCGGCTCCGCACCCGAACTGCTGCCGCCGTCGCCGCGACGGTCGTGTCCGTCGGCACTTTCGGCGGTGTGGCATATGCGGCCGACGGCGCCAGCCCGGGCGACTTTCTCTACGGCCTCGACCGGGCGCTCGAGGCGGTGGGCATCGGCAACGGTGGCGGCGCGGAGCGGATCGCGGAAGCCATCGTGCTCACCGACCAGGGAGATCCCGGGGAGGGTCTCGAGCACGCCGCCAGTGCCGTTTCCGATGATCCGGGAGCCGAGTCGGCACTGCTTGCTGCAGCCGAGCGGCTCACCGCGTCCGATGGCCCGGAGGTTCACGACCAGGTGGCGGCGCTCTTGACCTACCTGGCCGACAACATCGGCAGCGTCGACGGGCAGGCAGTCGCCGAACTCGCTCAGGCCGTGCACGGTGGCCCGGGCGGTCGTCCGGATGAGGTTCCGGGCGGTCCTCCGGATGGGGTTCCGGGTGGTCCTCCCGATGGGGTTCCGGGCGGTCCTCCGGATGGGGTTCCGGGCGGTCCTCCGGATGGGATTCCGGGCGGTCCTCACGAGCCATCGCCTCCGACTCCGTAACATCACGAAACGCGCCTCCGGGCACCCGCTTTCTCCAACGACGGGTGCCCGGAGCGCGTCATACCGGAGTCAGGAGCATCATGTCCGCCGTGCCCGGCGATCTCGATTCCGACTTCTCATCGACGCTGGCGCGAGCCAAGGCTGGTGACGACGTCGCCTGGCGGTATCTCTTCCGTCTCGTCTCGGGGCGCGTCGTGGCGTTCCTGGTGTCGCGGGGTGTACGCGATTCCGAAGACGTGGCCGGGGAGGTGTTCGCAGACATCGTGCGTTCGATCCGCCGGTTCAAGGGAGATCGCCACGCATTCGTGTCGTGGACGCTGACCATCGCGCATCGGCGGATGGTCGACTCGGTGCGAGCCTCGGTGAGGCGGCCCGAAACTGCCAGTCCCGCAAGTCAACTGGATCGTCCCGATCCGGTCAACGTGGAGGAGGCTGCGCTCGGACTGATCGGCGCCGATTGGGCACGGCGTATGCTCGACCTCCTGACCAACGATCAGGCCGACGTGCTCGCGCTCCGTATCTACGGCGACCTGTCGCTCCCGGAGGTGGCGCAAACCCTGGGGAAGCCCCTCACCGCCGTCACCTCGCTGCAGCACCGGGGTCTCGAGGCTCTCCGGCGCATGCTGCAGGCTGATTGAGGGGAGGCTGCCGCTACCCCCGCCCTTCCCACAGATGCCTCGTGAGTGACGCCTGGTCGGTGTGGCCCCTGAGGTGTTCGACACCGTGGATCAGCGCATAGGCCGCGGTGAACTCCACCACCTCCCCGGAGGCTCGCTTCCAGGGGTGCAGGGCACCCCAGTCGATCGGTTCGGTCGTGTCGAGTGAGGCCATGCAGTCGGCGGCGAGGTCGTCGATCAAGCGGAGGAGGGCGGCGGGGTCGTTGCTCTTCGCCCCGAACTCGGCGTTGCGGTCGCGCGCCGGAAGCGGCAGCCCCGCGGCAACCCGTAGCCAAAGCCGGGTGCTGTTCATCGAGTGGGTGACCAGCACTGCGATCGAGTTGGTCTCCGGTCCGGCGGGCCGCCAGTCGAGCGCGTCGGCGGGGATCCCGTCGATCACCCGGCGCAGTTCGTCGAAGGCGTCGATGGCGACCTTGCGAGCGGCGGTGAGAACTGGGTCGGTCATGGGGTTCCGTTTCGGCCGGGGCGGAACAGCCTATCGGGTGGTCGGCGGGACAGTCCCGATCTGATCCGGCGAAGGGGACACAGCAACAGCGCGTTCACGCGATCATGGCCGGGTGCGGAGGTTGGTCTTTCTTGCTGGCGTCACTGCGCTCCTCGTCGGCGCGTCGTGCGGGCGCCCTGCCGATGCGAGGGATGCCTTTTGTCGAAATGTCCAAGACGCACTCGCCGCCCCGCTCGCCGCGGACGTAGGGAGCGAGACCGGGGTACGGGACTACCGGGATCGGATGATCCAGATCGAACAGGCGTCTGCGGGACTCGATGCGGGAGATCGCTCGAGCCTCTCGGGTCCGCTGTCCGAGCTCATCGAACTGCTCGACGCCTCGGTCGTCCGCCGGGCTTCCCTGGATGGATGGTCGAGCGCTCCCGTCATGGAGGTCATCTGGGGTTGGTGCGGAATGGATGTCGGGGTGGCGTACACCGTTCAGCCGTGAGTTGGGTGTGCTCTTGGGGATCTGATGCGCGGGCCATCCAGGCGTCGGTAGTGGGTCAGTCTGATATCGCGCTACCCGAACCGGTACCCGACGCTGCGCACCGTGGCGATCCATGACGCACGCTCCTCGCCCAGTTTGGCCCGCAGCCGGCGAACGTGGACGTCCACGGTCCTGGCGCCGCCGAAGTAGTCGTATCCCCACACCCGGCTCAGCAGCTGCTCTCGCGACCACACCCGCCCGGCGTTGGTGACGAAGAACCGAAGCAGTTCGTACTCCATGAAGGTGAGGTCGATGGGTGTGCCGCCCACCGTTGCCTGGTAGGTGGCGAGGTTGAGCGACAGGTCCTTGAAGGTGACGAGCTCCTGAGGGGCGGCACCGACGGAACCGATCGCCAGCCGTGCCGCCCGCACCGCCACCTCGTCGGGATCGAGGGGCGTGAGCACGAAATCGTCAAATGAGCCATCGGCGAGTTCCGGGGCCTGCCGGCGTCCCGCCACCACGAGCACCGGCACCGGTGAGGCGTCCTTCACCCGCCGGGCGAGGGCCAATCCAGTGACGGGGTCGTCGCCGAGTTCGACCACCAGCAGCGCCCATCCCCCCTCAGGCTCGGTGTCGACCACCGCGGCAGCGTCGGCCACCGGAACGGGACGGAATCCGGCCGCGACGAGGGCGTCGACCAGCGAGGTGGACGGGTGCTCAGGATGGATGGCAACAAACACGGTGCGTCTCGTCTCTCCTGCTGGCCTCTCGGCGTTCGCCCCAGGGGTCGCCCCCTCCGGCACTCCGTGCCGCCTCCCCCTCCGGGGGAGGAAACGGACGGTCCGGATTCTGGTGCCTGGCGCCTGGTACCCGGCGCCTCTCCTCACAGTATCGGCAGATACTCCTCGAGTTCGAAGCGGCTGACGTGGCGCTGATATCGGTCCCATTCGGCCCGCTTGTTGCGCAGGAACCACTCGAAGAGGTGCTCGCCCAGGGCGTTCGCCACCAACTCGGAGGATTCCATGGCGTCGAGCGCCGAGGCCAGGTTGCCGGGGATGCGCTCCACCCCGGCTGCGGCGAGCTCCGCCGGCGACAATCCCGACACGTTGGAGGCGATCTCCGGTGGCAACGGGTATCCGCCCTCGATGCCGGCGAGCCCGGCGGCGAGGATCACCGACAGCGCCAGGTAGGGGTTGCACGCCGGATCGGGAGAGCGGTACTCCACCCGGGTGCTGGTGGGCTTGCCCTTCTTCGGGGTGGGCACGCGCACCAGCGCCGACTGGTTGTTGCGCGCCCAGGTGATCCAGACCGGGGCGTCGAAGCCGGTCACCAGCCGCTTGTACGAGTTGACCCACTGGTTGGTGACCGCGGTGATCTCATGCCCGTGCCGGAGCAGACCGGCGACAAAGCCCTGCGCCACCTTGGACAACCCGTACTCGGCACCCGCCTCATGGAAGGCATTGCTGTCGCCCTCGAACAAGGAGAGGTGGAGGTGGAGCCCACTTCCGTCGTATCCCTCGAGAGGCTTGGGCATGAAGGTGGCGTAGATGCCGTGCTCCAGCGCCACCTCCTTCACCGCCAGCCGGGTGGTCATGAGGGCGTCGGCCATGGTGAGGGCGTCGGTGTAGCGGAGGTCGAGCTCGTGCTGGCTGGGGGCGACCTCGTGGTGCGATGCCTCTACCGGGATGCCGAGGTTCTCCAGCGCCATGATCGTCTTGCGCCGGTACTCCTGGGCGACGTCGAGCGGGGTGAGGTCGAAGTATCCGCCGCGATCGAGGGTCTGCGGGATCGGTCCGGAGTCGGCGAAGTAGAAGTACTCGACCTCGGGGCCGACATAGAAGGTGTATCCGAGGTCGGCGGCGCGTTGCAGGTTGCGCTTCAGCACCGCGCGGGGGTCGCCCGCAAATGGTTCGCCGTCGGGGGTGGTGAGGTCGCAGAACATCCGGGCCACCCCGGCGTGGTCGTCGCGCCAGGGCAGGATCTGAAAGGTGGTGGCGTCCGGGTGGGCCAGCATGTCGGCCTCCTGCACCCGGGAAAACCCGTCGATCGCGGAGCCGTCGAATTGCATGCCCTCGTCGAAGGCGTTCTCCAGTTCGGCCGGGGTGATGGCGAACGACTTCAGGTATCCGAGCACGTCCGTGAACCACAGGCGGATGAAGCGGATACCCCGCTCCTCCACCGTGCGCAGCACGTACTCCTCTTGCTTACCCATGGGGTCGACCTCCGAGCAGGCATGGTACGGACGGCTGCAGCGTGTGAGAAGAGGCCGTAGCCTCTCGAAACACAGCGTTCACACACCGGCAACCGATCCGAAATCGGGTGCGGGTACAACGCTGGGTCGAATTCACACCCAGACAAGGAGTCGCCAATGCCCGGGCCCAAAGACGTGCTGAAGATGCTGGCAGACGGGGAGTACGAGTTCGTCGACCTCAGGTTCTGCGACCTTCCCGGCCAGGTGCAGCACTTCACGGTTCCGGCCGCAGAGGTGACCACAGCCTGTTTCGACGAGGGGTTTGGCTTCGACGGCTCGTCGATCCGCGGTTTTCAGGCGATCCAGGAGTCGGACATGCTGCTCATGCCCGATCCCGACACCGCCGTCGAGGACACCTTCCGCGACCGACGCACCCTCATCATGTATTGCTGGGTGCGGGACCCGATCACCGGTCAGCCCTATGAGAAGGATCCCCGCTACGTCGCCAAGAAGGCCGAGGCCTACCTGAAGAGCACCGGGCTTGCCGATACCTCGTATTGGGGCCCGGAGGCGGAGTTCTACATCTTCGACTCCGTCCGCTACGACCAGCGGCAGAACACGGCCTTCTACGAGGTGGACTCAGAGGAGGGGGCGTGGAACGCCGGACGGGAGGAACCGGGAGGCAACCTCGGGTACAAGCCGGGGTTCAAGGAGGGCTACTTCCCGGTTCCCCCGACCGACCACTTCCAGGACCTGCGCTCGGAGATGGCGGCACGGCTCGCCGCCGCCGGGATCTACGTGGAGGTGCAGCACCACGAGGTCGGCACCGCAGGGCAGTCCGAGATCGACATCCGCTACGGAACCTTGCTGCAGACCGCCGACCGGGTCACCCTCTTCAAGTACATCGTGAAGAACACGGCCTGGGAGTTCGGCAAGACGGTGACCTTCATGCCCAAGCCGATATTCCAGGACAACGGATCGGGAATGCATTGCCACCAGAGCCTGTGGCTTGACGGCAAGCCGCTGTTCTACGACGAGAAGGGCTACGCCAACCTCTCCGACATGGCCCGGTACTACATCGGCGGGCTGCTCAAGCACGCCCCGTCGTTGATGGCATGGGCGGCGCCGACCACCAACTCGTATCGGCGCCTGGTGCCCGGGTACGAGGCGCCGGTCAACCTGGTGTACAGCCAGCGCAACCGGTCGGCGGCGATCCGGATTCCGGTGGTGAGCCGGCGTCCCGAGCTGAAGCGGCTCGAGTTTCGTTGCCCCGATCCGTCGGCGAACCCCTATCTGGCGTTCTCGGCGATGCTCCTCGCCGGACTCGACGGGATCGCCAACCGGATCGATCCGGGGGCACCGGTGGACAAGGACCTCTACGACCTCCCGCCGGAGGAACTCGCCAAGGTGCCGACGGTGCCCGGATCGCTCGATGAGTCGCTGGCGGCGCTCGAAGCCGACTACGAGTACCTCCTGGTGGGCGACGTGTTCACCGAGGGGCTGATCAAGGACTGGATCGCCTACAAGCGAGCTCACGAGGTGGACCCGGTGCGGCTCCGTCCCCACCCCTGGGAGTTCATGCTGTATTACGACTGCTGAGCCGCTCACGGCGGCTCAGCAGTCGGCTCCCCCTTCGGGGGGCGCCTCCGCAATTCGCCAGTCCCGCGTCTCGCGGGGTGCGCGTCTCGGTGAGGTTCTCGGATCGAAGTGAGCGCGTCCCTCGGTGCAATGGGCAATTGGCCGGAGCGCGTCAGAACGCCCGGGCCCGCTCGTCTGGTCCGGCGAATTGCGAATTGCGGGGGGGCCGAAGGCCCGACCTCTTGCGAATTGCGAATTGCAGGAGGGTCGAAGGCCCGACCTCTTGCGAATTGCGAATTGCGAATTGCGGGGGGGCCGGAGGCCCGACCTCTTTGCCAATCGCGGGAGGGCCGAAGGCCCGACCCTTATTACCCTCCGCGGGTATGCCCGCGCGCGGGCGGGGAGGTGACGGTGCGGATTCCCTATTCGCTTGTCCTGGCCGGGGCCGCGTTTCTCATCGCGCTTGCGCTCACCCCGCTGGTGATGGCGGTGGCCCGGCGGTTCGGCGTCGTCGACCGACCCGGGCCGCGCCGCATCCACACGAAGCCGGTGCCGACGGCCGGCGGTCTGGCGATGGCGGTGGCGGTTCTGGGGGTTGCCTGGGGGGCGCGTCTCGTTTCCGACGCAGCCCGCACCACGCTCGACGTGCGCCCCCTCATCGGGATCACCATCGCCGCGGGGATCGTGCTCCTCCTCGGTCTCGTCGACGACACCCGCGCGGTCAACCCGTGGGGCAAGATCGCCGGCGAGGTGGCCGCCGCGTGGGTGCTCTACGCCTACGGGCTGGGGATCCCGCTGATCTCCAACCCGTTCGGCGACGCCATTGCCACCGGTGTGTTCAATCTTCCGCTCACCATCCTGTGGGTGCTGGTCGTGGTCAACGCCATCAACCTCATCGACGGGATCGACGGGCTCGCCTCGGGGGCGGTGTTCATCGCCGCGGTGACACTGTGGTTCGTCGGCCGTACCAACGGCGACTTCTATGTGATGTTCGTCGCCTCGGCGATCATCGGAGCGACCTTCGGGTTCCTGCGGTACAACTTCCCGCCGGCCAAGGTGTTCATGGGTGACACCGGAAGCCAGTTCCTCGGATTGCTCCTCGCCGCGGTGGCGCTCCTCGAGAACCGCAAGGGGACGGCGGCGATCACCCTGTTGTTCCCGCTGGTCGCTCTGGCGGTTCCGATCTCGGACAGCGTCATCGCCTTCGTGCGCCGCGCCATCGGGGGACAGTCGGTGTTCCGCGCCGACAGCGAGCACATCCATCACCGGCTGCTCCGCATCGGTCTGTCCCACCGCCACGTCGTGTACGTGATGTGGTTCCTGTGCGCCTACTGCGGCGTGATGGCGGTGGTGCTGGCGACGCTCCCCCCGGGATACGCCGCCCTCCTGGTCGTGTTCCTCGCCGCCGGGGTGTTCTTCGCCTTCCGCGGCCTCGATTTCATCGATCGAGTCCTCGCCTCCCGCCCGCCTCAGCCGACCGACGACCGATGAAGCCACCAGCATCGCCTTCGCTCACCAGGGCGACCACCGGAGGCGCTCTGTGGATGGGCGGCTCGCTGGGGATCCAGGTCGGGATCGGACTGGTCGCCCAGGTGATCCTGGCCACCATCCTCACGGCGCACGACTTCGGTCTGTTTGCCCTAGTGGTGGCGGTGTCGTACATGCTGAGCAGCGTCGGCAACTTCGGGATCAAGACGCTGATGGCGCAACGCACACCGGACGAGATCGCCGGTCTTCGGACCGCGGTGTTCCGGGCCGGGATGTGGGCTGCGGCTCTGTCCGGTCTCTTGCTGGTGGCGATCAGCCCGTTCGTCTCGCGTCTCGTCGACGAGCCGGATCTCGAGGGTCTCCTGCTGGTGACCGCAGCCACGTTCCTCTTCAAGCCGTACACGGCCATCGCCACCGCGGCCCTGCAGGCCCGGCTCCGGTTTGCCAGGGTCGCCTGGGCACTCCTGGCCGCTACCGCGGCGCACTACGTCGTGGCCATCATCCTCGCCGAGGCCGGTCTCGGTGCCCTCAGCCTGGTCATCGGCACACAGGTCAACGCGGTAGTCATGGTGGCGGCGCTGTGGGTGCTGTCGCGCCGCGAAGACGCTGCACCCGCTGTGGCGTCCGTGACCACCCGTCGGGCGGCGGCGATGGCGCGGTGGCCGCTCGCCGGCGAGGTGGCCATGGACGCCACGGGGCGGATCGATTTCCTCATGCTCGGGTTGTTCGTGCCCACCGAGGTCGTCGGGATGTACTACTTCGCCTTCCAGTTGGTGCTCCGGCTCAACGAGCTGCTCACCGGGGTGGCCCGCAACGTGCTCTTCCCGGCCCTCGCCCAGATTCCCGATCACCACGAGCGGCAGGCGGCGGGGGTGCTGCGGGCGGGCACCCTGCTTGCGCTCGCCGGTGGCGCCGCCGCCGCGGCCCTGATCGCCTCGCTGTTCCCCATAGAGGAGATCCTCTGGGGTGGCCGCTGGGAGGGGGCCGTCCCGGCGATGATGCTCCTCGCCTCGGTGGCTCCCGGACAGGCGGTGCAGGCGGCGGTGGAGCAGCTGCTCAAGGCCCGGGCCCGGTTCCGCCGGTGGACCGGGGTGATCACGGTGCGCGCCGTGGGGAGTGCCCTGGTGGCGCTGGTCGTGGGTGCCGTGCTCGGCGATGCGGCGACCGCGACCGGGATTGCAGCGGCGATCGCGGTGTTCGTGGTCGTCGAGGCGGTGCTCGAGGTGGCCGTGATCGGAGGCGGGCTCGGGATCCCCGTCGGCCGTTACTGGGCGACGGCGCTGCCCACCTGGGCGCTGCTCGTCGCCGGCGGGTGGGGAGTGGTCGGGCTGGTGTCCGGGTGGAATCTGGATCCCTGGGTCGCCGCGGGGGTCTCGATGGCGCTGGTGGCCGCGTTCGCCGCCGCCGTCGGCGCCGCGATTTGGCGGTTCGGGATCATCACCCGCCGCTGACTACCCCGTCTCGACGATGCGGAGGTAGGCCGCTGCAACCGCCTCCCGCGAATAGTGCTCCCGCACGAACCGGCGTCCCCGCCGCCCCATCTCCGCCAAGAGGGTGCGATCGATGGCGCGGATCACATCGGCTACCGCCTCCGGAGTGAGCGGGTCGATGGTGAAACCGGCGCCTGACTCGCGCACGAGGGCGGTCACCTCAGAATCCAAGGGGGCCGCAGCGATGATCGGCCGTTCTGCCGCCAGCGCCTGGTAGGCCTTGGACGGCATCGCGTCGGCACCGAGGCCGGGGGCGAGCGGAACGTACATCACGTCGCAGGCGGCGTAGATCTCCGGGACCCGGCTCACCGGCTGGTGGGGTACGGCGACGACATTGCCGAGTCCCTCGGCCGAGATGCGGGCGGTGAGCCGTTCCCGCTCGGTGCCGTCACCTACCAGGACGATCTGGATGGGGAGGTCGGCGACCAACCGCGCCGCATCGAGGAGCAGGTCGAGGTTCTGCGGGACCCCCATGTTGCCGGCGTAGCCGATCACCAACGGGGCCATGATCCCGAATTCGGTGCGGAACCCGGCACCGTCGGTCCCCGGGGCGATGGCGTCGAGATCGACCCCATCGGGGATCAGTTCGACCAGGGTGCCGTCACTGCGAGAGGCGATGCGGCGGGCGATCCCGTCGGTGTGTGTGGTCACCACCGCCGCCTTGCGGAAGGCGCGGTTCTCCGTCCACCGCATCATGGCGACGAGTGGTCGGGCGTCGAGCACACCGAGAGCCACCGCAATGTCGGGGTACAGCTCTTTGACGTTGTAGACCAGGCGCGCCCGGTGGCGCCGGGCCACCCACCACCCGATAAGGCCGATGCCCGGCGGCGGGGTCACCGCCAGCACCACGTCTGGTTTCCGTCCCCGCAGCATTCCGGCCCAGAAGGCGCCGATCAGGTAGAGCAGCCAGATGAAGGCGTTGCGCAGCGCCGCCCGGCCCTTGCGGGGAACCGGGATGCGGATGATGCGCACCCCGGCGGGCTCGCCCTTCGCCGTCCCTTCGGGCCGGGAGTGGGGGGTGGTGGTGATCACGCTGACCCGATGGCCGGCCGTGATCAGATCCTCGGCGAGGTTTCCGACCAGGTGCGCGGTGCTCACGTTGTCGGGCGGGAAGACCACGGAGAAGATGAGGACGTGGCGTCCTCGGCTCGTCATCCGCCCCCCGTGACCCAGGCGATCTCGGCGAGGTCGGGCTCCCGGTAACCGAGGACGATCCGGGTGACGGTCTCGGCGACGTGTTCGGCGAGGTATTCGGCCGGGGGCGTCCAACCCCGCTCGAGCGACGTCACCAGTTGCACCGCGTCGGCGATGGCGGCGTAATCCGAACCGGCGAGGACGTTGGAGCCGGCGTCGATGGTCTCGGGCCGCTCGGTGACGTCGCGGATGGTCACATTGGGCACCCCGAAGATGCAGGTCTCCTCCTGGACGGTTCCGCTGTCGGTGAGGACGCAGAACGCCTCCTGTTCGAGGCGGACGAAGTCGAAGAACCCGAGAGGCTCCAGCCAGCGCAACCCCTTGCGATCGATTTTCACCCCGAACCGCTCGATCCGGGCGCGGGTGCGGGGGTGGAGGGAGGTGATCACGGGGTGCCCGTAACGTTGGTGGAGTCCGGTGAGGGCGTCGACGAGGCGCCGCAGGCGGGGCTCCCCGTCGACGTTCTCGGCGCGGTGCATGGTCACGAGGAAGTACTTGCGGGGCGAGACCCCGAGGTCGGTGAGCGCGGTGCTGGCGGCGATCTGGTCGGCGTGGTGGTCGATCACCTGCTTGATCGGGTTCCCGATCACATGGATCCGCTCCCCGGGGATCCCCTCGCGCACCAGGTTCTCCCGGCTGCGATTGGTGTAGGGGAGGAGCACCGAGCTGGAGTGGTCGATGACCCGCCGATTGACCTCCTCCGGCACCCGGTCGTCGTGGCAGCGGTTGCCCGCCTCCATGTGATAGACGGGGATGCCGAGACGGCGGGCGACGATGGCGGCGAGCCCGCTGTTGGTGTCGCCGAGGATGAGCACCCTATCGGGATGGTGCTCGCGCAGCAGCGCCTCGGTATGGGTCAGGATCTGGCCGATCTGCTCACCGAACGAGGGTGCCTGCACCCCGAGGAACACATCCGGATCGCGTACCCCGAGATCGCGGAAGAACACCCCACTGAGCGTGTCCGCGTAGTTCTGTCCGGTGTGGACCAGGACGTGGTCGGCGTGCTGGTCGAGGAGGGGGATGATCCGGCTCAGCCGGATGATCTCCGGCCGGGTGCCGAGGATCGTCATCACCTTCATCGCAGCAACTCTCCCTCGGCGGGGTCGACCTGGTCGACCAGCAACCGGTGCGCCTCGAGGAGGCGCCGGGTGCCCTCCAGGTCGAGCAGCGGGCCGGCGCTGCTGAACTCGACGGTCAGCGCCGGCTTGGTCACCTTCTCGGTCTGCAGCTCGGGAAGCATCGGCTGGATGGCGAACCACTTCTCCCGGATCAGCGTCCGGGGAGCCTCCTCGTCGTTGACCATGATCTCGTGGACCTTCTCGCCGGGCCGGATGCCGGTGACGGTCGTCTCGATCGGCCGGTTGCCGATCAAGGCGGTCGCGATGTCAACGACGCGGGACGACGGGGCGTTGGGGACCAGAGTTTCGCCGGGCTTGCCGATGCGGAGGGCGGCGAACACGGTGTCGACGGCGTCGTCGAGGCTGAGCATGAACCGGGTCATCTCGGTGGTGGTGATGGTCACCGGGCCGCCGTGGCGGATCTGATCGTGGAAGAGGGGGACGACCGACCCACGGGAGGCCATGACGTTGCCGTAGCGCACGCACACGAATCGAGTGTCGCCGCAAAGCATGTTGGCCTGGATGAAAACCCGCTCCTGGATCGCCTTCGTCATCCCCATCACGTTCACCGGCTTGCACGCCTTGTCGGTGGAGATTCCGACAACGGTGTGGACCGGGAGCTTGTGGTGCTGGATGGCGCGGACGATGTTCTCGGCGCCACCGATGTTGGTCTGCACCGCCTCGAACGGGAAGTACTCGCAGGTGGGGACCTGCTTCAGGGCGGCGGCGTTGAACACGACATCGACGTTCTGCATCACGGAGCGGACCGACTCGGGGTCGCGGACGTCGCCGATCCAGAACTCGAGTTCGCGTTCGAAATTGCGGAAGATCGCCTCGTCGGTGGCGGCCCGGCGGTGGAGGTAGTCGAGCCGCATCTCGTGCTGCTTGGCTTCGTCCCGCGAGAACACGATGATCCGAGCCGGGTTGCCCATCTCACCGCCGAGAAGGCGTTTTACCAGCAGTTTTCCCAGCGACCCGGTGCCGCCGGTGACCAGGATGCGCTTGCCCTCGAGCGGCCGTTCCTTCGTCATCTCCACTCCTCGTAGGGTGTGGGGTCGCCGGCCATCTCGGCGACCATCACCTCCCATGATGGCGGCTGGATGCCGGTCGCCGCGGCGAATCGGTCGCCGACCAGGCTGCGATCGAGCACGAAGTCGTCGTTCGGGGTGATCTTCATGCCCCGGTGGTAGGCGTTGGCGAACAGGTGGAGCAGGTCGAACTTGGCGATCCGCGGCCCGGCGACCTGGTATCTGCCCGCCAGATCGGGGTGCTCGGCGATGAGGCTGGCTACCAGAGCGGCCATCCAGTTGGTGGTGACCCCCGAAAAAGCCGCCTTGCGGAATCCGCGGACCGCACCCTTTTGGGCGAGAAACCACTCGAGGAGCGATCCGAACACCGTCAACTCGCGACCCACGAGGGACGTGCGCAGGGTGAGGACGCCGGCCCGATCCGCCACCTCCCCCAGGTACTTGGTCCGCCCGTAGAGGTCCTCGGCATCGGAGACGTCGTCCTCGGTGTAGCCGCCACGGCGTCCGTTGAACACGCAGTCGGTGCTGAAGTGGATCATCCGGAGGCCCAGGTTTCCGCAGTGCTCGGCGAGGCGGTGGGGGAACAGGGCGTTGACGGTGATGTTTGCGATGGGGTCGTCTCCGGTGTCGCGGTGCTTGATGACCCCGATGCAATTCACCACTACCTCGGGCTTGGTGGCGTCGATGGCGCCGGTCACCGTCGACCAGTCGTCGGCGTGAACTCCTCCGACGACGTCGCCGTCGCGGAACATCGGGATGCGGTGGTACGGATCGTCGCTCGCGCTTCCTCGCAGCGTGCCGATCGCGGTGTGGCCGGAGGTGAGGGTCTGCAGCACCTTGTGCCCCAGCATGCCTCCGGCCCCGAGGACGAGGACGCGGGTCATGGCCTTGTTGTCGTGCACTCGTAGGTCACGCGGAAGGATTCAAGCAGGGAGCATGCAGATTGCAGGATTGCAGATGGCAGATTGCAGATGGCGGGATTGCAGACTGCAGATTGGCCGTCCCGGTCACACGCTTCTGCTGTCTGCTGTCTGCTGTCTGCTACCCGTGGATCTCGATCTCGACCGGCACGGGTGTTTCAGCCCTCCGTGATCGTCGTGGTGGAGGTCGCCGTATCCCCGGCCGTCGTGGTGGAGGTCGTCGTAGTCCCGGCCGTCGTGGTGGTGGCCACCCCGGTTGCTGTGTCCCTGATGGCGGTGATGGCGGCGAGCACCTCGTCCATCTGGACGGCGAACTCGGCTGCGGCCGTGCGGCGCATGGTGCCGTCATCGGGCGCATCGAGGCCGATCACGATGTCACCGACCTTCGCGGAGAGGTCGGACACCTGGACCACGAGGGCCACGTGCCCCGCCGCAAGGGAGGCCGGCACCCCGCTGACCTCGGTCACTGCGTTCTCCCAACTGTCTAGGTCGGTCTGCGCCTTGAGGAACTTGGTTTTGGCCTCGGCGAAGGTGATCGACCGGCTCTCCCAATCGGCGTTGATCTTTGCCACCGCGTCGCGGTAGGCGGCCGCCTGGTTCTCGAAAATGTCCAGGGTCACCATGAACGAGGCGATTTCCGGCGGCAGGCTCGTAGTCGGACTCGTCGCGTCCGTTGGGAACGGCGGGTTGGCATCGGTGGTGCCGCTGGGGTTGGAGGCCGGCTCGAGGCTGTTCACGAAGGTGTAGGTGAGCACCACCATCGCCGCGATGATCAGCGGCAGGATCCAGCGCCCGTGTCTCGGATCTGAGGTCTCCACGGCGGAAACGGTAGTCGCCGTCCCGTCTTGGGCCATCACAGTCCCCGGGGGCTAGCCTCGGCGGGAATGGAGCTGCGCGGCGTCACCGCCCTCGTCACCGGGGCGGCCCATCGGGTGGGGAAAGCGATCGCCCTCGGCCTGGCGGGCGCCGGGGCCGACGTCGTGCTCCATTTCCACTCGTCTGCCTCGGCCGCCGAGGCAACGGCCGCCGAGGTGCGCTCCCTGGGGGTGTCCGTCGCCCTGACCTCGGGGGACCTCGCCGCCGATCCGGCCGCGGTTCTCGACGGCGCCGGAAACCTGGCTCCGGTGCAGGTTCTGGTCAACAGCGCCGCCGTATTCCCCGACGACCGCATCGGCGACGTCTCCCCCGAGGCGTGGAACCGCACGCTGGCCATCAACCTCACCGCCCCGGTGTTCCTCACCCAGGCATTCGCCCGCAGGCTCCCCGACGACCTCGAGGGAGCGGTGGTGAACGTGACCGACTGGCGCACCCAGCGGCCCTACCGCGACCACTTCTCTTACAGCGTCACCAAGGGGGCGCTCGACACTTTCACCCGCGCCGCCGCAGAGGCCCTGGCTCCGCGCATTCGGGTCAACGCCGTCGCCCTCGGGGCGATCCTGCCCCCACCGGGGAAGGACTCGGCCTACCTGAGGGACCTGGCACGGGAGATCCCGGCGCAGCGGATCGGAGGTACCGAACCGGTAGTGATGGCCGTGCTGGCGCTCGTCACCAACCCCTTCGTGACCGGCGAGATCCTGCGCGTCGACGGCGGGGCGCACTTGAGGTAGCGGGGTCGGCCGTCGCCCGTTGCCCGTCGCCCGTTTCCCGTTACCCGTGATTCCGGTCTACCCGGTGAGCGGAGGCACTGACGAAGCTGGGTCAGCATCGAGCTCACCCCGATCAGATCTGTCGTCACGCCTTGCCGGCATGGTCACTTTGATTTCCGAGATCGCGGGCGAGGAGGAGGTGATCCTTCGGCCCAGTTCGATGACTCGATCGCGTACCTGACGAAACCCGACCAACTCCCAAGACACTCTCAACGGGTGACGGGAAACGGGAAACGGGAAACGGGGCCCCTACCGCAGCCCAGCAAACACCTCGGCAGTAGATTGCGCGACGTGGACCAGATCTTCATCCGCGACCTCCTGGTGCGGGGCATCGTGGGGATCAATCCCGAGGAGCGCACCAACCCTCAGGACATCGTGATCAACGTCACGATGTGGGCTGACCTGCGTCCGGCCGCCCGCAGCGACGACATCGCGGATGCGGTCAACTACCGCACCGTCGCCAAGGCGATCATCGCCCAGGTCGAGCAGGGTGAACCGATGCTCGTCGAGCGTCTCGCCGAAGAGATCGCCGCCATCTGCCTCTCGGCCGACGACCGCGTCGCCGAGGTGGAGGTCGAGGTGGAGAAGCCCGGGGCGCTTCGCTTCGCCGACTCGGTTGGGGTGGTCGTCCACCGCACCCGGGGGGCGTCGTGAGCCGTGCCGTGGTCTCGCTGGGGAGCAACGTCGACCCGGAGCGCAACGTCCCCACGGCATTCGCCAGGCTGCGCAAGCAGCCGGGCATCACCGTGCTCGCCCAGAGCCCGTGTTACCGCTCCGCTCCCGTCGGGGGCCGGGGCCCTGACTTCCTCAACGCCGCGGCCTTGATCACGACCCACTATCCGCCCGCCGAGTTGCGCGACGTGCTCCGGGCGATCGAGGCCGGAATGGGCCGGGTGCGCGCCGGGGACCGCTTCGCCTCGCGGCCGATCGATCTGGACATCCTGTTGTACGAGGGGTTCTCCGGGGAGGTGGCGGGAACGCCGATCCCCGACCCCGACATCGCCCGCCGTCCCTACTTGGTGGTCCCGGCCGCCGACGTCGCCCCCGAGTGGGAATATCCGACGCCGGGGGCGACCTTGAAGACGATCGCCGCTCCGCTCCGAGACGACATCGAGGTGTGCATGACGATCGAGATCACCCGCAGCAACGACCGCTACGCCTCGGAGCAGGGGATGGAGGCGGTCGCCGGCGAGGTCTACGACCCGGAGATGGAGGCCAGCGTCCGCGACATGCTGCTCCAGTTGGGTGAAGACCCGAGCCGCGAGGGCCTGGTGCGCACGCCGTTGCGCGTCGCCAAGGCGATGGATTTTCTCACCAGCGGGTACACCGGATCGCTCGACGAGGTGGTGAACAACGCCATCTTCGAGAGCGACTCGGACGAGATGGT
This sequence comes from Acidimicrobiia bacterium, assembly GCA_035291545.1. Classification (GTDB taxonomy): domain Bacteria; phylum Actinomycetota; class Acidimicrobiia; order Spongiisociales; family UBA11373; genus UBA11373. The sequence continues at coordinate 25,660 of DATDRW010000059.1, forward strand.
GCTCATCAAGGACATCGAGTTCTACTCACTGTGCGAGCACCACATGCTCCCCTTTTTCGGCAAGGTCCACGTCGCCTACCTGCCCAACCGCAAGATCATCGGGTTGAGCAAGGTCGCTCGGATCGTCGACCTGTTTTCGCGGCGCTTCCAGGTGCAGGAGCGGCTCACCAATCAGATCGCCGATGCCGTCGAGCAGGCGCTCAACCCCCACGGAGTGGCCGTGGTGATGGAGGGAAGTCACTTCTGCATGATGATGCGAGGGGTCCAGAAGCAGGGGTCGTCGATGGTGACCTCGGCGATGCGGGGTGGGTTCCGCACCAGCCCCCTCACCCGTTCCGAGTTCATGGATCTGATCCGGGATTGAGCGTTTCCCGT
>DATDRW010000060.1:0-19935 GCA_035291545.1 Acidimicrobiia bacterium
TCGGCCTCACCGATGCAGGCGCGGGCGACATCGACGAAGTCGTCCGGCGGTTGTTCCGACGCCTCGATGGCGAAGGCGATGAGTTCCTCCTCGGTGAACCGCTTCTCCAGTTCGTTCAGCGTGCACTCGCAGAACGCCTCACTTTGCGACCCGGTGCAACCCCGCATGTAGGAGTCGCGGACCCCGTCGGAGTATCCACCGGTGCCGTCGTCGTCGCCACAGGCCGCGGCGAGCATTGCCATCGCCAGGACGGCGACCAGCACGGTACGCAGCTTCATCACTTCTCCTCGAGGATCCAGACATACAGGAAGTAAGCAACAACCAACAACACAATGACGATCACGCAGAAAATGCTACCCGAGGGCGTCCACGATCGCCGACGCCAGGATGTCGTAGCCGATGGCGAGGGGGTGGATGTCGGGGGGGTCGTCGAGCATGTGGGTGGTGGCCGCGGTGGTCCCCTGCATGGGAGTGAAGGCGTCCGCGACCAGGATTTCCCGGTCGCCGGCGATCCTCGCCGCGACCTCGTTGAAGAGGTCCAGCGTCTCGTCGCTGTCCGCTTCGAGGGTGACCGCGGCGCCGAAGCCGAGACTGAACGGGTTGTAGGCGCGCATGAACACGATGGTGGCGTCGGGCGCCGCCGCCCTGATACGGTCGAAGATCTCGGTCATGTTGTCCGCATAGATGGAGAACGCGGCGTCGATGCGCTCGGCGCAGGCGGGTGCGTCCAGGGACTCGCTGCAGTCGGCGGAGCCGAGGTGGCCCAGCAGGTCGTTGGCGCCGATGTCGATCGTGACGTAGCCGACCTCGTTCGCCGCCATGAATGCGATGGCCTGGTCGAGCTGCCCCGATCGGATCAGCGTTCCCGAGGTCTCTCCGGAGACGCCGAAGTTGCGCAGGCCGTACTCGGTCCCGTCCCGGATCTGCAACTGGTTGTGAAGCCGTGACACGTATCCCTCGCGGGGTTGGTCCACGCCCACGTTGGCCGCCAGCGAGTCGCCCAGGGCGACGTAGAACACCGCTCCGGGGGCGCTGGTGCCGTTCACCACACCCGGACCGAGGCGCTCCGGGGGCGGCTCGACCGACGAGCCGGCCGCAGCGGCCTGTGCCTCCAGGTCGGCGAGCAGGTCCACCGAGGTGAGCACCTCGCCTCCACCCTGGGTCCCGGTGACGAGCAGCCGGTCGTCGCCGAGGACGATCGACTGCACGTCGGCCCGGTTCTCCGCAAGGATCGTGTTGAGGTCGGCCACCGATTCGACGAGATCCTCGATGGCGCCGTCGGCGATCGCGGGCACCGTCATCGATCCGAAGTCGAGGTCGACGAGTTCGACCTCGACCGCCCCGGCGGAGAGCACCGCCGACACCGCTCCCGATACCTCGAGCTCCCCGCTCTTGAACCGGCCGACGAATCCGAGCGTTCCCTGGGGTGCTCCGTCGACGATGTCGATCTCCACCCGGGCCAGCGGCGACTCTGCATCCGACAGTCCGTTCTGGATGACCGCCTCGATCTCCTCTTCCGTGAGTTCGATGCGGAACGAGCCGCTGGCATCGAACGCCTCGATCTTTGACTCCGCCGCGGCCAACGCCGTGGGATCGGCCGGATCGGCCGGGCCGGCGGTGTCGGTCAGCGCCCGCTGCACCATGAGCGCTTGAACCACCAACCACCAGGCGGTGCCGGCCACGAGGAGGAACAGCAAAGTGGCGATCCCGCGGGAGACGGCCCGGGACGCCCAAATCATCGCGTAGACCGCGACGCCGAACACGACCGCGGCAGCGGCCACGGCGGCTCCAAGCGACCCGGTGCGGAGCAGTGTGACCAGCGCCGTCAGCAGTGCACCGATCAGACCGAAGAAGAAGGACGCCGTTCGGGCTCCGGGGTGTGGCTCGATTCGGCGATACACGACGGGCGGAGGCGGTGGGTACATGAGAAGGGGCCGGGCTTGCGGCCCGACCCCTTCGACTCTACCGACCGATGCCCGCGGTCACGCGGGTTCCGGCGCCGCCGGAGGCGATCCTCCCGGTGCGGAGCCCTTCGGCTTCTTCGGCGGGGCGAACAGCCCCCACAGCATGCCGATCACCGCGGCCGCCGCGGTGGCGACGATCAGCGTCGGAATCGACAGCGGGACGACACTCAGCACCATGAGCAACAGGCCCACCCCGGCGCCGGTGATCAGGCCCCAGATGAAGCCCCGGATCGGATGTCTCTTCAGTGTGGTCTCTGCCATCGTCATCCCTCTCTCCACGACAGCGCCGGTCGGGCGTTGAACAGGACACCGGTGAATCCGGCCGCCGCCAGAAGCATCGCCAGGATGCCCGGCGGGGTCAGCAGCGGGTTCGGTCCGACGAATTTCACCCACCCCTCACCAACGCAGTTGGGCTCGGGATAGGTGGCCATTTCGGGGAGTTCGGTCGCACCCCACCCGTCCACCCACGCGCCCTTGGCCTTGAGCAGGGCGGTGAACTCGAAGGGGAGCAGGTCACCGAAGTCGACGGCTCCGGCGTTGCGGTTCTTGTCCCGGGGATTGGGATCGCCACCGTCGTCCTTGAACACACCCTCGGCCTTGAGGAACCAGCGGTGGTCGTGGAACGTCGCCGGGATGCTCGAGCCGTAGTAGACCAGGGTCCCCCCGGTGTCGACGAGCAGCGGGTTGTCCCGGGTCATCTTCTGGTGGCCGTAGATGTCGTACAGCGGTTCGTCCCCGCCCCGGTCGAACATGGCATCGACCGACAATCCGTCGGCGTCGTAGGTGATGACGACCCCCTTACAGGGGCCGGTCAGGCTGGAACCCGTGTCGCTCTGGTCGAAGTTCCCGGTCACGGCGGCGAGGAAGCCGTCCTCAGTGACCTCGCCCACTTTGTCGTCCCAGATTCCGGCGACACCCTCGGGTGGCAGTTCGCCGATGTCGGGGATGCCGTCGCCGTTGATATCGCTGAAGTCGGCCCGGAATTGCTCGGGAATGAACTCCATCAGGTCCACTACCGGCTCCTCGGCGTCCTGGGCGAATGCTTGCGGCACCGCCACCAGCATCACCACCCCGAGCGCGAGGAGCAGGTTGCGCGATCGTCGCATTGCTACGTCCCCCATGGTTGGATGGCGGGAGGCTACCGCAACGCTACGGCTGGTGTTCGTTGTCCTCGTCGTCCTCGACCACGACGTCCATGCGGTGCCCGCAGTCCTCACACAGGTATGCCACTACGTCGCCGGCGGTGAAGTCCTCGTCGGGAGGCGGGTAACCCACCCGATGTGCGGTTCCCGAACACTCCGTGCAGGTGATGGTGTCGGCCGTCATGTTCGGAGGGTACTTCGAGGGTCGGCCCTGCGGAGCCCGGCGAAGGGCGAGAGGCAACGGCGGTGCTGCATGCCGGTGCCTGGTGCCTGCTGTCTGTGCGTCAGCCGTTGATGGTGCGCACGTAGGCGATGACGTCGATGAGGTCGGAGTCGGTCAGCGAAGGGCTTCCGCCCCGGGGCGGCATGAGGACTCCCGTGGTGTTGAGGGGGTCGTCCGCAGCCCTTCCGATGTCGAGGAACGCCAGCAGCTCGGTGTCCGTGAGGCCGGCGGCGAACTCGGAGGTGGTCAGCGGCTTGCCGAGACCTTCCACCCCGATCCCGCCGGGGCCGTGGCAGGCGATGCAGGTGCCGTTGAAGATCTCCCGACCGCGAGCCGCATCGCCGGTCCCGGTGGCGATCGTCGTGGTGGTCTCCTCGCTTTCGGAGCCGCCGCCGCAGGCCGCGACGGCCAACGCCAGGAGGACGATCGTCACGCGTCGCATGTGTCTCCCTTGATCATGGGTTGAATATGGCGCCCCGACGGGAGCGCCGTTCATCTCGTGTAGACGGAATATCATCCCACGGCGCGAGACCGGTCGATCGCCGGTGCCGCTGCCAACTCCCTCTGGAGGGCAGAGCGCGCTTTCTGCCAGGCGCGGTGTACGGAGCACGAAGCATCCTCGGTGCAGGGACCGCCGGTGACCACACAGCGTCCCTCGTCGGCCCGGCTCTCGACGATCGAGATCAGGTCCCACAGCGTGGCCGATCCGGGGGCGCGGGTGATCAGGTATCCCCCGGTCGGTCCCGGCTCCGACACCACCCATCCCGCCTCGACCAGGGGTCGCATCACCTGGGGGAGGTAGTGACGGGTCGTGCCGACTTCCGCAGCGAGATCGGAACCCTTCCGGATCGTGTCCGGCGCAGCGGCGAGAACCCCGAGGGCCCGCCGGGCGAACTCCGTTCGGTTGGACAACTCGAGCCGCATCGTGTGTCGGTCCTCGACTCGACGCCTGAGTGAATTCACGCACGAGCGAGGTCACCCGGCCAGGGTCGAACGGCCCGCATGCACTCGCCGAACGCGGTGCGCTCCGGCGCCGACCGGCAGCGCGAGATGGCGTTGCGTCTGTTCGGCGCCTGGATCGCGAGGTGGTTGCCTCGGGCTGATCCGGGTTTGCAGTCCCCGATCCTGAGTACCCTCCCCGAGCGATGTTCCGCCGGCTATCCCCGCTCGCCGCCCTGCTGCTGCTCGCCGCGGCGTGCGCCTACGAGTCGTCGGGTACCACGACGACGAGCGTCGCCCTCATCGAAGACGAGCCGATCGCCACGGGGCCGGCAGACATCGTCGCCGAGGATCAGCGGTCCGAGGGTTCCTCGGTGCTCATCGATTCGCTGTCGCTTCCGGCGGCGGGATGGGTGGTGGCGAGGGCCGACAACGACGGCTCGCCGGGCGAGGTCATCGGGATCAGCGAGCTCTTGTCCAAGGGGGTGATTTCCGCGGTACCGGTTTCGTTCCTGGTCCCGATCGCCGAAACGACCACCGTCCACCTCACGATCCACATCGACGTCGACGGCGACGGAGAGTTTCGCTACGAGCCGCCCGACTCGTTCATCGACGAGATCGCCACCGAGGCCAGCGGGGAGCCGGCAACCACCACCGTGACGATCACTCTGCTCCCGCCGTTGGGGCCGGCGGAGGCGTTGCTCGAAGAGCAGGTGACCGACGGCACCAGCCTGGTCGTCGCCGGTGGGCTGCTCCCCGCCCCCGGATTCATCGCCGTGCAGCAAAACGAGGGCGGTGAACCGGGGGCCGTGCTGGCGGTGAGCGGGCTGTTCCTTGCCGGCGAGGTCGGGGAGCTCACCCTGGCGCTGGAACCACCTCTCCCGATCACAGGACTCGCATTCGCGGTGGCTTGGGTCGACCGCGACGAGGACGGCGAATTCACTCCGGGCCCCGACGGCGATGAGATAGCCGTCCGCGACGACGGATCGCTTGCCGCCACCGGCGTCGTGGTCACCGTGCTCCGGCGGGAACCCGCGGTGCTCGTCGTCGCCGATCAGGAGACCGCCGGCGAGACCTTCCTCGTTGGCTCAGCCGAGGTTCCGGCGGCGGGGTTCATCGAGATCCTCTCCAACGCCTCCGGCGCGCCGGGAATCCGTCTGGCGGTGGCGCCGGTCGACCCGGGAACGGCCGACGACCTCGAGGTGGCCCTCCCCGACGGCGTGACCACCGGAGCCACGCTGTGGCTGCGCCTGTGGATCGACTTCGACCAAGACGGGGTTCTATCCGCAGGGGACCTGCGGGCGCTCATCGAGGTCGGCGGAGATCCGGTCGAGACCTCGTTCGTCGTCACGATCTCCTAGCCCGTTCGGGGATCACCCGGGACGGGCCACCCTTCCCAGCATCGCCGGTGCGCGGTCGTGGCCCAGGGCGCCGGCCAGCCACGTGCCGGTTTCGGCGGCAAGCCACGGGTCGATCGAGGTCGGGATCCCCATGTCGCGGAGCAGGGCGGTGAGGTCCTCGGTGGCGACGTTGCCCCCGGCACCGGGGGAGAACGGGCTGCCGCCGAACCCCCCCACCGAGGCGTCGAGTGCCCCCACCCCCGACCGCACCGCCGCTACCGCATTGGCGTAGCCGGCATTGCGGGTGTTGTGGAAGTGGCAGCGCACTCCCACCTTGCCGACGGCCGCGATCACCGCAGGCACGAGGCGCTCGACGGCAACGGGGTTGCCGGCCCCGATCGTGTCGCCGAGGGCGATTTCGTCGGCCCCCGCCGCCGCGAATACGGCGGCCATGTCGGCGACGTGGCCCGGGGGCACCGCGCCGTCGACCGGGTCGCCGAAGGCGACCGCGATCGTGACCGAGACCCGGCGTCCCGCCGTCTTCGCCCGGGCGACGAGCGCTGCGGCCTCAGCGTTGCGCTCCGCGGCCGGGGCATCGCTGTTCTTCAGCGAGTAGCCGTCGGCGGCGTACGCCACGCAGTTGATCTCGTCCAGGTCGCAGCCCAGAGCCCGATCCAGCCCGCGCTCGTTGAGCACGAGGCCGATCGCCGAGAACGAGCGCTCCGTCAGGGTGGCGCAGATCTCCTCGGCGCCTGCCATCTGCGGGACGTGGCGCGGGTGGGCAAAGGAGACCGTTTCGATGCGGCCGGCTCCGGCACGCTCCATCCGTCTGATCAGCTCGATCCGGGTTTCCACCGAGAGGACGACGACCTCGTTCTGCAGGCCGTCGCGGGGACCGACCTCGACGATCTCGATCAGAGGTTGCCCCGCTTCGCCTGTTCGCGCTCGATGGCCTCGAACAGCGCCTTGAAGTTTCCCTGGCCGAACCCGGTGGCGCCGCGGCGCTCGATGAACTCGAAAAAGACCGTCGGGCGGTCCTGCAGCATCCGGCTGAAGATCTGCAGCAGGTAGCCGCCCTCGTCCTGGTCGAGCAGCACCTGAAGCTCCTCTACGCGCTTGCGGTCGATGTCGACGTCGGGCATGCGCTTCCACACGTCCTCGTAGTACGTGGCGGGCACCGCCAGCGTCTCCAACCCACGCGTGTGGGTGTGACCGACGGTCGTCAGCAGGTCGCTGGTGTGCATGGCGATGTGCTGCACCCCGGGACCGCGATAGAACTGCAGATATTCGTCGATCTGGGAGCGCTTCAGCCCCGCGGCCGGCTCGTTGATCGGCAGTTTGATGATCCCGGTCCCGTCCCACACCACCTTCGACATGAGGGCGGTGTACTTGGTGCTGATTGCCTCGTCGTCAAAGTGGCGCAGCAGGGTGAATCCAAAGACCCGCTCGTAGAACTCGACCCAGTAGTCCATCTTCCCGAGTTCCACGTTCGCCACGACGTGGTCGACGAACTCGAGGCCGATCGGCCGGGCGATGGTGTCCTCACGCGGTTCGAATCCGGGGATCTCTCCTTCGCGCTCGACGAAGGAATGGATGGTGTCGCCGTAGGCCTGGATGGCCGCGATCACGGCCCGGCCCCGGTCGTCTTCGATCGCGTGTGGCTTGTCGGCCGGATCGGCTCCGCGCTCGAGGGCGATCTCGAATGCGGCCTCGGCGTCGGGCACCTGGATGGCGACGTCGTGGATGCCGGGACCGTGCCGGTGCACGTGTTCGCTCACCGGATGGTCGGGACCCATCGCCCCGGTCACGATGAACCGGATCTGCCCCTGTTCGAGGAGGTACGAGGCGGTCTCCCGTGTGCCGGTCTCGGGACCCCGGTATCCGACGATGCGGAAGCCGAGAAGGTTGCGAAAGAACTGGGCGGCCTGAAAGGCATTCCCGACCCACCACTCCAGGTGGGAGAAACCCTTGATCGGGAAGGTGTCGCGTGTCGCCATCGTCCTGGCGCGGGCGAGCGTGCCTTGATCGACCTTCATCTCGTGCTCCTGGAATCGAGTAGGAGCATTGTGGCAACTTCGGGGAGCAAGCGGGGGAGGCCCGCGCCCCGCCACCAGCTACCCGCTTCCCGCGGGAGGCGGGAGGCGGGAGGCGGGAAGCGAGGGGCGAGGGTGCGGTATTGCCTATTGCCCATTGCCCATTGCCCATTGCGGCCCGAGACGACCGAACGCGCTCCCCCCGGTACCCTCCCTCCATGCTCCCCGAGATCACCCGGCGCGACGCCCGTCGCGAGGCGCTGACCGGGCTCATCGACTACGCCGGGTTGTTCCCGCCTGCTTCCCTCGGCATGGAGGAGGCCGTGGCGGAGTATCGCGCCGCCCGCACCGGACCGCAGGCGTGGATGGTCGACCGGTTCATCTGCCCGGCCGATCGGCTCCTCGAACTCGCCGGGTTGCTGACCACGACGATGACCGAGGACGAGGAGCCCTGGTCGCTCGTGGTCACGGCCCGGCCCGACGAGGCTGCGGCGATCGCCGACTTCGTCGCCGAGATGTCGGGTGGCGCCGACGTGGATGCGGTGGAGACCCCGCTTGCCGACGGGGCGGACACCGCCTTGGTCGTCCGGCTCATGGAGACCCTCCAGAGCGTGGTTTTCTTCGAGGTGCCGTGGCGGCGACCGGTAGAACCGGCGCTCGACGTCCTCGTCACCGCCCGGGCCGCCTCCGGGCGGACGCTCGGGGCAAAGGTGCGGTGCGGGGGCGTCGTTGCCGAGGCCTTTCCCTCCCCTGAGGTGCTCGCCGGCTTTCTCGCCGCCTGCCGTGATCGCGGATTGCCGGTGAAGGCGACGGCCGGGTTGCACCACCCGTTCCGGCACACGGATCCCGCCACCGGCTTCACCCACCACGGCTTCGTGAACCTGCTCGCCGCCGCGGCACTCGCCCACGGCGGCGTCTCCCCGGCGGTACTCGCCGAGGTGCTGGCCGACACCGACCCCGGCGGGTTCGACCTCACGGCACGCGGTCTGGTCTGGCGCGACCACCGCATCGATGCCGGCGATCTCGCCGCGGTCCGGCGAGACCTGTTCGTCGGATACGGCTCGTGCTCGTTCGACGAGCCGGTCGCCGACCTCACCGCGCTCGGCATCCTCCCGGTGGCCTCGTGAAGCCGCGGGTACCGGTCCCGCCGGGAAGCGATTTCCCCCTCGAGAACCTCCCCTACGGCGTGTTCGACCCCGGCGACGGTCCCCGCCTCGGTGTCGCATTGGGCGACCACGTGATCGACCTACGGGCCGCATCCGGCGCCGGTCTCCTGCCGCACCCGGTCGAGCTGGCGGCCCCCGTGCTCAACCCCTTCCTCGCCCTCGGTCGCCCCGCCTGGCAGGAGACCCGGGCGGGACTGGTCGAGTTGGTGTCGTCGGATCGATTCGAGCGCCTTCCCGGCGATGCCGTCCGGGAGCGGGCGGCGGTGCGGTTGCGCCGCCCCTTCGATCCCGGCGACTACGTCGACTTCTACTCCTCCCTCCACCACGCCATCAACCTGGGGAGGCTGTTCCGGCCCGGCGACGAGCCGTTGCACCCCAACTGGCGCCACCTCCCCGTCGGGTACCACGGGCGGGCGAGCAGCATCGTCGTGTCCGGCACCCCGGTGCGCCGGCCCCGGGGCCAGGTGAAGCCGCCCGACGGACCACCGGACACCGCACCGACCGCGGCACTCGACATCGAGCTCGAGGTCGGCTTCGTCACCGGTCCCGGCAATGCCCTCGGCGATTCGATCGCCGCCGACGATGCCGGCGATCACATCTTCGGCCTGGTACTCGTCAACGACTGGAGCGCACGCGACATCCAGCGCTGGGAGTACGTCCCTCTCGGCCCGTTCCTGGGGAAGTCGTTTGCCACGTCGGTGTCCCCGTGGGTCGTGACACTCGATGCCCTGGCTCCGTACATGGTTCCCGGTCCCCGGCAGGACCCGATGCCGGTGGAGTATCTGCGCACCACCGGTGACTGGGCCGTGGACCTCGAGCTCGAGGTGACGCTGCGGGCGGCGGGGACCACCGTCGACCGGGAGATTTCCAGGACGAACTTCTCCGGGACGTACTGGACGATGGCCCAGCAACTCGCCCACGTCACGGTCAACGGGACCAACGTCCGGCCCGGCGACCTCTATGCCTCGGGCACGGTGTCTGGTCCCGAGCCCGGCACCTACGGGAGCCTGATCGAGCTGACCATGAACGGACGCGAGCCCCTACGGATGAACGATGGATCCGAGCGGAGCTTCCTCCTCGACGGCGACACCGTCACGCTCCGCGGGTGGTGCCAACGCTCCGGGCTTCCCCGGATCGGCTTCGGGGAGTGCGTGGGGACGGTGTTGCCGGCGTCGCCCGTCGCCCGTCGCTCGTCGCCCGTCGGACATCCCGATTCTCCGTAGCTGGCGTCGGGCGTCGGGCGTCGAGTTGCGCCCGCAGGTCGGTCGCGCCCCGGTACCCTTCCCCCGATGCCTCTCAACTTCTCGCTCGGCGGCAAGACCTACGAGCCGGTGACCGTCACCATCACTGCGGACGAGATCGCCGCCTACGCGGCTGCCTCCGGCGACCCGAACCCCCGGCACGCTCCGGGCCCCGATCAGATCGCTTCGGTCGTCTTCCCGGTGGTCCACGGGCTGCCCCTGATGGCCGTGGTCACCACCGATCCCGAACTGAACGTGGAGAACCCGCTGATGATCGTGCACGGGGAGGAGGAAATCGTGCACCACCGGCCCACGCGCCCCGGAGACACCCTGGTGCTCTCCCCCTCGCTGGTGTCGGTCGAGGACAAGGGCAAGGGTGCCACCTTCGTCGCCCGGGTCATCGCGGCCACCCCCGATGGGGCGATGGTCAATGAGCAGCGAGCCACGATCTTCGTGCGCGGTGGCGGGAGCGGCGCCGAGCGTCCCCCATCTCTGCGACCGGAGCCGCCGGAGCGCGGGGAGACGGTCGCCGTGTTCGCCAGGCACGTCGATGCGGCGATGCCGGCTGCCTACGCGGCCGCCTCCGGAGACCACAACCCGATCCATCTCGATGATGCCGTGGCGCGAATGGTCGGGCTGCCCGGGGTGATCAACCACGGGCTCGGCACTCTCTCGCTGGTAGTCGGCGGCCTGGTCGAGCACCTGGTGGCCGGCGATCCGTCACGCGTGCGCCGGCTCTTTGTGCGGTTCACCGATCTGGTGGTCCCGGGGAGCGACGTGGTCACAACCGTGTGGAGATCGGATGACGGCCACGGATTCGAGACGGTGCGGCCCGATGGGAAGGTCGTGATCACCGGCGTCGTCGACGTGGCGGCCGGATGATGGCGCGGCTCCGACTGTTCGCCAACCTCCGCGAACTGGCGGGAGCGTCGTCGGTCGACGTCGACGGTGCCACGGTCGAAGAGGTGCTGCTCGCCGCCACCGATCGCTTCGGCTCCGACTTCGCCAGGGCCGTGCAGACGGCGCAGGTTTGGGTAGACGGCGATCGCGTTGGACTGGACGCTCCGGTGGGGCCCGGGGCCGAGGTTGCCCTGATCCCTCCGGTGTCCGGTGGAGCGCTGGTGGTGCGATCGCCGATCGGCATCGAGATCGTGTTGGTGGTGGTGACGTTCGCCGCCCTGTTCGTCGGCAACGCCGTGTCGCTCGAGTGGTTCACGGTGGTGACGGTGCTCATCGCCTCGGTATGGGCGTTGGATCTCACCGGGGCCACCGATAGGCGCAGCCTGCCCATGGCCAACACCGCCATCCTCCTCGCCATCGGTGCCGGTGCGATCGGCACCTTCCGCTTCGGCGCCATCGGTATGGCGGGAGCGACCGGCGGTGCGGTGCTGGCCGTCCTGATCTGGAGCGTGTTCCGTCCCATTCTCCGGCCCATCGACTCGTTCGCCGCAGGCGTCACCGTGGCGGCGGTCGCCGCCACCGGGACCTCGGCGGTGGTGCTCCTCCGGTTGCGTTCGCGCGACGAAACCCTGGTGTTCCTGTTCGTGCTCACGGTCGCGGTGCTCGTCTCGTGGCTGTCGGACCGTTCCGAGATGCCGATCCTCGATCCCCTCGTCGCCCTCATCGTCGGCGCCGTCCTCGCCGGAGCGGTCGGAGGGGCGCTGTGGGCGCCGGACCTGCTCAACGCCATCGGGGCATCGGCGGCCGCCGCCATCGCCCTGGTGGCCGGACGCAATCTCGGCACACTGCTTCGCGCCGGCGGTTTCTTCGTGCAGGGCCCGATCCCCGGCAGTTTGTCCTACTTCGACGGCGCCCTGATGGCGGCCGCCGCCTTCTGGTCGATATTGACAATGCTGAGCTAGCCGAGGCGCGGGGCTGATTCGCCTGCGAAGGGCAATGGGCAGAGGTCGGACCCTTCGGGTCCTCCCGCAATTGGCAATTTGCGAAGAGCGAAAGGCGAAAGGCGGGGCTGCATGCTGCATGCTGCCGGCCGTCGTGCGGTCAGCCTTTGGCTCACCGAAGCAGCCGCATCAGTGCTTCCACCAATCCTTCGTTCTCCTCCGGGTTGCCCGCGGTGATCCGCAGCCATCCTGCTGGGAGTGCCGGGCGCACGATGTACCCGGCGCGGAGCAGGCCCTCGGTGACGGCGCCCGACCGTTCGCCGAATCCGGCGTAGATGAAGTTGGCCTGGCTGTCGGCGACCGGAATGCCGGCTTCCCGCAGCGACGCGGTGAGAAAGGCAACGGCGGCAGTGTTGCGAGCGACACGCTCGCGCACCCGGTCCTGGTGCCTGAGCGCCTCGACGGCGGCGGCCTCTCCGAGCGTGTTCACCGTGAATGGGAGCTGGATGCGGCGGAACTCGGCGATCGATCCGGGAGCCGTTACCGCGTATCCGACCCGCAAGCCGGCCAGCGAGTAGACCTTGGAGAAGGTGCGGGTGACCATCACATTGTCGCGGGTGGCCGCCAGCGGGAGCATCGAGCGGAAGCCGGCGGCCGTGGCGAACTCGGCGTAGGCCTCGTCGACCACCACGAGCACGTGCTCCGGGATCGAATCGATGAACCCCTCCAGTGCATCGCCGGGCACGTGGGTACTCGTGGGGTTGTTCGGGTTGCACACGTACACCACGGTCGTGTCGGGACGGACCGCAGCTCGCATCGCCGTCAGGTCGTGGCGATGGTCGCCGTCGAGCGGCACCGCGATGTCGTCGCCGAAGCCGGCCCGGGTTGCGATCTGGTACAGGCTGAACGATGGCCAGGCATACACCGCGCTCGTTCCCGGCGCCGTCATCGACAGCCCGGTGATCAGGGTGAGCTCGTTGCTGGCGCCCCCGCACCAGATGCGATCTGCAGGGATGCCGTAGAACCCGGCGAGTGCCCGGGTGAGATCGAGCCTGGCGTTGTCGGGATAGCGGTTGAGACCGGAGACGGCGGCGGCGATCACCGCCTGCACCTCGGGGAACGGGGGCTCGGGGCTCTCGTTGGAGGCCAGCTTGACGACCGTGTCGAGGCGGTATGCCGCCGCCACCTCTGCGATGGCCCGTCCGGGCCGATACGCCTGGATGCGATCGAGATCGGAGCGGAACCGTATGGGCATCGGGCCTGACCTTAGGGCGCGCACCGCGGATCGTCGCCCGTCGCCCGTCGCCCGTTTACCCGTTCCCCGTTTGGCGGACGGTGGGCTGCGGACCACCGACCGTCCGGTCGTCGACGCGTCCCATAAACCTGGATGTGCGGCACCATCGGGTTCACCTCGGCGCTGCACCTGCCGAAGAGAATCCCAGGGAATGAAGGGTCCAGACCATACGATGCGAATCGTGAAGCCGTTTCGGCGGCGAGCCCTCGCGCTCGCCGTCCTCACCGTCGTGTCCCTCACCCAGGGGATGATCCCGGCCCTCTCCATCGACGAGGAAGAGGTCGAGCGGGCGCGCCAGGAACGCGAGCAGGCGGCGCTCGAGCGCGCCGCCGCGCTCACGGACCTCGACTCAGCGGTGACGGCGTACGAGGCACTGAACGCCGAACTCGAGGAGCTCACTTTCCGGGTGGGCCGACTCCGGTCGCAGATCGACCTGTACGAGTCGCGCTCGCGGGACTTGCGCGACGTCATCCGGGATCGGGCCGTTGACTCCTACATGCACGGCGACGAGCGCGACACACTCAGCGCGGTGTTCAACCCCGAGATGGTGCAGCAGTCGATCATCGCCCGCGAGGTGCTGGCGCTGGCCGTGGACACGGATTCGTCGTCCCTCGACGCCCTGCTGGCGACGACGGCTGAGATGGAGCGGCTGCGTGAGGATCTCCGCGTCGACAGCGACCGGGTTGCGGAGCTCAGGGTCGAGGCGGATGCAGTGGTGGTGCGGATGAACGAGCTGTTCGCCGTCGCCCAGGCCGAGTTCACCGAGGCCGACGCCGACTTCGTGGCGGCGTCGGTGGCCCTGGCCGAGCAGCGCCGCCGCGAGGAAGAGGAGCGGCAACGCCGCGAGGCGGAGCAGCGCCAGCGCGACGCCATTCGGGCCGCTCTGGGGGCGCCCTCGGAGGGTGTGCCGATGTCGATCACCCCGGGTGTGATCTGCCCGATCGCCGCGCCCACTTTCTTCACCGACTCGTGGGGAGCCCCCCGATCGGGCGGTCGGCATCATCAGGGGACGGACATGTTCGCCGCCCTCAGGGCTCCGTTGGTGGCGGTCGCCGACGGGGTGGTTCGGCTGTCCTTTACGAGCCTCGGCGGCAATGTGATCCACCTCTGGGCCGACCACGGTGTGGACTACTTTTACGCCCACCTGGACGGGTACGCCGCCGGCCTGGTCGACGGGCAGCGGGTCGAGCGCGGCCAGCTGATCGGTTACAACGGGGACACCGGGAATGCCGCCCCCGGTGCTTACCACGTGCACTTCGGGATGCGACCGGGTGGAATCACGAACGTGAATCCGTATCCTACGGTGCGGGCCGTGTGCCCCTGACCCGGCTCACGCATCCTCTACCCTCCATCCCGTGACCGACACCAAGCGCCGCCGTATCGATCAGATCCAGGACGCCGGGTTCCTCCGCGGCCTCCGTGAATTGCCGCTCGACGAACTGCGCTCCCGCCGGGCGATGTGCGACGATCTCGACGTCGAGCTCTCGTATCACCGGCGGATGCTCCACGGGCGGATGGACCTGCTCGCCTTCGAGATGCGCCGCCGCGCCGGTGAGGAGCAGCAAACCCTGCTCGAGGCCCTTCCCCGCATCCTCTCCGAGGGCGCCTACACGTCGCACTCTGGCCTCCCCACCCGCGCCGTCCCGATCGAGGTCCCCGACATCCCCTCGCCGGGTCGCCGGCTCGTCGATCGGGCGCTGCAGAGCGACTTCCTCGCCAGGCTGTCGGCGTTCAGCGACGACGAGTTGCGCGACACCCATGCCTTCCTCACCGACGTCGAGGTCGAGGTGTCCCAGCAGCGCAAGGTCGTTCACGCCGCCCTCGATCGGCTCCAGGAGGAGTTGACCCGCCGCTATCGGGAGGGCCTGGCCGATCCCGGTGGGCTGCTGGCCCGAGAGTGATCGTCGGTTCGATCCGGAGCGGTCTCGTCGAGGCCGTGCATCCCGTCGCCGCGGCTGCGGTCGATGCGGAGGGCCGGGTGATCGCGGCCTCGGGTGACGTCTCAGGCCGCGAGTTCTTCTTGCGATCCTCGATGAAGCCGATCCAGGCCGCCGTTTCCGAACGGCACGGCGCCGGTCTCGGCATGGAACAACTGGCCATCGCCGGCGCCAGCCACCGGGGCCACCCGGTGCACGTCGCCTACGTCGAGCAGATGCTGCTCGAGGTGGGACTCGAAGCCGGTCATCTGCGTTGTCCTCCCGACCGCCCGGGCAGCGCCGTCGCCGACCGGCTCTGGGCCTCGCACGGACGCTCGGAGCCGGAACCGGTGTTCCACAACTGCTCGGGGAAGCATGCGGCGATGCTGCGGGCGTGTGTTGCCCGCGACTGGTCGCTCGAGTACACCGCGGCGAACCACCCCCTGCAGATGGCAATGGTCGCGTACGCCGCCGAGGTCACCCGGCGCCCGGTGACGCCCGTCGGGATCGACGGCTGTGGCGTTTCCACCCCGCGCGGCGACGTGGTCGGCCTGGCGACGGCCTTCAGCCGGATCGCCGTCGACTCGGATCTCGCCCGGGTGCGGAGCGCGGCGATGAGCTTCGCCTCTCTCACCCGCGACGGCGACGGTCCCGAGACGATCATCGCCCGATGGTTCCCGGCGGTCGTCAAGGGTGGGGCGATGGGATGCATCGGGATCGCCTGGCCGGAAGGAGGCATGGGCTTTGCCGCCAAGTGCTGGACGGGTGACGGCGCCGCCGCCGACGTCGCGGTGCTCACCCTGATGAGCGATCTCGGGATCCTGACCGGTCATCCGCTCCGCCGGCTCGCCGAGGTGCTGGCGCCGACGGTTCTGGGCGGTGGTGCCCCCGTGGGCCGCCTCGAGGTGATCGAACGATGACGGACTGGGCCGATCTCGCCGGGCTCGAGGCACTCGCTCCCCACACCGGGCCGTTTCCCCACGCGGGATTCCTTGGGGCCTGGTGGCATCACCGCGGCCGCGGAGTACTCACTCCGGTTCGGGCCGGGGAGGGGGCGCTCGTCCTCGTGGTCGACGGCCGGCTCGCGACGCTCGCCGGCGAGGCGGAGCTCACCGACTACCACTCTCCGCTCGGCACCGACCTCGGCGCGGTGGCAGGCGAGGTCGTCGCCTCCCTTCGGCCGGGCTGCCGCCTGGCATTCGACTCGCTCCCCATCGAGGCTGCGGAGGAGATGGTGAAACAATTCGGCGTTGCCGGGGTTTCACTGACGATGACCGAACACGATGCCGCCATGGTGCTGGAGCTCCCCGGAGATCTCGAGGCGTATCTCGAGACCCTGGAGGGGAAGCAGCGCCACGAGGTGCGCCGTAAGCGCCGCCGCTTTGCGGCGCAGGCGGGGCCCCCGGTGCTGCGGCGTGATCCGCAGGCCGTCGGGGAGTTCGTCGCGATGCACCGGACCGCCCCCGGCGTCAAGGGCGAATTCATGACCTCGGGGATCGAGGGCTTCTTCGGATCCCTGATCGACGATGCCGGGGCGGTCATCGACGTACTCGTCGACGGTGACGGTCGGCCGGTGGGGGCTGCGTTCGGTTTCGAGGACGAAGACACCTACTACCTATACAACTCCGCGTTCGACCCGGGACGGGCCGCCCTCTCCCCGGGAATCGTGCTCGTCACCTCGCTCATCGAGGCGGTGATCGCCTCGGGGCGACGCCGGTTCGATTTCCTCAAGGGCGGGGAGGAGTACAAGGCACGGCTCGGAGCCGATCCCCGGCCCCTCTACCTGCTCGAGGGGGTCGTGTGATCGGGCGGGTGGCGTTCCTCAGCATCCACTCCTCGCCGCTGGCGGTGCCGGGCACCGGAGACGCCGGAGGCATGAACGTGTACGTCGACTCGCTTGCAAGGACGCTGGCGGGTCGCGGCGTTCGCGTCGACGTCTTTACCCGGCGCGTCGACGGTGCCGCCCCGGACGAGACCGAGGTTGCGCCCGGCTACTGCGTCGTTCAGGTGGACGCCGCCGGCGTCGACCGCGCCGACCTCGTCGGTTCATTCGCTGAGGGCGTGGCCAAATGGATCGTCGGCCACGACGCCACCCCCGACCTGGTGCACAGCCACTACTGGCTCTCGGGTTGGGCGGGCGTGCTCCTCCAGGAGGTGCTGTCGGTGCCCCTCGCCATCTCGTTTCATACCCTGGGGCGGGTCAAGGAGGCCACCCGGGCTCCGGGCGAGCCGCGCGAGTCGCTGGTTCGGATCGCCGCCGAGACGGAGGTGGTGGCGCGGGCAGGCTGTGTGGTCGCCTCGACACCGGCTGAGGCGGCGAACCTCATCGAGCACTACCAGGCCAATCCCGAGCGGATCTGTGTCTCGCCGCCGGGCGTGGATCACACGGTGTTCCGGCCGGGCAGCAAGGAGCGGGCGCGTGCCCGTCTCGGGCTCGAGGCCGGCCCGCTCGTCGCCTTCGTCGGACGCATCCAGCCGCTCAAGGGCATCGACGTGGCGGTGAAGGCAATCGCCCGGCTCGACGGGGTCCGGCTCCTCGTGGTGGGCGGGCCGAGCGGTCCCGCGGGTGAATCCGAGTTGCTCCACCTCGAATCGATGGCCGCCTCCCTGGCCCCGGGCCGCGTGTCGTTCCTGCCGCCCCGTCCGCACCGCGACATCGCCTGCGTTTACCGGGCGGCGGACGCGGTGATCGTGCCCTCGCGGTCCGAGTCGTTCGGCCTGGTTGCCGTGGAGGCCCAGGCGTGTGGCACTCCGGTGGTCGCCTCGCGGGTCGGCGGTCTCGCCTACGCCGTGGCCGACGGGCACTCCGGGTACCTCATCGCCGGTCACGACCCCGCCGACTACGCCGCCGCCCTCCGCTCGATCCTCGACGATCCTGCGACCCAAGCGCGCCTCTTCGCGGGCGCGGTCGAGCATGCGGCCGGCTTCTCCTGGGACGCCACCGCGGACCGGCTGTTCGAGCTGTATCGGGGTCTCGTCGAGTGACCCTTGAAGGGATCGTGGCCGCCGTCACCGCGGCGTGGGTGGGCGATCCGAAGAGCGATGTCGTCTGGGCGGGCGACCATGAGGGTCGCCGTGGGGTGCGCATGCGCCAGACCGTTCGCGACTTCACCACGGTGTGGTTCGAGGTAGGCGACCGCACCCTCGGCATCGAAGCGGGCATGATCCCCGAGCCCCGCTTCCACCATCTCGAAGTCTACCGGCAATGCCTGGTGCGCAACACCTCGACGAGGCGTCTCCACTTTGCGGTCGACGGCGAGGGCGAAGTGCTGCTCGTCGGCAGGATCCCCGTCGAAGAAGTCACCCCCCACGAGCTCGAGCTCGTCCTCGGCGAGGCGTGGAACCTCGTGGAGGTGGCCTTCCCACCGCTGGTACGGCTCGCCTTCAGCCGCGAAAAAGAAACCTGAGCGGCCTTTGTCGACAGACGATGTGCACAACCCCCTGTGGATTGATGTGGATATGTTGGCAACCGGGGTCGAGGCCACGATCGGTCGTGCATCCGGTGCAGAACGCTTCAGCTGCGTGGTGGATGGCGCGAAAACCCGGCTTGTGCGAAGGGCTTGACCGGGTCCTCGGCCGGCCGTAGGTTCGGCGATGCAAGGCCCAAGGTGCCGATGCGACAACCACCTCGTTTGGGGAAGTGCGGGGAAGGGTCGTGAAGGTTCCTTGGGCCTTCGCTTGTCACCACCTCCGACGGGATCCGGCGGCGCCGTCACCCGGTGCCCCGACCCGCAGCGCTTGCGCGCTCAGGACGGTCTCCGACATTCCCGGCCACGTCCTCGTCCTCGTCTTCGTCGGATGACGCCGCCGGCTCAGCCGTGAGCATCACCAACGTCACGTGACGGGCACTATGCCCCTGGCGGCTTCCCCGACCCACCTGATACCCAGGTGGTGTCAGGACCCGGGGGTGTGTCACGCAACCATCCATCGATCGAGGACCCACCGACCGCCCATTGCTCGAAGAGACCATTGGGGCCAATCTCGAGCGGACGGTGCGACGCTTCGGCGACCGCGAGGCGCTGGTGGTGCGGCATCAGGCGCGGCGTTACACCTATGCCGGATTCAACGAGGCGGTCGACCTCCTGGCACGCGGGCTGCTGCGGCGGGGCATCGAAGTCGGTGATCGGATCGGCATCTGGTCGCCCAACTGCGCCGAATGGGTGCTGCTCCAGTACGCCACCGCCAAGGTGGGCGCCATCCTCGTCACCATCAACCCGGCCTACCGAACCTCCGAGGTCGAGTACGCCCTCGCCCAGTCGGAGTGCCGCCTCCTGGTCGCCGCCCCGAACTTCAAGACCTCCGACTACCGCGGCATGGTCGGTGAGGTGGCGCCCCGGCTCACGGGACTGGAGGAGACGGTCTTCCTCGACTCGCCGCAGTGGGGCGGGCTCTCCGAACCGGGTCCTGTCACGACCGCCGACCTGGCTGTCCGCCGGCGTCGCCTCGACCCGCGTCAACCGATCAACATCCAGTACACCTCGGGAACGACCGGGTTCCCCAAGGGTGCCACCCTCAGCCACGCCAACATCCTCAACAACGGGTTCTTCGTCGGGGAGTTGTGCCGCTACACCGAAGCGGACCGGGTGTGCATTCCCGTGCCCTTCTACCACTGCTTCGGCATGGTCCTGGGAAATCTGGCGTGCACCACTCACGGGGCGACGATGGTCGTGCCGGGACCGGCCTTCGAAGCCGACGCGGTCCTCCGAGCGGTCGAGGAGGAGCGCTGCACCAGCCTGTACGGCGTTCCCACCATGTTCATCGCAGAACTGGAGGCGCTCGACGCCGCCGCCGCCGACCTGCGGAGCCTTCGCACCGGGATCATGGCTGGCGCACCCT